>JAZRLK010000109.1:0-72323 GCA_045646805.1 Faecousia sp.
TCAAGCTCATTCATATTTAGACAACAGGGAATGATCCCTGCATACCGGATTCCATTCTTCACTTTTTCTCGAAGCGACCTTCGGGCTCGAGGTCACAATTTAATAATTTAAAATATAAGCAATGGGTATAGTACACCCATATGCTTACTTACGTACATACAAACATAACGTGTGCAAGGTAGTAAAAAACTACGATTCGGGCCAGCCAAGCCTATATCCGCGAACAATGCATATTACACGGAAAAACGCACATAGAACAATAACACCTACAAGATAGCACAGTATAGATGTCATTTGCTCACGAAAGTTGTCGTACGCAATAAAATTCTTTCAAAAAAATGCCTGAAGCCACCAATAGTAGTTTCAAGCACTTAACATATTCGCAGAAAAACTTCTGCAATCCATTCTTTAACACATATGATGATAGACATCGAAATATCCTATTCATCGGCCATTCCATAAACACGGTCATTGTGTAGCCAAGCAACTATACTTGGACTGCCGTGCAATAAGGCAACCTTCCGGGCAGAAGAAGGAAGCCCTTCCATAAAAATAGGCGCGCAATGGGTATAGTATCCCCAAAAACGACCTGACGTACAAACATAACAACGTGTGCACTGGGAATGTCCTATTCAGGCTGCCCTCCCAAGGTCCAACATGATAAACGCCGGACCAAAAAATCGCACAAAATAACTCTTACGCCAATAAGATAGCACAGTGCAGATGTCATTTTCTCACGAAAATTGTCGGACGCAAAAATTTCTTTCAAAAAAATGCCTGAAATAACCGATCGTCATTTCAAGCATTTAATATATTGGCAGCAGAATGTACTACTCTTGCTAACCAGCCATTATTCACATTTTGAAATGGTTAAAATATCCCTGTTTCGCTTCCATTCTAACATCTGTCCGAAGACTTGCGTAAGGGCATAACACCCTCATCTAAAAATCCCAATAGCTGCCTCGCCTATAAAAAGGCTAAGCCGAGGCTACTGACACGTACAATCTTAACTCCGTGTGCAACGCGAGTATCTTGCGACAGTCAAAGGACTGGATTCTCATTTTGAGAAGGCGCACATAAATCAATTACACCAATAAGATAACACAACATACAGTGTTCGTCAATACATATAGATACCATATACTGTAAATATTCTATGAACTAAACATAATTTTTTCTGTGCGTGGCACAGAAAAGCGTTGAGACATTTTTGGTACATTGTAGCCGCTATAATGGTTGTGTCCGAGAGGATCGTGTGCTATGATAGTGGTATCAAAGCAACGGAGGAATGTTTATGGATAGCATGGAACCGAAAAAGCTGGCACTGATTCGCATCTTACAGATTTTGCAAACCCACAGTGATTGTGATCATCCTTTAAGACAGGAAGATATTGCCTGTTATTTAGAAAAGGACTACGGTATTACCATTGAACGAAAAGCCATTGGCAGAAATCTATCCCTTTTGAAAGAGGCGGGGTTTGATATTGCTTCCGGCAGCAATGGTAGTTATTTAGTCAGCCGCGAATTTGAAGACGGAGAGCTGCGGCTACTCATTGACGGTGTTCTCTGCAGCAAACATATCACTGCCAGCCACTCCTCTGACTTGATTCGGCGTCTATGCGGACTGAGCAATCGTTTTTTTCGCAGCCACGTGAAGAATATCTATTCCGTAAACGACTGGAGCAAGACAGATAATCAGGCTCTTTTTTATAATATTGAATTGGTGGATGAAGCTATCGAACAAGGCAAGCAAGTCCACTATGATTACAACAAGTATGGCATAGACAAAAAGCTGCACAAATCCTCTTACCAGCGTGTTACGCCCTATCAACTGATTTTACATAATCAGCGGTACTATTTGATGGGCTACAATGGCTACTGGGGCAATATGACCTTTCACCGACTGGACCGGATCACAGATATGCAGATATCCTCCAAGCCTGCAGTGGAGCTGCGGACAATCTCTGGCTATGAAGGCGGTATCGACTATCGAAAATTAGCTTCCACGATGCCTTATATGTATACCGATACACCGGAACGAATTACATTTTTGGCGGATACCGAAATCATAGATCATATTATCGACTGGTTTGGATTTGATGTACGCTTTGAAACTACAGACGATGATAAAACGGTGAAGGTAACCCTAACTGCCAGCCCTATGGCTATGCAGCACTGGGCAATGCAGTATGCAGCATATGTTGAAATTCTCTCCCCTGAAAGCCTGCGGGATGCCGTTCTGAAAACCCTGCGTGATGCAGTTGAAAAATACAGTTCTGCAAAGAATTAAAATGGAAAACGAAAGGATGACATAAACTATGATAACACTAAATGTAGATGTAAAGCAAAAAACTGAAGACTTCTATAATAACTTTTTCAGCAAGGCAGCAAAAGAAGGGAAAGAAGTTCCGTTAGAGTATTGCATAAATAAGGCATGGGCAGATGCTACGCAGAGAGAGCGTTTTTATGGTCAGCGGAGTAAAATTATAGAGCATAAAAACGATTTCAAAAAGACTCTTAAGGACAATATCGAAAAGATTCTTGCTGCGGAAACTGGAGAGAAAAAGTCTTCTTCTGATTACGATAATTGGCATAAGGAATTGTGCTCTAATGAAGACTACGGAATGACCTGTGGCATGTGGCAGAAATTTATTAATATGACGTTTAAGTATATGTATTGCTATAAAATATGCCAGGATGAAAATCTGTTCTCTAATATTGAATTTGAGAATTGCCATTGCCCGATTGACAGTGTGATTGCTCAGCGGGCAGTTACTCTTTGCATCGTATGTGGGTTCGAACCGTCTGATGAAATTGTTTCCATTGCAAGGAGCGGAGAAATAAACTGGAACAATATGAAAAAAGACCAGTATAAGACAGTCCGAGAAAATATTCAGAAAATTAAAAATGAGTTTACAATAAACAATCCTGATACCGTACATCCCACGGAACTGGAATTTGATTTTCTGTTCTGGTAAATGAAAGCACACGAACAGAAGTACATAGCAAAAAAGAGGAAAGGGGTGCTGGTATGGAAGAACTTAAAGATTATCTTGAGGCAAGCAGGGCAAGAAAGGAAAGTCTGGAAAGCAAAGAAAAAAATCCTGCGCATATTAAAAATCATGTAGATAGAGTATTTGACTATATGGCAATGCTGAATACAGCCAGCCATACTCCAATCAAGCTAAATACCGGCATTGCTGCCGTTGATAAGGTTACGGGCGGTTTGGGGTTGGGCGAACTCGTAGCGATCAATGGAGACTCCGGCAGTGGACGGACTGCACTGGCATTGCATTACGCTATTGATGTGGCAGAGAAAACCGGCAAACCGGTGCGGATTTATTCCCAGGCGCATTCCGCCCACCAAATTACCATGCGTCTTCTTTCTATGCTGACCGGTATTCCAATCTCCGTAATTGAAACGGCACAGTTTTATGATTATCAGTATATACAGCTTGCTACTGCAGCTAATTGGCTTGGCAGTCAGGATATCTGTGTATATGATATGGCGATGAGTGTAGAGCAGCTATTGGATTCTTTTCAATTCAGGATTGATTTCGCTCTTTTGATCATTGACGGAGCACCTATGTGTGAATTGGAGCCAAAAACAATACGGAATATGTTGCTTTTCGCAAGGCAGATGGAGTGTTGCGTTATATTTAACGGCAATTACCTTTCGGTTGCTCCTTATATTGAGGGTAAGGTCGACAAGGTGCTTAATCTGGAACATCTGGAGGACGATGCATATCGCTTTGATCTGCGCTGGACGCAGCTTGGAAAGCGTGACCACAGCTGCCTTTACTGGAATAAAACCAGCTTGAGGTTTACCGACGAACCGATTTATATTGTAAAAAAAGAAGATGATTGCGTTTGATATCAAATAGCCCAACAGTATGAGATGATATTGTTAATAATAAGGAGATTTCATAATGGAAAAAGAAGTTATGTATCAGTTTTTAGTGAAGACGGCAATTCCCGTCAATAAATGGGGCAAGGAGACTGAAACCGATAGAATTCGGGATGCTATATGGCGCGCACACAGAGATACTTTAACAGGAAGATTTCAACTTAAGAGATACAGAGAACTTACTTATGGAGAAAAAAAGCACAAAGTAACAGATAAACTTTATGAAAAAATTATTGATTGCATCAAAAGTGGAGATGCACTCTCAAGTATGCCCCTGATAAAATTCCTCCATACGGAGTTTCCAGAGGTTGAATTTGGCGCGAGGCAAAAGCTTGTAAATATGTCGCTGAAGTATCTTATTATTCTTAACACCTTCGAATTTAAAAAGCCAATAGCAATTGATGAGGCCAACTGCCATTGTCCGTTAGATAGCATAATTCTTGGGAAACTTGTCAATCCACATACACCATGGACCAAGATCCAAGTGGAAGAATACGATATTGTACAGCAGGAAATATCTCAAGCACTTTTATATGATAAAAAAACCATGGGAAATGTTGTATTTGACTTCGAAAATTGGTGAAGAAACCGAGCCTGCCGTTTACTCCGGCAGGCTCGGTAAATATTTCTCTAAATAATTGTCAGGATGTTGTTTCTTATATGGCAGTTACTTTACTGCTTCTATAAGTTTCTGCCAGACCTTTACCATAGCCAGGGTGTCCAGCTTACAGTATGCCAAAAGGTTCTTTCTTGCAATGGCTTGTTCCTCGGGAGACATATCCTTAATCATGGGGAAGATCGTCATAGCTTCGCTGCCGTTATGAACACCTTCCAGATTGTGATAGTCCAGCTCCGGATCATCGGGGTACAGGGCAGGCAGAACGCTTTTGATGGAAAAGCTTCCGCCCATATCACGGTTGTAATAGTATCCGGATTGGAAGGGCGTGAGCAGATCCTGGATGTTGGAACGGATATTCAGCAAATGTTCTGCTAGATCCGGGAATGCACAGGCAAGTTCCTTGATTCTGCCGCATTCAAATCCCCGATTATAGGCGGTAACACAGACATTCATCGGGATATCCCTGCACAGACTTTCCGCAATGGCCCGTCTGGGGTCCTCTCCGGATACGCCCAAAAACTCCTTGTGTTTTAATTCTCCGCCCGGCTCTTCAATGTAATGCAATGAGTATTGAAACGGGATCTGTTGATAAGGCTTTGTGCCGGGGAACTGAGGCACTGGCAGCTGCATCGTTTCAAAATCCAAAAAAAACAGAGGATAAGACAGAGTGTTGAGAAATGCCCGGATTCCTTCTTTGTCCAGATATGTACCCTTATCAGTAAGGTGATACTCCATCTGTCGAAGCTGCTTTTCATTGGTGATATCTGATGTTAAAATCAGATTCTCATACCGGGACAGTCCGTGCTTATAGTAGTCTAGCTTTTTCTTAAACGGCATCCGATACAGATCAAAAACAGAGGGCTTGGGGATATGGTGTGTGCAGTATTTCCAGTAGGCACACTCATAGGGATGCATACAGCGCTCCGAGATGTCGATCTCCGGCTCGTTGGGGTCATTTAACAGCCGTTCGCCAATGGATAAATTGGCAGCAAGGTTTCTTTGCTCAAAAGCGACCGGTACGGTAATGTCAGTAATCTTAAAAAGCTGCTGAAGGTCTAATGTGCCGTCAAATACATATTCGTTGTTCAGGCACACCAGGTACACATTGGTCAGCTTCACACCGCAGTTTTGCAGGACATACTTTTGATAAGCCACATCGGCGGTATATACATCTTTCTCCGCACTGGTGGAGCTTTTGACCTCATAGATCGCCCAGCCGTCGCCGTCCTTGCGCAGGATGTCCACAGCACAGTACAATCCGTTATAGCTGAAGGAGGCTTCGCAAATGACTGGCGTGCCTTTCTCCATTTCCTCCTGGGTGCGTGCAATCATTTGGGATAGGTCTAACCTTTCGCCGTTGTAGGCAGTTACCTCTACAAAATCACCGAAAAGACCCATAGCCAGATCGCCCACTACATTTCCGGCATCCATTCTGCTTTGTATGGCATCGTTGATTACCATTTCTTCCGGTTTGTACTTATTAAGCCATGCAATTTTCGGGCATTGCCACAAACCGCAGTATTTCGACTTGGATAATGAGAGCATAGCGCAACCCCCTTTTTTCTTATGATACACTCTTTTTTGCGGTTACGCAAGGAAAATGACGAATGACTGCGGGACAAATATGGGACATTAATTGTGCTATCATTCATCTATTACAAGGGAGGCGTAATGAATGGAAAAACCGGCAACCGTAGTCATTGCAGACCAGTCTGTACAGCTATGTAGGGAGCTGCGTACTGCATTAGAGGAAACAGGTGTATTTGAAGTTGTTGCGATTACAAACGAGGGAGGAAAAGCAATAGAGCTTGTCAATCGTTTTTCCCCGGATATCTTTATTATAGACTTGATGATCCCACTTGTGGAGTGTATGCCTGACTTGAGGGAAATTATACCGCAGAAGCCCCGCCTGTGTGTTGTAGCAATTACATTTTTTGCGACAGAATATACGGAATATACACTTATAGAACGGGGCGTTTGTCATTTACTGCTTAAGCCCTTTGATATTCATTCTGCAGGGCCCTATATTGAACAAGTATGGAGAAAATATAGCAGAAAAATCAGATATGTCACCTATCATTCTGCTCATATGCTGTGTACGCTGGGGATACCGACCAATATTTTGGGGTATCCATACCTGCAGAAAGCTATTGAGCTGGCGATAAAAGATCCCACTGCGACTGCAAATATCACAAGGGATATTTATGTGCCAATCGCATCTTTTTTAAACACCACTCCGGAGCAAGTGCGTTTTGAGATTTCCCGTGCCGTTCAGCATGCCTGGGAGTTCGGAGATAGGGAACAAATGCAATTATTTTTTGGTCATGATACAGCCAGTGTTGGATCCAATGGGGAATTTGTCGCAGCCATTGCAGACCGCATCCGCCTTGGATTAACAGAATAGATATACCGACTTATATACGAAAGCATGGTACATTGCAAATCAGTCCCAAGGGAGGGTGTTTTGTCTTTCTCACGGGACTGATTTTATGTTTTTATTAATTAGGGGACTCCTAAATTCTTTTATTCCTTAATTGACCTCATTCACCTCATTCACCTCATTCATTTTTATGTTAAGTACCTAAGTGCCTCAGCAAAAATCGTGCGGATTTATAAATTATTTCCTTGATATTATCAAATACAGCTGCTATAATGATATACAACGCTGTCGAGTGTTGTAATACATTGGCAGTATGTGACGAAAACCAAAGCTCTGCCGCATGCAGGGCTTTTATTTGTTATTCCGGAAGGAGAATGATTATGGCAGTCAGTTATAAGAAACTCTGGAAACTTCTTATCGACAAAGATATCAAGAAGAAAGACCTCAGCGCCAAAGCCGGCATCAGCCCAGCAACTATCATCAAGATGGGCAAAGGCGGTCATGTCACTACTGAGGTTCTGCTAAAAATCTGCACTGCGCTTAACTGTACAATTGATGATATTCTTGAAATCGTAGAGGATGTAAGGTGAGGTATTTAATATGAAAAAGAACGATAATACACAAATCCCAGCATATGCCCAGCTAGTTGAGGCGACTTTTGCAGCACTCCAGAAATTAGGCGGATCTGGAAAAAACGAGGAGATAAACGACCAAGCAATTGCTATTCTCAATCTCCCAAATGAAGTATTAGAAATACCCCACCTTAATAACACGAGTCTTTCTGAAATCCATTATCGGCTTGCTTGGGCAAGAACTCTGTTAAAAAACTACGGCGCCATTTCCAATAGTGCACGCGGTGTATGGACCATTACAACCAAATTTTCAAACAAGAAAACGGTAGATGGCGAATACATCCAAAAGAATTTTCATAAAAAAGCTAAAAGTGCGAATCTGTCTGGATCTTTAGAGGACCAGCTAGAGGACAATTGCAGTGATATTCCAGACGAAGTTAGACCATGGAGAAAGAAATTATATGATGTCTTAATTCATATGGATCCGTTCGCATTCGAGCGTCTAACTCAACGTCTTTTGCGCGAATGCGGTTTTGACGATGTTCACGTAACTAAGAAATCTGGAGACGGCGGAATTGACGGCACTGGAAAACTAAGAATTAATGGTATCTTTAGTTTTAATATTGCCTTCCAATGCAAGCGGTACCAGGGATCGGTCGGTGCGGCCGAAATTAGAGATTTCCGTGGTTCATTAACTACTGATATTGAAAAAGGTGTATTTATTACTACTGGTTCTTTTTCAAACCCAGCAAAAGAAGAAGCGAGTAACCCCGGAAAGCAGCAAATTGATTTGATTGATGGCGAAGAATTTATCACCAAACTGGCAGAGTATGGTATCGGTGTTAGGGAAATAAAAGATTATGAAATTGACGAAGATTACTTCTCAAAAGTATAACTATGTTTTTTTGCCAGACAACACATTATTATTGAACGAAAGAGGTCTTTAAAATGACTGAGATAAAATATCAACCCAAAATTGTATCCATCTTTTCCGGCTGTGGCGGATTGGATTATGGTTTTCATACAGAAGGATATCAAACAGTGTGGGCAAACGATTTCGCAGAATGGGCCTGTAAATCTTTTGCTGCTAATTTTGGCAATGTGATTCATTACAAGGACATTACAACAATTGATCCTTACACTGATACTACTATTCCCGAATGCGACATCGTCCTGGGCGGTTTCCCTTGTCAGGATTTCTCTATCATTTGGAAACAGCCTGGTTTGAACGGAACTCGCGGCGGTCTCTTCAGACATTTTGCAGAGTTTGTAGATGCAAAGAAGCCTAAAGCATTTGTTGCTGAGAATGTTAAAGGTCTCATCACAGCCAATGGTGGCAAAGCCATTGACACTATAGTGAAGGATTTTGAAAGCATTGCTCCCGGTTATGTGGTAAAACCTCATTTGTATAACTTTGCAGAATATGGCGTACCTCAGTTCAGAGAGCGAGTCCTGTTTGTGGGTGTGCGGATTGATACCGGATTTGATTTTGTTCATCCAAAGCCTTCTCATGGCCCCAACGGAACACTCCCTTATGTTACTGCAGGCAAAGCATTAGAAGGGGTCGAGACCGTTCCTACTAATAATGAACATATCAATATCAAAGATAAAACCAGAAGAGTCCTTGAATTAATCCCTGAGGGTGGCAATTTCACAGATATTCCTAAAGACAATCCTTTGTATGTCAAAGGTATGATTAGCCATGTTTACCGCAGAATTAAGCTCGATGAGCCCGCAAAGACCATTATTGCGGCCGGTGGCGGTGGAACTTGGGGCTACCACTATCCAGAACCTCGTCCGCTGACAAACAGGGAACGTGCACGGCTCCAATCCTTCCCGGATGATTTTATTTTTGAAGGCAGCGTCACCGAAGTCCGCAGGCAGATCGGCAACGCCGTCCCGCCCGTTGGCGTACAGGCCGTCGCCAAACGCCTTCTTCCGCTGTTCACTGGCAACTATGAGCCTATTGATTTGCTGCCTGAATACGAGAAGATGAAAGCTATGACTATTAAGCAAAGACTTGAGTATGTAACTTCCCAGATGTATTAAGGAGGGCTAACTATGGAATTCTTGTTTTCCAACTATCCCCCTATGAAAACAAGCAGCCAAACATTTTCAGACGCGTTTTACAGTTTAATTCCGCAAGCATCTAAATTAGATATTGCTGTTGGCTATGTCTCGTCCGATTCATTGATGGAACTAAAAAGAATAATGGAGCTTAACAGCAATATTCATGCTCTCAATTTGATTGTAGGAATGCATTATTTTGAGCGCTTTACTAAGGTTCAATATAAAGCTGCTCTGGTGTTAAATGATTATTTGATGAATAACAGCTTAGGCGAGGTTAAATTGGTTAACGCCTTTAAGTATCACGGGAAACTGTATTCATACAGCAGCGACACAGGACCGTTTGCAGGAATTATTGGTTCAAATAACCTGAGCGGCATTATTGACGGCGGAGCGCGAGTTTATGAAAGCTCCTTCTTGATCGACGAGGTCAATTATGCCTGTCAAATGAAGAGTTTTATTGACTCTCTCAGCCGGTCCGCATCTAGAAATATTTCTGAACTGGAAATTGATACTTTTAATGATGCAAATCCTGTTTTGGACGGGCATGAGTCTGTTGATAAGATATCCGCAACCCGCCTCGCGGACCTTTCATCCAGTTTGAGCGACACAAAATTTGAGCTTCCAGTAAAAACCGAAGCTAAAAGTAATTTTAATTGCTACCACGGAAAGGGACGGGAAAACATGCGTACGCATGTCGTAAAGCCTCGGCATTGGTATGAAGCTGAATTGATTGTACCGATTGAGATGAGAAAAATGCGCGGATATCCCAAAGGAACACCCAAAGGGCAAGCGGATACAGAGTTCAAGGTATATACAGATGATGGCTTCTCTTTTATGTGTCAGGTGAATGGCGGAGAGGAAGGACTCTGGAATAAAAACCTCCGATCCAGCGGCGATTTGACAATATTAGGCAAATGGGTAAAAGGCCGGCTTGAGAACGAAGGCGTTCTCACTGTAGGCGACGTAATTACCGACGAGACACTAAAGGCTTACGGCAGAAAGACAATCACCATGACAAAGATTAAAAATTCTGATGATTGGTTTTTAAACTTCGGGGTGAAGAAATGAGTTATTTACAGTCATATTTAGACAGAATAAGCAGCAAAGGAAATCCCGCTCTTGCGGAGGCGATCAACAAAACAGTTGAAGATGTCGTTCCGCAATATATTGCGAACTTTTCCTTCACAGATCATGTTGTAAGTCTGTTGGTAGGCGATGTGCAAAGCGGCAAGACCAGTCACATGTTTGGCCTGATGTGCGCAGCTGCTGACGAAAGCTTTATGAATTTTGTCCTGCTTACCACAGATAATGTTTTACTTCAACAACAAACTTATCAGCGTGCGCTGCGGGATTTATGCGACTTTTGTGTCTGCGATGAGAACGACTATTTGAAATTTGTTCAAAATAATCTGCGCAAACCTGCTGTAATTGTATTAAAGAAGAATCCGTCTGTATTGAGGCAGTGGAAGAACAATTTTGCTTCTACCAATTTCTGTGCTGGCAATCCTCTGTTTATTGTAGATGACGAGGCAGATGCAGCCAGTCTGAATACACAGGTAAATAAAAATAAGCAGAGCACCATTAATAAGCATCTGGAGGCCATCAAGAAAACCACCTCCAGCAGCATCTACATGGAAGTTACCGGCACACCCCAATCTATTCTTCTCCAAACAGCTAAAAGCGGATGGAAGCCTTATTTTATCTATTATTTTAAGCCCGGTAAAGGCTACATGGGCGGTAACTTCTTTTTCCCACCTGATCCTCCTAAGCAAATAGTTTTCACAGATAATGATGAAGCTGAAGACCTTCTGAGTGATGATGAATTCCCAGAGAACGGGTTAAAAACTGCACTAATTATGCATTTAATATCTTCCGGCCATATAATGCTGAATGGCGGAAAAGTTTGCAATTTCCTGATTCACCCAAGTATGAAAACCAGTCAGCATTCCTGCTTTGCTAATAAGATCGGCAGTTATTTGAATGAAATCTCTCATTCTCATAACGAATCGGAAACGCGGGAAGCTTTTGAACAGGTATATGAATCCTTGAAACAAACAAAACCCGATATGCTCCCGTTTGAACAGATTTATAGCCATATAGCTGATCAACTGCAAAATGATAAGATCGGTATTCTAATGCTGAATTCTGTCGTTTCTTATGAGGAAAATATAAAGTATGAAACCGGCAGCAATATTATCATCGGCGGAAACAGCTTAGGTAGAGGTGTTACATTCCCGCAACTTCAAACGGTATATTATTGCCGTGTTGCGAAAAGTCCGCAGGCAGATACTATGTGGCAGCATGCTAGAATGTTTGGCTATGACCGTGACCCAGGTCTGCTGCGGGTCTTTATGCCGCCAAAACTGTTCAAACTCTTCGCCGATATCAACAGGACGAACAATAGTATTATCAAGCAAATTGAAAGTGCTAAAAACGGAAATAATATTAAAATTATTTATCCTACAGGATTGAAGCCTACCAGAAAAAATGTTTTGGACAAAAAGGCAGTCGGTATTTATTCCGGCGGTGTTAACTACTTCCCCTTCTATCCGGTGAATAAAGATATCGAAACAATTGACGCATTGCTTAAGCCTTTTGATAATGATATGTACACCGTGAGCTTGAAACTGGTAGTAAAGATAATTGAGCAGCTCGATTCTGAAACAGTTGGCGATTGGAACGCAAAGGCGTTTGTTGGTTTTGTGAACACATTACTTGCCTCAGATCCTGCAGCACAAGGAAAACTGATTGTCCGCAGAAATAGAGACATTGGTAAAGGAACTGGCACGTTACTGTCCCCGACTGACCGTAACTTAGGAGACGACCATCCTGATGAGCTTGTATTCACTGTTTACAAAATTACTGGCAATACCGAGAAGGGGTGGGACGGAACTCAAATTTGGATTCCAAACATCAAATTTCCGGGAGACTGTGCATATTATACTGGCGAAACCAACTAACAGTCGCGGGGTGACTATCAATGGCTGATACCAAAACACCAGCTGAACGCAGCGAGAATATGGCTCGAATCCGCAGCACCAATACAAAACCTGAGGAGATTGTTAGAAAATATCTATTTAAACACGGTTTCCGTTATCGCAAAAATGACAAGCGTTATCCCGGAAAGCCTGACGTTGTGCTGCCTAAATACCGCACCATTATTTTTGTCAACGGCTGTTTTTGGCATATGCACGGGTGTTCCCGTTCAAGATTGCCACTATCTAACCAAGAATACTGGAAGCCTAAGATTGATAGGAACATCGAACGGGACGCGGAAAACAAACACAGTTTAGAGGCAGCAGGTTGGAAGATCATCGTTGTTTGGGAGTGTGAGCTGAAAAAGCGAATAGCTGAAGAAAGGTTATCTCAACTATGTGAAGAAATCAAGCATATTCATTAATAAAGAAGAAGTTATGCTATGATGCGACAATAATGATTATTATATAGTGTTGGCTTTTTGAACAACAAGCAATAATATATGCGATATTCGAATATCGAAACCAATTAAAGGATTTCTAATATGACAGAAGTAGTAGCAGCCCTGATATGGGGTAACGATAAATTTATGATCTGCCAACGGCCGGAACATAAGGCAAGAGCATTGCTTTGGGAATTTGTTGGCGGCAAAGTCGAGCCTGGTGAAACAAAAGAACAAGCTCTTATCCGGGAATGCCGAGAAGAGCTTGCGATCACACTTACTGTTGGCGAGGTACTTATGGATGTTATCCATGAATATCCAGACATCACTGTTCATCTTACATTGTTTAATGCTACTATTGCTGAGGGTGTACCGCAAAAGTTGGAGCACAATGACATCCGTTGGATCACACCGGAAGAGATACCTAATTACGAGTTTTGCCCTGCCGATGAAGAAATTCTGAAGAGAATTATTGAGGTTTACAATGGTTAGAGAAGTAGTACACGATCCGATTTTGCTTGGGCTAAAGTCGGAAACGGCGACAAAAGAAGATTTGCAGGTAGCGCAGGATTTACTGGACACGCTGATTGCCAACAAAGATGCCTGCGTGGGAATGGCTGCGAATATGATTGGTGTGCGTAAGCGGATCATTGTATTTGACAACGAGGGGACATATATGACTATGTTCAACCCGGAGATCATTAAGAAGTCGGGACTTTATGACACAGAGGAAGGCTGTCTATCTTTGCTTGGTGGTCCTCGGCCGTGTAAACGCTATCAAACTATCAAGGTCCAGTGGCAGAACGAGCAGTTTCAAACCCGCATTAAAACCTTTACCGGCTGGCCCGCCCAAATCATCCAGCATGAGATCGATCATTGCAACGGGATTTTGATTTGAGTAATGTGTGTTAATTGTGTGGAAAAAAGTCGGTGATCCGAAGATTACCGACTTTTTTGCTATGTCTTATGCTTGTTAATATAACCGATCAGAGTGTCCGTACTTACTTCAAAATAATCGGCAAGGCTACAAAGTGTTGAGATGTCTGGTTCCCGTTCTCCTCTTTCGTATCGTGAGTACACCGTAGGGGTACATCCAATGGCGGTAGCAACCTCCTTTTGTGTTACACCTTTTCGCTCTCTGATTTCACGGAGCTTCATCTCAATCCCCCCACTCAAGAACATCGCAAAGCATATCGTAGGCAACCCTCTTTTTGCCGTTTTTCTTGGAAGAAGAGTTTATCCCATAATACTCATCCGCGCCTTTGATATGACACTCGCACCGCCATATGGGGTTGCCATTATCATCGTGATCTTCATAGAACTCATAATATGGCTCATCAATATAGCCTTTTTGGTAGAGCTCTTGCAATTGGTTGATGGACCGATCAATCTCCGGCTCACCAACCTCGTCAATTGGGAGAAGCAGCTCGTCATTTTCCTCTAAGTATTCATAGGCATTTTGGGCAGCATTCATTCTGGCTTCACGCTTTGAATATCCATTGCCAGAAAAATCCTCATAATCGTCCGATAGTGTAAGTGAACACTCGTAGCCATCTTCCGTTTCATCAAAATCATAGTCTGGAATCCAGCCGTATTTTTTTTGACACCATGTTTGAATCAGATCTACATAGTTTTCGTCATCACTGAAGCCTTTTTCCAGATAATGCTCAATATCAAGCATACGGACAATTACGTCCTCAAGAATCTCTGCGTCCCATTCGCAATCGATAGCTACAGCACCAACTATGGCTTCAAACAAATCTTCTTTGACCGAATCCTGATTCTGAGACTTCTGCCAAATATCACCCTTGCCCATCAGGATGTACTCCGCAAAGCCAAAGGTATCAATACGATGTGCAAGCATCTTTTTGCATACCAATTTCTTCTTGATTTCCGTGAGCTGGCCTTCTGTTTTTTTAGAGGCATATTTTCCGTTTTGTGTGAATTCCCCGTAATACTCGGACAACTTTTTCATCACAACGAATTCCAACGCCTTGTCGCCATAGAACTCCAGTACTTCGTTGTGATACTCACCGTTGTGTTCGTCCGAATAAGACTTCCGGGTAAATGCTTGGCGCAGAATGCGAATGTCATCAAAATCGTATTCCAATTGTGTTGCAATCTCATACAATGTCTCGTTGTTCATAAAAAACAACCTCCCTATAGTTTCCCATAAGAAGGCATAGATATAGCCCGACAAAGCCCACGTATCACGTGCGCCTCCATCGGGCACTGAAAAACAAAATGCGTTACATAAACCACTTTTACTTGCCAAGAATTACTTGCATAATTCAAGACAAATAAACTCATTTTATGTCCGGCCTTTTATCAGTCAGCACCGCCTTCTTACGTTCGCATTATAGCACACGGACAAACCATATTCAAGAGTTACGGACTATCCTTTTTGGATAGTCGAAACACCGCTGAGCAAATCCCAGCGGTGTTCGAAACCAACAGCATACAGTTTAACAGTTCTGTGTTCTGCCGCGAACAATTCATGCGTCTAAGCGTATCAAGACGGCAACAACATGCAGTTATTGCCGTCTTGATGCTTTTTATTGCCAATTTCGTTTTAGGATCTCGCTCTTGAGATACAACGTATTCTTTCCGGAAGACTTGATTGGATGAAGTTTACCCGTCTTTGTTAAATAGTCGATGTTCTGTCTGGTGCAGCCCAGGATTTCTGCTGCTTCCGCTACATTCACAACTCGATGAGTAATAAAGTTCTGAAAGTCGGAAACTGTCAGAGGAACTTTCGTGCCGGTGCGATACAGTGTAGCTGCGCTAACGCTCAGGTTAATATCCCATTCGATTCCGTGTCCTCCCGGTTGCAGGTTAACGGCATAAAAATAGCTTTCGTTCTTGAACAGCACTTGAAAAGACGGTGCATCTTTATAGCGATCCCCGATATTACACTTCTTCACGCTACCATCACGGAAGAAAACTAACAGAGTAAAATTATTTAGCGGAACCACATCTTCGATTAGTCTTTTAAAACGTTTTTGGATTTGTGCTGGGAGTTGCTCTTCTTCAAAAGGTACGAGATAGTAATCATCCTGTGCGCAGCGACCCATAGACAACATCAGTAAGTCAAATTCATCGTATTCCTGAAGATTGTTGTCTTTCAGCACTTGGCCAAGATTCTGGCGATCAGTAGGAACAATGCGCTGCTGCACCCATATCTTACTCCAATAGGAGTTGATAGAGGTTTTGCCCTTCTTAATAAAGGTCGAAAGAAGCAAGGGGGTTTCCCAAGGATCAGCATTTTCCGGAAGTTCAATATAGAATCGTTTTTCTACTTCGTAATACAGCAAATAAGCAAGATCAATCTGATCGATTGCGGATTCATCACGAATTGCAAAGAGCTTCATATGCACACCACCTTTTCCAGATCATCTCCCAAATCTTATCCCGCAACGCCTGGGAAATGACATCATCCAAATCGTGCATCAAGATCGCCTTATCCGTTTCTTTCAACTTGTTCAACTGAGGAAGCTTGTCTTTGTGGATCAATTTCAGATTTTCCCAAGTGGAGCCGGATCCAATATAATTGTTGACACGCTTATCTTCCATAACATCATATTTGGCTATCGCAGCATCATCCATACAGTTAAAGAGCAAGGAAAGACCGTGATCAAAGAGCGGTGCTAAGTGGATCGTCTTCTTGCGGCTATTGCGCAGCACTTCAATATTAGCTCCATGGCGATCACGATTCAGGATCAAGAAATCAACTACCAACATCTGATAGATGTATTCTTCCCAGCCATTACGAATGCAGAAATTCAACGGGGATTCGTCCTCAATATGCTCAGCTTCCCAATAAGCATCAAGGGCCAGTTTGCTTTCGCCCCTCTGCTTGAAATCTTCAGAAGCGCAGAGGTATACCTCATGTGTTTTACCGCCAATCTTTACATCGGCATAAATCAGCTCATAGTGCAGATGGGGAACTCCCAGAACGTCCAGCAGGCGATCTACGATAATTTCGTTGATGCATTCATGTCCGATAACACCTTTAATCTTATCAAAATTAGAAAGCTTGTAATATATCTTTTTTCCGCCCAGAACAGAGTATGCCTTTAGGAAAGAACCGGCTGTACCGGAAGAATTGCGGATTTTGGACCAGGACAAATACGTCATGTCCTGCTTTTCTCTCATAACTCTATTCATTGCACATTCACTCCTTTGTGCTAATCTTACCATTTCACTTGTCATATGTCAAGGAAAAAGAATGTCGATATTTGTCATATGACAAGTATTCACGTTGTTCAAATAACTAATCAGACTACCCTTTGAGGTTTTTTATACCAAGGCAATTACCGTTTTCTTTTGACTTCTTGCCTTCTTAGCATATTGTGCAGCGCCGCCGTAGGAGCGGGTTATGTAGGTAACGACATAGTCGGATTGCTTGAGCATCCAGTTGTTGCGCCTGGAGATAACGTAATGCAGGCGAATAAAACCGATCCCCGCTGGGAACATAGTATTATCATCTGTAAAATAATCCTTTGAGCAAACAAAAAGAAGAGGAGCATTGGTACTCCTCCTCTTCTTCATTTAATTATTAACAACACAATTATACAATGTACCCTATTTTTCTCAATGCATCAGCGATAATATCAGCTTCCCTGTGCTTTCCCATTTGTCTCAATTCCACAACAAAAATAGGCCACGCTGGATGCTTTGCCTTATAGGGATTCGAATCAGGCCCAGTATACATACCGCCTCCAGGACCTGCATACAATCCACCTCCGGGGCCAGTATATAAGCCGCCTCCCGGGCCAGCATATAGTCCTCCGCCAGGGCCACTGTAAGCTCCACCTCCAGGACCAGTATAAAGTCCTCCACCGGGACCTGTATACGCTCCACCGCCAGGACCCGTGTACATTCCTCCACCAGGTCCTGTATAGGCACCACCACCGGGGCCAGTGTACATTCCTCCACCAGGTCCTGTGTAGGCGCCACCACCAGGACCTGCATACATATTTCTTACCCATAATTTATCCATATTAACCTCCAACTCGTATTGCTTTATAATCTCTTTTCATATCGTGTGCAAATATCCTCGATAGAGTCTACCATATGTCCAAAACTTCGCCGATACTCAACATGTAACCGTGTAGCATGAATTGCTTTTCTCAGTCCCTGGCTACCATATTCATTATAGATCCAATCAAAATATCTTTTCATAGCAGTGGCATTGATAGATCTTTTAAAAATAACGCCGTCGAGCATACCCTGAACCGCATACAGGTACATTATTGCTGAGTTTCTATTCATTCCTGTTGCGTCAGTTATCTGTTCAGCGAGATCTTGCGCATTTTCACCATTCGCAAGTCTTTTGCCATACTTATAGCACAGTTCAATCATTTCATCCGTGGTTTTTTTGTATTCAATTGAGGATTCACGGGCAGTCGGTATCACACGTTCCTCATTATTGATCACAGGAGTTTGAATAGCGGTTCTCGTATTCAGGGTTTGTTTAAGTTCGCTTACGTCATCCTCAAGTTTCTTGATCCGGGATAAAAGTTCTAAAATAATAGTTTCGTACTGCATAATCATTTTCCTTTCTGTATTTCATGTGTGTTTAGAAATATTTCTAATACGTTTCTAACCAAACGGTACCACATTATTTCTATTTTGTCAATACAGAATTTCGCTTTTCTTGCATAGAAACTGTAAAGAAATATTTCTACCTCATTTCTATAACTATGATTCACTTATATTAACAACGGTTTTTTGCAATGATTTTGCTTTACGGACAAATTGATATGCGCCGCCGTAGGCGTGGGTGATGTAGGTGACGACGTAGTCGGATTGCTTGAGCATCCAGTTGTTGCGCCAGGAAATGGCGTAGTGCGGATGGACAGACTCGATCCCCTCTGGGAGCATTGTGTCGGAGTGGTCGTCATATTCCGTCTTCTTGCCGGGCATATAGGCCAGTACAACAGCATAGTTGATCTGCGGGTATTCTTGCTTTAGTTTCTTCAGTTCGCTATGCACATAGGCATCAAATTGCCCCTGGTGTCCCACATAGAACATATCCACCCCGTGATTGGTTATCAGCTCTACAAGTACCTCTCTTAACCTCGGCTTTATCGTCTCCGAACAATCCCGGTGACCAAAAAATGTACACGAACGCATAGTTTCACCCCTTTTGGGTTATTTTAACTCAAAAGGGGTAATCTTTTCAAGTACATAAAGGTATCATTTTACTTAGAAAGAGGTGATACCTATGACCGTAGGTGAAGCAGTCAGACAAAGAATTATTCAATTATGTCAAGATCGCGATATTTCCATCAATAAATTGAGCAGTCTCAGTGGCGTTACCCAATCTACTGTCAACAACATTGTTAGTGGACGCAACAACAGTGCCACTGTGTCTACAATCAAGAAACTCTGTGACGGACTCGGTATCACAATTGATGATTTCTTCCATTCTGAGCTATTTAAAGGATTGGAACAAGAGATCAAATAACAATCTTTTGATAATCCAGTATACATTCTTCAGCAAAGGTTAGGTACTATGAATAATCGAACATACAAATTTATAGATTTATTTGCTGGCGCAGGCGGATTATCTGAAGGCTTTGTTGCACAAGGAAATTTTCTACCTGTAGCTCATGTGGAGATGAACAAATACGCAGCTGACACCTTAAAAACAAGAGCGTGCTTTTATTACCTACAGGAAAATAACAACCTAAATATATATCACGATTACATTCAGGGACACATTACACGAGATGAACTATATGCGCACGTTCCCCATGGTCTGCTTGATACTATTATCAACAAAGAAATTTCATCCGAAACTGTTCCCTCAATTTTTGAATATATTGATAATCTAATTGCGCAACACAATTTAGGTGAAATTGACATTATCATTGGTGGACCACCCTGTCAGGCATATTCTATAATGGGGCGTGCAGTTGACGCCAAACATATGACAAAAGACCCTAGAAATTATTTATACAAACAGTACATTAAGTTTTTAGTTCATTACCAACCCAAAGCATTTGTGTTTGAGAACGTTCCTGGTATTTTAACAGCAGGACACGGTGAACGATTCTTGCGCATTATTGGAGCTTTTCGAACTGCTGGGTATAATGTCGAGTATCGTATTCTTGACGCATTTGACTACGGCGTTCTTCAGCAAAGACGCAGAGTTATCATTTTTGGTTGGCGTAATGACTTAGAATTAGAATACCCGATCCCAGAATTGATTCATTACGGAGTTCCGGTGAACGATCTTTTGGTAGATTTGCCCGCATTACATCCAGGCGGAGAGGATAATCATTACGCTGATCCTGCAACATTCTATTTGGCCGAAACCGGAATTCGAAAAGAAACAGATATTCTAACACAACACTTTTGCCGAAACCACAATGAAAGAGATTTGCAAATATATCAGCAAGTCATCGAAGCGTGGAACGACGGACATAGAAGATTAAAATACCATGATTTGCCGGACGAACTACGAACCAGACAAAATACAACATCTTTTACGGATAGGTATAAAGTAGTGGCCGGAGATATGGAGTATTCACACACAATGATTGCCCATATTGCTAAGGATGGTCACTATTTTATACATCCCGATGTCAACCAATGTAGATCCATTTCCGTCCGCGAAGCCGCACGAATCCAATCTTTCCCTGACGATTTCTTCTTCGAGGGACCACGGATCGCAAAATTCACACAGATAGGCAACGCTGTGCCTCCTTTAATGGCAAAGTCCATCGCGCAAGCCATAGCAAATATGTTTACTGAAAGGGTGATTTGACTTGGAAATTCAAATGCCATTTAAACCCAAAGCACAAATCCTATTGCAATTAGGTGAACAGTTAATTAAAAGCGAAAGTGTAGCTATTCTGGAGTTAATTAAGAATTCATATGACGCAGATGCCACGAAAGTTACAGTTTCCATGCAAGACATTGATAACCCCGAAAAAGGTAGCATTGAAATTTTAGACAACGGTAAAGGTATGGACTTAGATACGGTCCAGAACATTTGGATGGAGCCGGGCAATACGCATAAAAAGGCAATCGTCAAAGACAACGACCGGTCCGACTTAGGAAGACTGCCAATTGGCGAAAAAGGAATTGGTCGTTTTGGCGTTCACAAGCTCGGACGAAAAATTGAAATGATTACTCGGGCTGCAAATTGTCAAGAAGTACGTGTTGAAATAGATTGGGATTCGTTTAACAATGCACGCTATTTGGAAGAAGTGGGTGTTACAATCCAAGTCCGCGAACCCGAACTATTCACCGGAAGCAACACCGGAACACGATTGTTCATTAATAGTCTTTCTACCCGCTGGACTAGAGGGATGCTACGAAATGTATATAGAGCAATTACATCATTGAGTTCCCCCTTTGACGCCATCGATGCCTTTAGAGTAAAGTTTCAAACAAGCCACAAGGATTGGCTGGATGGTCTGCTCACTTTCGATCAGATAAAGGAATATGCGTTGTATTCTGGACATATTGAACTGAGTGGAAATTCGATTACTGAATTTACATACAACTTTAGTCCATTTGCCAATATGATTGGCATTAAGCCAAGGGAATTTATTATTCATGATCCTGTAAAAATGCTTTTACCCCCTTTAAAAAGAGGTGACGACCCCCAGGAACTTGATTTAGGCAAGTATGCCATTGGAACAATAAAAATTGATTTGCTTGTTTTTGATCGAGATTCTGCTTTTCGTTCAAAATATATAGCAGACAAAAAGACTTATGGCACATACCTGGATGAAAATGGTGGTATCCGAGTATTTAGAGATGGTGTTCGCATATATGATTACGGCGAGGTTGGAAACGATTGGCTTGAATTAGACAGTAGACGAATCAACACTCCCGGAAAGCATTTAAGTAACAATCTTGTATTAGGTGCTGTACGAATTAATCGCGAGTGTAGCCAAGATTTGCAAGAAAAAGCAAATCGAGAAGGATTTATTGAAAACGCTGCTTATCTTGCTTTTCGTGAAGCCGTTAAATATGCCATTGATTTCTTTACAGCACAACGGAATATCGACAAGGTTAATTTAAGAGATTTTTTAAGTGGCGGTAAAAAGGAACCTGTAACACACGATATTAGTGTTATTCGTCAAAAAATAGCAACCTACCTAAAGGACGAGAAGGAACGCAAGGAAATTGACGGTTACTTAAGGCGCATTGAGAATGATTACGATTATCTCCAGCAGATGTACCTTAAAACCGCAACAGCGGGTATGAGCTATGGTGTTGTAATTCACGAAATTGAGAAAATCATCGCAGAACTTAAGATTACCGTACAAAAAGAAAAAGCGTCCTCTCAAGTGCGTAATCTAGCATTCCATTTGTCTCAACTAGTTGAAAGTTATGCCGATCTTTTAAGAAATCGATCAAAGCGTCAAACTCATTTGAGCGCAATGATTAGGCAAGCCATTTTTAGCTTGCAATATCGTTTAGATGCTCATCAAATATCGGTTGAAACTCAAACTGATACCATTACAGATGGTCCCGTTGAGTGTGCTTCCAATTTAATTATCGGTTCCATTATTAATATTATCGACAATTCAATTTGGTGGACGACTTATGCGGGTGTGCCCCAACGAAGAATCTTCATAAAAGCTACACGAGAGATTAACGGTCATTTAGCAATAGTAATTGCTGATAATGGCTGCGGATTTAGTCTTGCCCCAGAAGACGCAGTCAAGCCATTCGTAAGCACCAAACCAAATGGTATGGGATTGGGTCTTAATATTGTAAACGAAGTAATGTTATCCCAAGGTGGTTCACTCATGTTCCCCGATCGTGGTGATGTTGATCTTCCGGAACAGTACAAGAACGGGGCCGTTGTTGCCTTAGTGTTCAAGGAGGTATAAGAATGCAATTTCCACGTTGCGGCAAAGTTTTAGTTATTGATGACCGGATTGAAGAAGCTATGCCTTTGTTAAACATATTGGGTCAAAAAGGTGTATCTACGATCTACTTTTCCGGCATGCAAACAGAGTTCCCACCGACACCTTTCAACGAAATTCGGCTTGTTTTTTGCGATCTAAAATTCTATGCAAGCTCTGATCCTAAAAATGTAGTTTCAAATGTTGTGGCTATTCTTCAGGGCCTTATAGCAGCAGATAACGGACCGTATATCCTCTTGATATGGAGTTCCCACGGAACTGATTTCGAGGATGCTTTGCATGAACAATTATCCTCTACTAAAATCAAGCCAGAATTCATTTTAAGACTTGATAAAACTGAATTTTTCACAACAAAAACGAATGATGATATTTTTGATCAGTTAATCGAGCAACTGTCTGAACTTGATCTAGATCCAGAGGATGAACGTAAGGTTAAGGAACTCGTTAGTCAAAAAACTTTACCTCTAAGGTCATCCACACAAGAACCTATCGACAATGCTCTGACACAAATTGAGGCAAAGCTTGTTGAATGCTTGAAAGCAGCCAATCTTTTTCACCTGTTTGTTTTGTGGGAAAATACAGTTGGCGCAGCAGCTATTCAAACTGTGAATAACATATATACTGCTATCCCAGAAAAAGTAGCTATCGAAAACAGGTTGAATACTATGCTTGCATATTTAGCCTATTATCGCCTAGAACAACAGTTAAAGGATGCTGACGAAGAAACTAAGTTTTCCGCAGCTATAGAATCGCTCAGTGAACTTTACACATATTTTTTAAGTGAGAATCTGAGTGGATTGACAATGCAGCACGTCGACTTGCAGAAAATCCAAGCAGTCGAAGCAATTGACGGATTATCTCCCGAAAAGTTGAACCGATGGAAAATGATAACTAAACGCCAAAGCGGACATCATTCCGGCAATGTCTATTACGACGAAGAAAAACGTTTTCATTTCCACGGCTTCATTTACCCTAACTTCCATGACAAAAACGAAGAGTACCTCAAAATACTCGCTGAATTAAAGGCCAATCCGGATATTAAATACTATTTAGTAGATTTAAGTTCTGATTGTGATATTGCGCAAAAGAAACTCTTTGTTTCTCGTGTTGCTCCCCTCATTATGGTTCCTTTTGATAGTTTGGAGAAGTATATTAAAGACAAAAAGATAAAGAAGCCCCAAAAAACTTCTCCAGACTATATTTTTACACTCGGTCCTGTCGAATATTCGGGAAAAGCCTGGGGTATTGTAATTAATGTTAATCAACTGTTTTCAATTGAATCAACTGAATTATCTGATGACAAACTTGCGTTTTCTCTGACTGGTACATTTGTAACAGCCATAAAGCAGCAAGCTGCACTTTGTATTTCCAAACATGGAACAGAAATTTTTGGCACCCCTAAAGCGACAGATTTAAGTAAATTAGATACGCAAGAGTAATCCATTCTCAATTAAGGGCAGCCCTTTATGGGGCTGCCCTTGGTTGTTGTGCTCAGTTATTTAATTCTTGGGAGAGGCAGTGGGCGAGTTTGAGGCCATTCACAAAGCCGGATTGTTGGTGCAGGCGGCAGAGGTTACAGGTCAGGTCGATGATGGCATCCTTTTCTTTGAGGGATTTATCGGACAGGGCGTTATAAAGGTTGTCGAAGGCCTGTTTGATCTCGTCGGTATCGTCGGTGCACACGTGCTCGTAATAGGTATTGTACAGCAGCTCCAGGACGGTGTCCGCATCGGGGCAGAGTTTCTTCATATCCATAGCTCAGTCCTCCTTATAGTCGGCGGGGAGATAGAGGCGGCTGGCGGCGTAGAGGCGCTGCAGTTCGATCTGGGCCTCGAAGCGGTCTTGGGCTTCCATGACCACGTCCAGCAGTTCATAGTGGTCATCGTGCCATTCTTTGATGCCGCGGATATAACGGGAGCGGCGTTTATCGTCGATGATGAATGGCATAATGTCGTGGCGCAAACATTCCTTAAACATCAGCAATCTGCCGACACGGCCATTGCCGTCCTCGAAGGGGAAGATCTCCTCGAAGCGGACGTGGAAGTCCAGAATGTGATTGCGCTCAATCTCGGTTTGTTTTTCGTAGTTTGCGATCAGCTCTGCCAGACTGGAATGGATTTTGTCCGGTTGCAGGAGCTGACGATCCCGGGGCCGAGATGTGATTGTCCGGTATTCACCCGGACGTACTTGATCACGGTAAGCATCCACCGTGCCAGTCATCAGGATTTGGTGGAGCCTACGGATGAATTTTTGTGACAGCGGCTCCATCAGGTGATCAATGATATAATCTACGCAATGGATATGGTTCAGCACCTCGATCACATCGGACACTTTCATAGGCTCGAAGGATTCCCGAACCTTACCCTTTTTGAAGATGGTTTCTACCTGTTGACGGGTCAAACGGACGCTTGCCATCCGGGAAGAAGCGTAAGTAAGGTCAATTATGGTGAAATCGTACAAACCGTGAAAATTCCGTTTTTTCTTCTGATTTTGCAGCTTTTTGGCCAGTTCCGGCAACTCCTGCTCCGATGTATACTCCAAATCTGTCCGTGACACGCGGATTGCGTCCTCTGGGATGCGCCAAACACCGTCTCTGTACACGGCTCCGGGGATTCTGTCCTGATTGCACAATCTTTTGATTAAAGTTATGGAAACGCCCCATTTTTCTGCCATTTCCCTGGTTGATAAGTACTTCATAGTTTCGTCCTTTCTTGCGCGGGCAGCCCGCAACACCTGAGTTGCCCGCAACACTTTCATCTTGAATTAATCTTGAATTACGACGAAACACTGTATACCAGTTATCACATAATGTATTTTTATTCCTGTTTTTTGGACTATTTAGACCAATTTATCCAATCAAATTCATTTTGTCCGCCACGGGAGGCTATGGCATTCAAGAGGTCGGCGGTTCGATCCCGCTTATCTCCACCCAAATGCCTGATTTCGAAAGGAATCGGGCCTTTTTTGTATAAGGAAAACCACGCGTCTAACGCGTGGTTTTCCTTATACAATTAGAAACCGGTCTGTCGCAGACCGGTTTCTGTTTGGCACTATGTGTGATTGGTTTGTTGCTAATTTATCAAACGGTAATTTGGGCAATATGAGGGATGATTTCGGTGTGGATAAGGTCTTTGTTTTCCTGGGAGATCTTGGAGAAAGGTGGCAGACAGTCGCCAAAATCAAATCCCAACTGGTTCATAATTTCTTTTTCTGCCTGCATGACTCCAATTTCGCAAAGAATGGCGATGATCCTGTTGGCTTCGTTTTGAATTTTTCTGGCATCTTCTGTTTTGCCTTCGGAAAACAGCTTTCTGATCAATACGAATTTATCTGCCATAAAATTATATGTACTTCCAATACCGCCGTCTGCACCCATAGCCAGTCCTGAAAGGAGCATTTCATCATAGCCGTTGAAGATGAGTTTGTCCGGGAAAAGCGCCTTGCATCGTTCCATGGTAAAGAAATCTCCGGAAGTATATTTGATACCGGCAAACCGATCATCCTGAAGAAACGAGGAGATTTCCTTCATTCCCATACCCACACCGGAAAAAGCGGGGATGTGATAAACCAGCATTTGCATACCCGACGATTCTGCCAGACGGATATAATAATCCCGAATTTCCGAGAAACTAAATTTATAATAGAATGGCGCAACGGAAGAAATCAAATCATAGGATAGGTCTTTTGCCCATTTTGCCAGCTTATGAGAATCCCGTTCACTGATACCGCCCACATGAGCAATCAGTTTGACATTTCCGGCGTTTTCTTTTACGATTTCCATAATATGCTTTCGTTCTTCTGCTGTCAGCATGAGTGCCTCTGCTGTGCTTCCGCAGACATAGAAACCATCTACACCCAGATTTATGTTGTGTTGAATTAACCGGATCAGTTCTTTTTCGTTTATCTTACCGTCGCGGTCAAACGGTGTAAGCAGTGCGGTGTAAATTCCTTTCATTTTCCATCGTTCCTTTCTAACAGCCATTCGTAGTTAAATTTTGCAAGATGGACGGCAGCACCAAAATCTTCTTCATATAAAACATAGATTAGTCCTGCTTTGTGATCGACAGCAAGCTCAGTATATCCGCCCCGATTGCTATCCAGCAGCCTTGAGGTGGAAAAGGTTTTTCCATCATCTGTGCTTGCAAATACAGTTACATTGGTACGCTTTATTTGGTTTGCACACCCCGCATAAATAAGCGTGTACGGATGTGCTTCGTCATGGTATGCGACAACGGACGCAAAGCATTGGGGACAGGTCAGTTGATATTCGGGTTCTAATTCAGTCCAATCGGAGTAACCGGTTTTGCTGTATCCCTTGACCCGGTAATGGGCCATATGCCGGGAATTCAGATAGATGCGGCCATCAGAGGTAAGCGCTACTTCCGTTTCGTTGGGATTAATGATATCGCGGCGGGTTTCGATAATGTCACCAAGCGCCCATGTTTCACCGTTATCCTGACTGTAGAGGATGGAAACCACAGAAGGGTGATGGGCTTCCGTATAGGAGCAGAAATGCTTGGGTACCATCCAAACGGGAATGATAATCGTATTTTCTCTGGTTACGATACCGTGTCCCGGGCCTAACGCAAAGACATTTCGGTAGTTCGGCATTGTGGATTCGGTGATGTCGATGGGGTCGCTCCAAGTCAGGCCATCGTCGTCGCTATACCGACGCAGTACTCTGCCGCCGCGAATGGAATAATCTTCACAGTAGAGAAAGTGAATCCGACCGTTTTTATCCTGCACCATAACCGGATTGTTTACGGTGTGATGGGTTTCGTTTCCTTGCGCTAACAGCATAGGGGCAGAGAAGGTTTCTCCCTGGTCTTCGGAGCGCTGGAAAAGAATGTCCATCATAGCCCAGTCATTATTTTCGCATTTATCGTGTTTTCTTGCCTCGCAATAGGCAATCAGCGTTCCCTGATTGGTTACGATCATACCGGGGATTCGATAATTGGCATAGGTTTCATCGGATGCCCAGAAATCCAAAAGACTGAAAAGCGGCTTACTCATAATAAAATCCTTTCTGCTTTTTGCGTATGCGAATTTAAACTGTATCTGTGATTATAAATCAAAATTTCGATAAATACTTGCAAAATTTTGCGATAATTTTTACTGCTGTTGCTTTTTTGAGAGAATTGGTCTATGATAATGTCATAGTAAATCCGGCGGAGGGCAGTATGGGAAATTTTATTGTCAGTGAAAAAGGGAAAGATAAATTATACAGAATCTGGCATACTCCCGAAGGGAATATGTTTATTTTCATTGAATCGGGGGAGGGAAGTATTGTCCTTCAGGAAAGGAACTATCCCATCGAGTCAGGTGTTTTGTGTTTCATTGGAAAAAACAAATATCATTACACTTTTCCAAATCAGCCATCAGAGTATGTCAGGAGCAAACTGTTTGTGAAGTCCGATGCGCTGGAGCAATTAACGAAGGCTTTAGGCCTGGACTTTCACAGGACTTTTCACCGGGATGCTGCGGCGTTTGCTGTTCTTTCGGGGGAAGACTACAACCGGGTTTCGGGTATTTTTCGCAATTTAAAGGGATTGCCTGCTGATGCAAAATATATGCAGGCGGAAATCTATTGCGCGGCTGTCCAGCTTATGGTCATTCTTGCCGGTCATGCTACCGCAGAACCAAATATCAAACCGGATCCTCTGCAACAGGCGATTAACTATATCAATCGTCACATTTCCGAATCCATATCCCTGAGTGAAATCAGCAGGATGTGCTACATAAGCAAGTATCATCTATGCAGAACTTTCAAAGAAAAAACCGGCGTAACCGTTATGGAGTATATTCTGCAAACCAGAATCATTCTGGCGCAGGAGCTTCTGCAAAAAGGAGAATTGTCCGTTACGCAAATCAGCAATGCCTGCGGGTTCAGCAGCCCTTCCTATTTTTCCCGAATTTTCAAGGAAAAGACAGGGATTTCTCCCGTTCGTTATAGAAACAGCCGCCTGTGATGGCCAATGTCATTCAGTTAAGCGTCATTGCCACACAAGTGTGTGTAATGGTCTCGGAATGACAATAAAGCTTAGCTTCATGGTATGGCCTCATAGGCGGCTTGTTTTTAATTTTTAAGCATCGAGCGGTATTCTCCGGGGGTAATTCCCTCGTGGTTTGAAAAGAACCTGCTGAAATAGTATACGCTGGAAAAGCCCAGATACTCGCTAATTTCCCGCAGCGATATCTTTTCTTCCGCAAGCAGGGCTTTAGCCTGTCCGATCTTTTCTTTGTGCAGGTAGGCAAGCAGCGAGATTCCTTCGTGCTTCAAAAACAGTCGGTTTAACTGCTTCACGCTGATATTGCAGTACCTGGCCATGTCCTCACAACTGAGGAAAACGTGGGGATTATCCTTAACGAAATGCTTTACCTTTAATACCCTGACATCCATTTCGGTGTCCTTCTTTTGCAATCTGTCCGGATTGATATCCCCGGCAATGCTGTGAATAATTTCAAAAAGTCTGTTCTTGACAATCACACCGTAGTATGGAGTTTGTTTGTCGGTTATGCTGCTGATAAACAGCAGGGTATTTTCTATTTTCGCACAGATTTTCTTCTGTGTGCCGCAACCTGAAATCAGTGCCGAACAAAGTGCCTCCTCACCAACAGTAAAGGCTGCCGAGCATTTGATAAGCTCCGAGCCGTATTCGTCTATTTTATGCCATTGGTTGGGCGCAAACAGCACATAATCGCCCTTCTTTAGTGGGATTTTTTCTCCGTCGATGGAGTAAGTGATGCTTCCGTCCAGGATAAAATGCAGCTCAAAGAATTTATGACGATGCATTTGCTGCGACTGAAAGAAGCGTGCATCATTTTTAGCGATGGCATGAAACCAATATAGTGAAAAGTCAATAGAATCGTTCATTCTGTTTGACAGCGTTGCTTTGTTCAGTGTGTCAAAATCACTTCTGCTAAAATTCATATTCTCACCCCTGTTTGGAATTTAAGCATATCACACAGCACTGCAACATGCAACACGGATGTCCGATTTTTACAATAAAAATGTCTTTTTCTTGCATTGAGGGTTTTACTTTACGTTGTTACAATATTTTTATCAATATGACGGAGGTAAGGATATGGAATACTCACTGGGTGTTTATCCCACGATGATTACGCCCTATCACGGGGATGGCAAAGTGGACATGGACACTGCTGAACGATATGTGCGTTGGTATTTTGAAAAAGGGAGTGCAGGTGTCTTTGCGCTTTGTCATTCCAGTGAGGTATGGTCCTTGGATCTTGCCGAACGCATGAAATTAAATAAAATGGTTTACCGCGTTGCCAAGGAACTGGAGAAAGAGTACGGGCGGCGTTTTAACGTTGTAACTTCGGGTCACACCCCGGATAATCTGGAGAATCAGGCCTATGAGCTTGCAAAAATAGCCGAAACAGGTACAGATGCCTTGATTTGGATGACCAATCGCCTTGATCTAAACCAAGAGGGCGAGGATGTATGGCTGAAAAACGCAGAAAGGCTGTTAAAACTGCTGCCTGACGACTTGAATTTAGGACTTTACGAAACACCAAAGCCCTATAAATTTCTGGTGACCCCGAAAATTTTACAATGGTGCGTAGATACCGGAAGATTTTATTTTATGAAGGACACATGCTGTGATATAGAAATGATAAAAGAACGGCTGGATATTCTTCGGGGTTCTCATTTGTATCTGATGAACGCCAATGCCCAAACACTTTTGGAATCTCTGCGCTATGGTGCTTCCGGCTATAGCAGTGTGATGGCCAATTTCCACCCGGAGCTTTATGTTTGGCTCTGCGCCCACAAAAATGATGAAAAAGCAGACCTGCTTCAACAGTTTTTGGGAACGGTGGCATTTACAGAAACGGGGCTGCCCTATCCGCTGTCTGCAAAGTATCATATGTGTCTTGAGGGTATCCCCACGGAAAATATTTCCCGGGTGAGAAACAGCGAAGATTTGACAGAATACGCAAAAGACTGTATCAGACAAATGCGGACGCTTACCAAAAGCTTTTCCGAATGGCTTGGAATTTCATTTTAAGGAGGAAAACAATATGCCCAAAAGTGTGGATTGGCACTACAGTCCGTATAAGCCTTTCCTTTTTGAAACCGGTGATATCTATATTTGCCGGGTGGCACCGGGAAAAGGTTATATACATTTTGAATGGCTGGACGATGAAAAACTGACCTACAATATTCATTACCGGAAAAGAAACGATGGGGAATACACCGTTATCGAAAACATTACGGGAAACGGGTATACAATAGACGGTCTGGATTTGGATACAGACTACGAATTTTTTGTTGCAAGCGGAAGTAAAAAAAGCCGGGTGCGTCTTGCAAAAACCGCGGAAGCGGTTGGCATTGTGGTCAATTATCTGCACCCGGAAGATCCGGTATATGCATTTTCAGGAAGGGCCTTGTGCTCGCCTTCCCTTGTGCGCTTACCCAGCGGCGCACTCCTTGCCAGCATGGATCTTTATGACGAAGGTGCCCCTCAGAATCTGACATTGGTTTTCCGCTCCGAGGACAACGGGCAAACATGGCATTATCAGAACGAGCTTTTTCCATGTTATTGGGGAAAAATGTTTGTGCATAGGGGAGAACTGTATATGCTGAGTGTTTCCACGGAGTACGGAGATTTGCTCATCGGAAAATCCACCGATGAAGGACGCACCTATTGTGCCCCTACCGTCATTCGCCGTGGCTCCTGTTCCCCGAAAGCAGCCGGAAATCACAAAGCACCCCAGAATATACTGGAATATAACGGAAGACTGTATACCTCCTGTGAGTGGGGCGCATGGCATGAAGGCTATCACGCCGCTGCCATTCTTTCCTGCGATGCCAATGCCGACCTGCTGGATGCAGACAATTGGAGCATGACAGAACCGGTGAAACTGGATCCAGCATGGGAGGGTGTAGAACCCGGTGTAAGCAACGGCTGCATGGAAGGAACGGTGGTGATTTCTCCGGAAGGAAAGCTGCTTAGCATTATGAGATACGATATGTCCGGCAGCGAGGTAAAATATGGCAAAGCCCTTGCCTATGAGATTGATACCGAGAATACCAGTGCACCGATCACATACTTAAAGCCTGTTAAAATGGATGGAAATCACTCTAAATTTATCATCCTGAAGGATGAGGTCAGCGGCGATTACTATTCCATTATTTCAAGACTCACCAGTAAGGAAGCATGCAATGACCGTCGGCTTCTTTCTCTGGTGCGTTCTAAAAATCTGGAAGAATTTGAACTTGTGTGTGACCTTTACGATTTCCGCTCCAGAGCATCAGCAAGCGAGGAAGGCATGCAGTATGTGGATTTTTTTATAGAAGGCGACGATATTATCTATCTGTCCAGAACAGCTATGAACGGATGCAGAAATTTCCATGATGCAAATTATTCTACCTTTCATAGAATCAAAGATTTCAGAACATAACCCAAAGCTCTGTAAAAAATCCGAATCTTAAGGATATTTTCAAAGGAGATGACTTCAAATGATTCTTCAAGGTTTTAAAGTGAACTTCTTGGGTGACAGCATTACCGAGGGGGTTGGTGTTGCAGATGTTGCAAACTGCCGGTATGACAATCGCCTGGCTGTGATGTGTCAGCTATCTGCTGTCAATAATTACGGCATTGGCGGTACCCGATTGGCACACCAGGTTCATCCCAGTGAAAAACCCCGCCATGATCTTTGTTTCTGCGGTCGTGCTTACGATATGGATACCTCAGCGGATATGGTGATCGTTTATGGCGGGATTAATGACTTCCTCCACGGAGATGCCCCCTTCGGTCAGATGGGAGATACCACGCCAGCAACCTTCTGCGGTGCTGTGTTTTTTCTTATGCATTATCTCCGGGAAAACTACGGCCGGAAGCCCATAGTCTTTATGACCCCCGCCCGCTGCTATTTTCACAGGGAGGTGGACGACCTGACTCCGTCATGTTCCAGCGGCAAACCCTTACTGGCTTATGTGGATGCGATCTTGGAAACAGCGAAAAAATTTGATATCCCGGTGCTGGATCTGTATCGCACCTTGGGTCTTGACCCGCATGATCCAAAGTGCTATGACACCTACGCCCCGGACGGTTTGCATTTCAATGATGCCGGTCAGGCCATCATTGCACAGCGACTGAAGGAATTTTTGGAATCGCTCTCATAACAAAACCGCTGCTCAACGGGTGATAAAATAATGGTAGACGCCAAAGTGTCTACCATTATTTTTACGGAGTTTGTATTTGTTTTTTGGGCTTTTTGAGAACTGGAGGAGTAACCAAAGTGGTTCATATATGCACGGAAACAGTGGAATAAATCCGAAGACCGCACTGCGAAAAAATGACAGAGGGATTTGCACCGGCCTGATATGTTTTTGCCCTCCAAGCAGATAGCAAGCCGCTTGCGCAGTTGAAGGCTCATTCTTCGTGTTCGATCCACATATGATAAATATTCACACAACAGCTCTCTTTATAAGTTTGAGAGTACTGAACTAACAGTTTGTTTTTCCCGTTTTTGTTAACAATAACATTGTTTGAATAAAACGAAATAGCAGGATGATGATCTACAATTCTATGTCCTTCATCCCACACGATTCCGTCTTCAGATGTATATAACACAAATGCATTAACATCCCATGCTTCTCTTCCATGAAGAATAAACTGACCATCTAAAATGGCTATTTGCGGATTTCTTATTTTTTTTGCAAGGTAGCAAGCACCCGTTTTACTCCACGTTTTTCCGCAGTCTTTGCTTATAGCATAATCTAATTCATTTTCACAATCTTGATTATATGCATAAACAATAAGATTTCCAATCATGTCAAATTGCATTGTGCCGTAAAATCTGCCTTTTGTGGAATTAAAAGGTACCACACAAAGTTCTTCAAAAGACTTCCCGTTATCACAACTGCAGAATATACGATAAAGATCACTATCCGTTTTACCGGCAACCTCTCTGTTACAAAACTCCAAAACATATATTTTACCGTCGTAGTAACGGGCATTATACACCCTGCCTTCGTAACTTGACAGCGGTTTTGCTTCTTCCCAGGTTTTACCCTGATCGTATGAACGGATGTAAGTGGGAATGCCATAGGGATTGCAACACACGCTGTACTCCTGAGAAAATATATTACAAAAAGCAACAATGGCACCGTCATCACACACTACGGCAGCTTCTATAATGGCGGAATATATTCCGTCTAAAAGAACCTCTTTCGTATATGGAACAGTATTAAATTCTCCAAAAGTATCTCCGTTGTCTTCTGACATTCTATATTCCATCCAGCCGAAGCCTGAATGTCCATCGCAACGCACAGCCGAAACATTTGAATTGAAATCCATGATTCTACCGTTACCTAAATTGAGCATAGGGTGTCCCATATGGCCACTTCTGCCTCTTGCCTCATTATCTATATACAGAATCGGTTCGCTCAGTTTTAAATTTCTCACCTTGCCTGTTATAATTTTTCCTTTATTCATTTGTTTTCTCTCCTATATGTTTGTTTTGTAAGATATGAAACATATTTACAGCACCATCGGTTAAAAAACCAAAATCTCCGCCTGAACAAATCATATCGGCACCCATATTGTGCCAGTGCTCGATAACTTCTTTTTTATTACTCCCTGTTGCGATCCCTACATATTTTTTATTTTCTTTTAGTTTCTTGATTGCATACTCCATCAGCTTTGTTGTATTCTCATCATACACATTTAGAAAATCATTGATAGAACCGGATAGATCATTAGGGCCGAATATATATCCGTCAATATATTCGTTTTCCATAATCGCATCTAAATCATCAATAATTTCTTTGCACTCAATTTGAATAAATCTGCATAAATTTTTGTTGGCTGTTTTAACATATTCATTTGCGTCAGCAAGACCATAATTTATAGCCGCCATTGGGCCAAAACCTCTGTTGCCGTCGGGCGGATAAAGTGAAAAGTCGATGAGATCATAAGCTTCTTTTGCAGTTTTGACCATAGGAAATATAATCCCGTCAACCCCCATTTCAAGAACCTTTTTTGTTGCCGTAAAATCATTTTGAGGAACCCTTACTATAACGGGTGTCCCGTTACCCTTTGCAACTGTGGTATGCACCAAAATATCCTCATATGACAAATAGGAATGTTCAAAATCGATCCATAAAAAATCATATCCGATGCGGCTGAAAATATCACTGACACAAACATCACACATATTGATAATGGTTCCGCAGGTTTTTTCTCCCAGTTCAATTTTTTTCTTTAATTTGTTCAAATTGATTACCCCCTTTTTACCACAAAAGTATACCTTTTTTCTACTGCATATTTCAATACAACTAGTAAACGACTTTTTATATATTTTAAACTTTTAACTTGAAATATGAAACGACCAATTGTAAAATACAAAAAAGGTGGTATGGATTATGATGCTGAAAAGTTTTTCTCAAAACCGTGCAAATAAACTTTCTAAAATGATCATTCCTGCAATCAAAGAACCGATTGATATTAGAATCTTGTGGTTGCAGTATGAAGATTTCAACAGTCTGTCTGAACATTTCAACAATAAACTTCATAGGCACACTTTCTATGAATTGCATTTCATCCTGGAAGGAAACGGCATCATCACCGATAACAATCAAAAAGAATACACCGTTCATGCAGGAGAAGCAATTTTGGTTCCGCAGGATTTACCCCACGCATTCAAATACAAAAATGAAAAGCTGAAAAGATTTTCTATAGCATTTACCTTGCCGGGAGATATGATGCCAACCAAAATTTTTGCCGATTTCATCATAATTAAATTACACGACAGCATCATTGAAAACCTGGATGCGATATTTGTCAAAGCTGATAAAAACACCGCATTATCGCTTTGTGTTATAAGAAACCGTCTATGTGAAATACTGTTTGATATTTTAAATCTCGAAGAACGCACAGATATACCTCGAAACCTCGAATCAAACCACACCGACTTATACATCGATAAGTCAAAAAAATATATTAACGATAATTTAGATATTATTCTAACTTGTAAAAATGTTGCGGATTATTGCCACATTAACGAAATCTATCTCAATCGGGTCTTTAAAAAGCATACAGGAGAAACCCTTCTCAAATATATCCATAGAAAGAAGATCGCTTACAGTATCGAATTGCTGAAAAATAAGGATTTATCGTTGAGCACAATAAGTACTATGTTAGGATTCGCCAACGAATATCATTTTAATACATTTTTCAAAAAAGCGGTTGGTTTACCTCCGGGCTCTTATCGTAATATATATTTTAAAGGCTCTATCACAAATAATGAGTCAGGCAATCCTGACCCCATTATTTCAGAGTGTTAAAGAACTTCCAAACCGTCAAAATGTAACTTTAGATAGTTGCTGGAACGCAAAAGACTGAGGGGTGGCAACATACCATACTTTGCAAGACATTTCGACTTGCTTTGCAACTCTCCCTCTGCCGTATCCGCATACGCCGACGAGCGCGAGTTGCTTTTCGTTGGGTTTCAACAGCCTATTGACACGAATTTGTAGGCGGTTTATAGTAAAGAGCGTAAACACAGACCAATAAACTTTTCCAGGGAAAGGCAGAAGTATATGTTTGGAATATTTAATTTGGACAGCCCTATTGGCAGGGCAATGAATACGGTTGCGGATATTATGATTCTGAGCGTATTATGGCTGGCCTGCAGCTTGCCGGTACTTACGGTTGGTTCAGCTACCACAGCACTGTATTATGCGTCCATGCGTTCCGTGCGGCAGGAAGGCTCGGTTTTTAAAGATTTCTTTCTGGCATTTCGGGATGATTTTAAGAAATCTCTGATGTTTACCCTGCTTTTGGCAGGAGCAATTCTTTTGATTGGCGGAGATTTTTGGATTTTTTCCAAATTGCAGATTGCCGGAGAAAATGTACTGCGGATCATATTATATGCTGTCATTTTTCTGCTGATTATGATAGTAAGCTATTTCTTTCCGTTGCTCGCACGGTATGATGCTACAGTGAAGGCACATATGAAAAACGCCTTTTTATTGAGCGTATCGAATCCGTTGACCACTGTAGTCATTGCGGCCACGAATGCAGCACCGATTCTCCTGTTCCTGCTAAAGCCGGTTTGGTTTTTCCGGGTGCTGCCTTTTATTGCGATTTTGTGGGTCGGTATTGCGGCACACATCAATTCCAAACTTCTGCTGAAGCTGTTTGAAAAAATCCAGCCTTCTGAAGAAAATCAAAATACATAAAAAGTGTAAACATCTGCCTGACGGCTGTCAGGCAGATGTTTCAGTCTGTCAAAAACTTGTTTTTGACAGACTGCAGAGGGCAAAGAAGCGCCAAAGGCAAACAACTCGAACCCGTCGGCGTACAGGTGGTACGGTAGGGTTCGAGTTGTGCAGCAAGTCAAAATGTATTGCGTAGCAATGACTTTTCGATTTTCTGATAAAAAACAGAAACGACCTATTCTTCATTGTGTTAGGACCGTCGGGGACGCCGGTCCCTACAATAGAATTTGTTGCATTTTGACGGTTTGGGGGTTCTTTGACACTGTGAAACATCTGCCTGATGGCTGTCGGGCAGATGTTTTTGCAAAATATCCAGATGTAGCGTAAGGCGTTGTCCGCCGGTATGCGCATATAGATATGCCGTGGTAATTTGTTTTTGCCAAACGATTGACATAGAACAAAAAATGCCATTACACCAATAACCACCACACAAATTGAATTTCTTAATCCATATTTAACTTGCGATATTGAGAGGGTGGATATCCTGTTTGAGCCAAAAAGGCTTCAAAAAATGCGTTATAGGAATTGTAGCCGACAAGTTCGGCAATTTTTTCCAGTGGGAGTTGCGTTGTAGTCATAAGATATTTACTGTGCTCGATTCGTGCGAGCGCTAACTTTTGTTTGAAAGAAACGCCATACTTTGTTTTGATTAGCCGTTTGGTTTGACTGACACTCAGATGTAATCGATTGGCCAATTCGGTCAAAGTAGGTGATTCAAGGGGAAGGTGTGTGAAGAACTCATCCAACATATCAATGTAATATTCTTGCGGGACACTATCTTGATATCCGGGAAGATTTACCGTGCTGATTATAGGGTAGGCGGATGGAGATACGCCAGAAATAACAGAGGGGGCGTTGTAATCGAGGATTTGACGCAGTAATTCAGCGTAAAATACTTGCAATAATCCTTGTATTTTTTCATTGGCGAACGGTAATAAAGGGGAGAATTCCCAGCGCAATTGTTGAATGATAGATAAAAGATTCTGAGAATGAAACTGCTTTGGTTTTTCGAAATGAGCAATAAGAGAATGATAAAGAGGGGAGACATCTTTTGCATTGGGGATACATTGACAGGAAAAACGTAAGGAGTAAAGCGTGGCGTCCTCAGAAAGAAATTGTACATTATGATTTGAGCCAATTGGGAGCAGTATAACATCACCGGAATTACAAGAAAATTCTGTGTTGTTACATATAGTGATACATTTTCCGCTTTCCACCAAATATACTTCGTGATTCAAATGGCTATGTGATTTAGGATCTCGTTCTTTTTGATTGAGAAAAAAACCTGAATCCAGTACAGTCTGGATGCGAAGATCACGAAGAACGGTTATTTCTGTAAAGATCAATTCGCCGCTTTGTCTGTTATTAAACCAAATCATAGTGAAGGCTCCTTTGCATCATTCTTGAATTCCCGAAAATGGTCACATAGAGAGACGTAGTTGATCTCCTACCGCATGGACTGGGCTTTCGTTAGTCTCTATAATAGAAGTGAAGCAAACATTTTTACTTAGTATATCAACTGAGGGAATAATGTCAATTGGAGATTTTATGTATAAAAAAGGAGGCAATGCAGTTATGAAAGATCTTTTTTCTCTTGCAGGTAAGGTGGCTGTTGTTACCGGTGCCAACGGTACCTTTGGCAGTGAGTTCTGCCGTACCTTTGCTGAGGCTGGTGCAGACATTGTGCTGGCTGTCCGCACAGCGGCAAAAGGCGAGACAGTTGCCGCGGAACTGCGGGAAAAATATGGGGTAGAAACTAAAGTGGTAGAGTGGAAGGCTTCCGATGTAGACACCATTCGGAATTTGGCCAAGGAAGCCAAGGCGTGGAAGGGCCGTGTGGATGTGCTGATGTGTAACGCAGGCGGCAACAACAACACCAGCCACCACCATTTCTTCGACCGTTCCGATTATGATATCCGTACCACTGTGGAAAATAATCTGATGGCTACTCTGTTCTGCTGCCGGGAATTTGGCAGAATTATGAAAGAGCAGGGTTACGGCACCATCATTAACATCGCTTCTATCGCAGGTATTATCGGCCGTGATCGTCGAATGTATCAACGTGCAGGCGGCGGCTTTGAAAATTTAATTGATTACGCAGCATCTAAGGGAGGTATCATTTCGGCTACCCGTGACATAGCTGCGGTATTGGCTCCTTATGGTGTGCGTGTCAATTCCATTTCTCCGGGTGGGTTTGATAACGGGTGCTCAGATGTATTTAAAAAGCTTTACGGCGAGGATACTCCGCTGGGACGTATGGGAAAAGGCGGTCAGGAATTAGGCGGTGCAGCATTGTTTTTGGCTAGCGATGCTTCCAGTTATGTGACCGGTCATAATTTAACTGTTGATGGAGGATTTACTATATGGTAATGGAAGACTTAAATCTATTTGTGGTTGGTGTCGGTTCTATTGGACGCAGACACTCAGATGTTTTGTATTCGGCATTGGGATGTAAGAATATAACACTGTGGGACCCTATCACAGAAAATGCTGCTCGCCATGCAGCCAAATATCCCGGAATGAAAACGGTTGCCACATTTGAAGATGGATTAGCCCAAAAACCGGATGCAGTCTTTATTTGTTCACCTCCGGCGTTACATATGGAGCAGGCAAAGGCGGCTATTTTGGCCGGAAGTCATGTAATGGTGGAAAAACCCTTGGCGCTTGATATGGAAAGTCTGGAAGAAGTCAAGGTATTAGCAAAAGAAAAGAATCGAATGGTGTCTGTTGCTTTATGTAACCGATATCATGAGGGCGTGAAAAGGATCAAGCAAATTGTAGATAGCGGAGAATTAGGCAAGGTAATCAACATCCGAGCAGCTATGGGAGAGTTTTTCCCCGAAGCTCGTCCGGATTATAAACAAACATATTACGTGAAGTACAACGGTTGTTTTGAATTAATCCATGCTATAGACTATACCGTTTGGATAGCGGGAGGACGACCGAAAGAAATTTACGGTATCTGCGGTAGTGATGCGGATCTCGGCTTTGAATCTCCCGACAATGCCGAAGTGCTTTTCCGAACCGATAATGGGGTAACTTGCGTGGTCAATCTGGCATTTTATCAGACACCGTCCCGTTCTGAAGTGTTTGTTTATGGCACTGAGGGGTCTTGTGAACTGCGGTATACGCATACAGATTATCATATTCGTACTTATACTCGAAAGACAAATTGCTGGAAAGATGAGAGGGTCGACGGACTATACCGAAATATGATGTTTGAAGCGGAAAACAGAGAATTTTTAGAAAGTGTTGTTAGTGGACAATATCAAGGATGCGATATGGAAGATGCCTCTCGTGCTGTTAATATTTACTGCAAAGTCTATAAACCTTAGCAAACTCGTCACGCTCGTTGAAATATACTTCTGTGACTTTCTGCTTCCTTCCTAAAGGGCGCGTTGCAAAATGCACAAAAAACACATCGGCTGGCCCCAAAAGGGGTTGGCCGATGTGCCTTTTTGCGGAAAAATTGAATGGATGAGAAACAATCCAAACACGCAAGACCAGCATAAAATATCCGAGGGGGGTTCCTATAGTCCAGTTCCTCAAGCTGTGCGCTGGTCACAAATACCAGTTGATTACACGATACTGACAAGTTTCTTCCAGCTTGCGGGTGGAGTAGATACCACACTGGTATCCGTATGCCATTATCTTGAACGACACTCGCGGGTCGGTGACTAATCTAATTCTATGGCTGCAGGACGTGTGTTTATTTTGCGGAAGATTTCCGGGTCAAACTTAAATTCCCTATCATAAGTCATTAAACCGTTTTGCTCTTGCTCAATATCATAAAGCTGTGTATAGCACATTCCCAACATTCTGGGGTTGTCCATAATGGCTGCGGTCAGTGCCTCATACCGGGCGATAAATTCTTCCTCTGTCTGAGGAGCTTTTCCATAGCCCCAAGAGCCTTCTTTAGAACCGCTCCATTGAATACCGCCGTATTCGCTGACAAACAGCGGCTCTCCACGATACTGCTGCCGGTTGGGGCAGATCCGTTCTATCGTGTCATGAACAAGGCCTTGATCCAAATCCGCAAATATAGCCTTAAATTTCTCGGGATCCTGCTCATAGTCGTGAACATCATAGATGTCGGTAACCACATGGAAGAAGCCACTGGCATCAATCACCGGCCTTGTGGAGTCGATGGCCTTTGTTACATCATACACCGTTTTGATCAGGGCATTACATTGATGGCGGTTGCCTCTGTCCCAGGTTTCATTAAAGGGGCACCAGCCAATAATGGATGGGTGGGCGATATCCCGCTCCAATACTTCTATCCATTCCGGCAGAATATGCTCTAAATATGCGTATTCGCAGATGTCGAAGCCCCAGCTGGGAAATTCTCCCCAAATAGGATATCCCAAACGGTCTGCCCAGTATATATATCGTGGCTCAAATGCCTTTTGATGTGGTCTTGCACCGTTAAAACCCAATTCAAAAGCATATAGAATGTCTCGCTTCAATGCTTCGTCGGAGGGGGCGGTATAAATGCCGTCGGGATAATAGCCTTGGTCTAACACCCAGCGCCCAAAAACCTTCCGGCCATTTAGACGGAATGCGCGTGTGTCCAATCCAACGGTACGCAGACCGAAATAGCTTTTCACAAAATCAAGAACCGTGCCGTCATCTTCAATGGACAGTTCTACATCGTAAAGATTGCCAACACCAATATCCCACTGGTGGATCTGTGAAAGGTGGCAACTGCAAACGATGGTATTGCTTTGTATAGAAACAGTCTCCTCACCTACGCATTGCTGAGCCCAGTAAGCCTTAATACGCAATACCTTGCCGATGGATTGCGGGGAGACCTTGCAGGTAACAATCACAGCTTCGTGTTGAAAATCCGGGGCGTAATTCACGTGAAGAACTTGTTCGGGCAAAACAAACTCCAGCCATACGGTTTGCCAAATACCGGTGGTTCGGGTGTAGTCACACCCCCGGGATTGCAGGACATGGCATTGCTTTCCGGTGGGCTGCCGCTCGCTTCGTATATCATCGTAGGCGCACAGGGTAATGCGGTTTGTTCCTGCTTGAACATATTTGGTGATATCGAAACTAAAAGGTGTGTAGCCACCGCGATGTTCTCCGATTTTTTCGCCGTTTATATAAACAATGGCACGGTAATCTACTGCACCAAAGTGCAGGATAACATGTTTGGAAAGCTGGTCCGGGTTAAGGAAAACACTGCGTGTATACCATACACAGTTCATAAAGTCTGTATTTCCAATACCGGAAAGGGAGCTTTCCGGACAAAAGGGCACGATTATCTTGTGTGCAAGACGATCTCTCTTAAAAAATTCCTTTGCTTCTCCACTTTTCTCGTTATCAATTTGGAAATCCCATTCGCCGTTTAAGTTCAGCCAATCATTTCGCATAAATTGGGGAGTAGGATGCTCCGGTCTTGGTATGGACATATATCAATCGCTCCTTTATTTAAACGCATGATAAGACTATACGCTCTTAATCATAATATTGCAAGATATTCTTTTAAATAAATTGACATTTTCTTTATTATATATTATGCTATACAAGAGGTGAGGGTATTGAAACTTCAAAAAATACACGCATTATGGCCTGAAAAACAAGGGTTTTCGATACTATATAACCGTACAGAAGCACATTGCGTGTTTATACATTTTCTTTCCGAAGTGAAATTACAGGATGGGAGCTGCATCAGCAGTGGCGGCTGCGTTTTTCACGAGCCATATTCCTATAGATATTTCCGTGCGGAAAAGGAGCCTCTGTTACACGACTGGTTTCACGCAGAGGGTGATTTAAAAAGTCTCCTTGCCCAATATGGCTTGGAATGTGATCGGGTGTACTATCCCTGCAACGATCATCGCATTACGAAAATTATGAAGGAATTGGAGGCGGAATTTTTAACATCTCCACCCTTTAGCAGCCAGATGGTAGATATAAAAATGCAGGAACTTGTTGCGACGATTGCCCGGGGAATTCAAACACAGCGGGATGTTGAGTGGGAAACGGAGCAGAAGTTTATGAAGTTGCGTTCTTTTATGCAGACCAATCATTCCCGGATTCAGGATGTGGAGAAGTTGAGCCAGCAGGTTGGTTTATGTCCCTCCAAATTTTATACTATTTACAAAAAAATATTTGATATTTCACCCAAGCAGGATTTGATAAGGATAAAAATGGAACACGCAATGCAGCTTCTGCCTATGCAGCAATATAGCATAGCAGAGGTCGCTGAGCTGGTTGGTTATACAAATCCATATCATTTTATAAGGCAGTTCAAAACATATACAGGCATCACACCTCGGCAATTCTCCAAACAGCAAAGGGAGAGGACGGTGTTATAGGTAAGCCGCAGGAACAGATATTTGAACTGCTCCGCTGCGGTGTTACATATATGTTGATAGACCTGATTGCCAGTCCTTATGGAGTGGAGGAGTTTTTACACATAATGTACACAACCAATGGGAACACTGCAGAACGAATGCTTGAATTTTTTGGAGGGGATCAGGCAATATGAAAAATAAGATGAGACATACAACAGGTTGCGCTGCTCCCGCAGAACCGCAGAAGAAAAAACACAGGCCTGCGATACACCCCAAACTGGCGACTGTGCTGTATATCATTCTGTTTGGGACGGCGTTAGCTCTGCTGGTGATGACGGTGCTGGATTCTGCCGGAGTAGAGGGCATATGGTCCGGCACGCCCGTTGTTCTTGTTTTAACGATTATGGGGATTGCTGTTGCCGCGGCGTTTCTGGCATATAATCCCTGCAAGCCGGTATATTCCCTTGGATTCTATATACTGCACATTGGTATTGTCGTGTTTTTAATAGGCACATTGGTCTATCACATCAGCGGAGATGTTGCCTATGTCAATTTACTTAACGGAGAAAGTGTTACACCAACTATTTCCTACCGCCTGCGACAGGAGGGGTATCGTGAAGAGCAAATACTTTCTCTTAAAGAGGGATTTTACAGCCAAGTGTATTCCTCTGAAACCGGCACAATCACAGACCTTGGATTTTTATTCCGCGTTGCTGATTTTACCACTGAGTACTATCCTCCAACCTATTCCTATACAGCACAGGACGGTACAGTGATAACTGTTTCTGAGGAAAATGTGCAAACGGATAGCACGGGGAAGCTTGTTTGCTGTGTTTTGCAGGATGGCGTAGAAAAGGAATATCCCGTAACCCAAACAATGAATGTGAAGCATTACCAAGGAACGCTTGCTTTTTCTGATGACAATATCCGTGTCAGCAAGAAAACCATATCCGTGAACCATCCGGTTTATCATGGCGATTGGAAGATCTATTTGATGGATGCCAAACCTGATACATTTTATCTCTCCGCCAATCCGTTGGTGTTATACAGCCTTTACGGACAGACTCAGGCTTACGGGGCAGAGGTGATAACCCTGATGCTGAAAAAGGATCCTACAGAGTTTCTGTCTGTTGCCGGTATATTGCTGATGATTATTGGCACCTGGGTTATGTGTTTCTTCCGCCCTCGGGACAGAAAAAATAAGGATACTGTACGCCAGGAAAAAACAGGGAAGGAGGCTCGGCATATATGAGCTTCTTTTTGACAGATATAGGGCTGACGGATGCTGTTCGCAATGGCGCAGCTTTTGCCGCTGCAATCTTGTATTTTTCCGCTTTTGCTGTTTTGTTCATAAAAAGGAAAGTATGGCAGCGTATTTCCAATGTCTTATGGGGAATGGCGATCGCATTAAATGCTCTGATTGTGGGAAACAACTGGGTTGTTAATGGTTATGTGCCATTTGTCAGCATGTATCAGGTGCTGACCTTTTTGAGCCTTACATATTCGCTGGTGTATATTTACATTCGCTATCGCCACAACGGGGCATTTATGAGACCGTATTTTACGGTGTTCCAAGGGCTGATTATGACCGGCGTGTTTTTTATGGGGCGGGTGGCAACACAGTGGTCCTTTCCGCCGGCACTACAGTCTGCATATTTTATTCCCCATGTGTTCTCTTACATGATCTCCTATACACTTGTAGCAGTTGCGGCACTTTTATGTGTTATTTCTGGGTTTTTGCCCCTACCGCAAAAAAAACTATATGAAAAGGGTGTGTACGAGCTGGTGCTGACAGGCTTTCCTTTTATGGTGCTGGGCATGTTTTTGGGAGCGCTTTGGGCAAATGCCTGCTGGGGAAACTTTTGGTCTTGGGATATAAAAGAAAATTGGTCGCTGGTTACAGTGCTGTCTCTGACGGTGTACCTGCATTTTCGCAGAACACCCCATTTGGCACGGTATGCCAAATGGTTTGTGCTGGTTGCTTTCGTTTTTGAGATTATTACCCTCTTTTTCGTGGGTATGTTTGATGGTGAGTCCGTACATGCTTACAGTTGATTAAAAAAGTGGAAATAAAAAAGGAGTGTTACGATGAACAACGGAAAAAAATGGATGATTCTATCAAGTGCATTGCTGTTGATTGTTGCCTTGACGGCAATGTCCTTCTGCCTCACGGCCTGCAACCGAGAGGGACAGCAAGCAACATGGCAGGAGGCGGTGGATACCGGCAATTATGTCCGACAGAATACCGCCGGAGAAAAGATTAAGGCATCTTTGACCAACAATGGTGTGGAAGCAGATATGTCTGCATATACGTCCATTGGCAGTGTTGCCGTAATGAATGACAGCCTGTATGCCACCGATGAAACAGGTAAACGTGTGCTGAAATTGTCTTTATCCGGCGAATTGCAGCAGACCTATACAACGGAAAAGCAAATTAATGGCATTGTTGCAGATGGAGCCTTTGTGTATGTATTGGAGGGCGGCTTGAACGGTGCAGTAGTAAAACTGACGGCAGAGCTTTCACTGGATTCCTCCTGCACAGTGGGACATACACCTTCCGACATGGCGGTCATCGACGGCAAAGGCTTTGTTGTTAACCGGTTTTCCGATAATGTAACAGTCGTCCGTCTTTCTGATATGCAGGTTACCGATACAGTTGCTGTCGAAGGTCGTGAGCCCATTGCGGCGGTAAGAGCTGGCTCTGAGATATATGTTGCCTGCCATTTGCCGGACGAGGCCGTAGGTGACGGCGAAATGCACGCCAATGTGGTGGTGTTGTCAGGTGAAACCGGGCAGGTTGTAAAAACGCTGGCTTTGGTGAACGGTGCATCCGGTGTAAAGGATATTTGCGTTTCTCCTGACGGACAGACCGTCTATGTATCTCACATTGTTGGCCGGTATGCCTATCCCACTACGCAGTTGGATCGGGGCTGGATCAACACAAACGGCGTTTCCATTATCAATACGGCCCAGCAGAATGTGCAGTGTGCGGTGCTGCTGGATGAAGTGGATCTGGGTGCTGCCAATCCTTGGGGCATTACGGTTTCCGGCGACGGCAATTACCTTTGCGTGGCCCTTTCCGGTACCGATGAGGTGATGCTTGTTGACATTCCCGCAATGAACCGGAAAATTGATGCCGTTGCAAATCAAACCGGCGGTGGTGAGGTTGAGAGCTTGGCGGATATCGTTGATTACCTGCCTTTTTTGAATGATTGCAGACAGCGTATCCCGGTAGGCGTAGGTGTACGCAGCCTGGCAGAACATAACGGTGTGCTTTATTGCGGTTTATACTTTGATGGAAATATTGCAGCCATCAATCTTTCCAACGGCACCAGTAAAACACTTAGCTTTGCCACACAACCGGAGGCCAATGTGGTAAGACAAGGGCATATCCTTTGGAGTGATGCCAATAATTGCTATCAAAAGTGGCAGTCTTGTAATTCCTGCCATCCTGACGCAGTTGTTGATGGATTCAACTGGGATAATCTCAACGACGGTTTGGGTGGTGGCGGCAAGAGTGCAAAATCTATGCTCTACGCCCACCGCACACCGCCTGTAATGGTCACAGGTATTCGTCCGGATGCGGAAACGGCAGTGGCAGCCGGTATGAAATTCATTCAGTTTAATACGTTGAGCGAAACGCAGCTGTCATATATCGATGAGTATTTGAAAAGCTTGCAGCCTTTACAGTCACCGTATTTAATGAGCGACGGTGTGTTGACTGCGTCTGCAGCAGATGGAAAAGCCATTTTTGAGCAGAGCTGTGCCTCTTGCCATCCTGCTCCGTTATACACAGATCTTGAAAAGCACAATGTAAACTCCAATACTTTCTCCGGTGATACGGGGGATTATGATACACCTTCCTTGATAGAGGTTTGGCGTACAGCACCTTATATGCACGACGGTTCTTTGTATACGATTGAAGAAGTTGCCCGCTTCTTTGCTCCGGATCTCACCGATACACAAGTTGCAGCTGTGGCAGAGTATGTCCGCTCCATTGGCGATATGGGTGAGCAGTACGGTGTGGAACAGGTGTTTGCGGTGAAAGACGGTGTAGCTCGCTATAACCTATATGTACCTGGCGCTTCCTTGACGCAAATTGCAGTCAGAAAGCAAAAGGCAGATGGACCGGAAATGGTTGTTGTGGCATTAAGCGTTTATGACCAAAATAATACGCAGGTTTTCTATGCAGACGGTGTCGTGAAGGAATTGTCTTATAACGAAAACGCACTGGTTTATCTGGGAGAGGGCATTGTCCTGCCGGAGGGCGGTTATTACACGGTGGACCTTTTTGATGCCGCAACCGGAGAGTGCATCGCAACGACATTGACAATAAAAGGGTAAGGAGGATTCAAAATGAGAAAAAGACTGTTTATTATGATTCTTTGCCTTGGCTTGTTGGTTTCCAGCATCGCCGGCATAACCTTTTCCTCAGTGGCTACCGATGATTCTTATACGGTTTCCTACTTGGAACATTCCGACCTTTTAGATGACTTGATGGAAACTGCAACGGTCTTTGTGATGGCGCAGCACAAAGCAATGGGCGGATCTCACTATGCTTATACAGAGGGTTTGTATGAGGAGTCGACCGGTGAGGCTGCCAATGGCGTAGGTACGGAAAGCGTATTTAATCCTGGCTCACGCCTGGTGCTGGTAACACTGACTGACGAAGGCAATCGGATAAAAAAAGAGGAAACGGTCATCTTGAATTCCAAGAGTGGCTGCTTGCGTGACCCGGATGTTTCAGAAGATGGAACAAAACTGCTTTTTTCATGGAAAAAGAACAATGCCGATGATTTTCATATTTATGAGATGTCCTTGACGGACGGGGAATTTGTGCCGACACAGCTTACCTTTGGCTCTGGTGTGGCTGATACGGAATGTATGTATTTGCCCAACGGTGAAATACTGTTTTCTTCTTCCCGTACCGTGCAGACAGTAGACTGCTGGATCACGCCGGTATCTAATCTATACAAGATGTCAGCGACCGGTGAAAATATTGTTCGTTTGGGCTATGATCAGGTGCATACAACTTATCCCACGCTTACGGAAGATGGTCGGGTTATCTATACACGCTGGGATTACAATGACAGAACACAGATGTACATCCAGGCTCTGTTCCAGATGAATCCCGATGGCACCAATCAAACAGAACTGTACGGCAATAACTCCAATTTCCCAACTACCCTAACCCATGTCCGTGCAATGACTGGCTCCAATACACTTTACGCCGCAATCGCAACAGGTCACCATACCCTTCAAGCGGGTAAGCTTTGCGTGATCGATGTTTCTCAGGGACGTGACGGCCCTCAGTCCATTTCGTTCCCCTTTGACAGCGTGGCTTACTATGACAATGTGGATATTTTTGGACAGACGGATTCTATGTACCAATATCCCTATCCCTATTCTGATACACAGATGCTTGTGTCCTACGCCAGACAGGGCTGGTCCACTGAAAAAGAGGATACGCCCTTTGGTATTTGGATGATGGATATTGAAACCGGTAAACAGGAGGAGCTGATTGCCGGCACCGCTGAGTTCCCTGCAGCACAGATCGTGGCTGTTAAAAACAGAGATATGTTTGTGCGTCCCAGTATGGTCGACTATCAGAAGGATACTGGCACCTATTATATTGGCGATGTATACGAAGGCGAAGCCATGGAGGGCGTAGAGAGGGGAACCGTTAAGCAAATTCGTGTGGTGGCATTGGACTACCGTGCTTATGCTGTTGGTGCAACAATGGCACAGGGCTCCGGCTCGGCAGACCCCTATACCCCTATCTCTACCGGCAACGGCTCTTGGGATGTTAAAATGGTTTTGGGCGTGGCTACGGTTTATGAGGACGGATCGGCTATGTTTACCGTACCCAGTGAAACACCGGTGTATTTTCAGCTGCTTGACGCGGATGGCAATATGATTCAAACGATGCGCTCCTGGTCTACGTTGATGCCCGGTGAGTACTACTCCTGTGTAGGTTGCCACGAAGACAACAACACCACGCCGCCGGCGTCGGCAACCATCACAATGGCAGCAAGAGCCGGTGTGGAAACGTTAAAGCCGGAGGCATGGCAGGTGGACGAAGATTATGACCCGTACACCACAAAAGAGGGCTTTGATTATCTGAACGAGGTACAGCCTATTCTGGATGCAAACTGTATCTCCTGTCACAACAACCGTTTTACTGCATTTAATAAGATTCAAGCAGAAAAAATGCAGGAAAATGGTTTGGAATCTATTCCCACGGGAAAAGAAGAGGTCTTGATTGATAAGGGTGCGGTCTGGGAGTACTATGTTTCTACCATCGACAATCCGACCGTCGGTTGGAATGATGTGGGCTTTAGCGGAAATTGGCAAACAGGAAAAGCCGGTTTCGGTGACCGCAGCGATGTGGCATCGGTAGGCACACATTGGTCCGGTGATAAAAAATGGATCTTTATTCGCAAGACTTTCACCGTTAATGACGTAAGCCAATACGCGGGCGCAGCGATTAAGTTGACGACGTTGTATGATGACAGCCCGATCATTTATCTAAACGGTGAAGAGGTGTTTTCAGCGGAAGGTAAATGGGTAGATAAGTACACAGATATTACTTTGGACGGCGACCTTTTACAAAACGGGGAAAATGTACTGGCAATCAGCATCAATCAGCATAGCGGCGGCCGGTATATTGACTGTGCATTATCTGTTGTGAAGCCGGTGGGCGGCGAAGCATCGGCAAAAAATCCTGTTTCCCTGGAAAGTGTAAACATTGGTTCTCAAAGAATGTCGCGTTACTTCCCGTTGTCTTACCTGGTGCTTACCGGCTCTTTGCCTAAAAATGAGGGCCAGTGGATTGGTACACCTTCTAATTCGTACACCAACTGGCTGTCCTCAATGTCCGGTGCGGAAATTGTACCCGCGAATACTTATGGCGCAAGCACTTCACGGCTTATGCAGCTTTTGCGTGCAGGCCACCAAGGTGTGGAACTGAGCGATACCGAACTTCGCACAATAGCTGCGTGGATTGATTTGTGCGTGCCTGCCTATGGAAGCTATGACGCAAATAACCACTGGGATTTGACTGAAAAGCGGGAGGCAGAGGAAGAACAGAATAAGCGGGATTACTATGTGATGCGAAATGAATATAGTCGGCTCGCCATGGCCGGAATGCTTCCTGAGGGTGAGTTGACTGTGACCTACAAGGATAAGAGCGCAAACAAAGAATACACCCTTAAGAACAACGGCATTACGAATCTGTATGTACCGACGCAGCTTGATGAGGGAGATGTGGTAACAGTTACGCTCCCGGATGGTCAAACGCATTTCGGGTTTACGTTGACCCCGAAAATGGGCGAGGCAATTATTTACTGTCCTGACGGAACCTTCACCTATGAGATTCCTGCACTAACCTCTATGGTGACTACGATCAGCAAGGAGTATGCCAATACTACAAACTACATAACAGCACGGATCCTGACGGAAGAAGAAATTGCACAGGAACGAAATCTTGCTGAAAATGTGTACGATTACAACGAGAATAAAAGTGCTTCCGGTCAATATCCACATGTTACAGCTTCAACGCAGTGGGAAGATACGCCGGGAGATCTGAACTTCCTTGCACGAAACGCCATTGATGGATTTACTTATAATCTTGGCCACGGAAGCTATCCTTGCCAATCTTGGGGACCTGCCAATACTGGTTCTCAGTGGATTGAAGTCGATTTTGGCAGGGGTATCTCGGCAAAGGAATTGGGAATTATCATCCGTCATGATTTCCCGCATGATACTTATTTTAACAGTGGAGTGGTGGAACTTACCTATGCCGACGGCACCACAGAAAACATAAGTATTGTCATCACAGACGATGCGTTAGAGCAACGCTTTGACATCGCTACGGATAAGCCTGTTACAAAGCTTCGTCTGAAGGATCTGGTGGCAGAAAATCCAGGTGGTTGGGCGGCAATCACAGAGCTTGCTGTATACGGCAGCGACATTATTGAATAAAACAACAGGAAACCGAGGGGACTTTTGTCCCTTCGGTTTCCTGCTTTTTGGCGACCCTCGTATTGTTATGCAAAACTTTGTCATGATGCGTGGACGCAAGATTGTAAAAAAGGTTATAGACAATACTAATAAAGACGAGACTGCTCGCTGCGGTATTCCCGAGGCGTCATGCCGTAGTGCTTTTTGAAGGCTGTGTCAAAACGGGGTTGGGAGGCAAAACCGCATAGACTGGCGATTTCCACAATTTTGTAGCTGGTGTAGGCAAGCAGGTTTGCGGCATAGCGAAGTTTTTGCTCTGTAAAAAAAGCCTTGGGAGACTGCCCGGTGGCTTCTTTAAATAAGCGGTAAAGCTGCATATAGCTATAACCTAAGCCACTTAGAAGCTCTGTAATGTTTGTGCCGAAATTGTTGGAGTTTCGTAATAAGGACATCATGCTTTTTACGGTGTCGGAAAGCACTTGTTCAGAATGATCACATAAATGGCCGTATAAAATCTTCAAAAATGTACAGATCATAAATTTGCAAGATACAAATTTTGGCTTTTTGTCGGGAGTGATCAAAAGCTCGTCCAGAAATTTTCGGACTTGTCTGCCAAAATCCGGGGAGGTTTGTACAGATAACAGAAGGTCCTCTGATTCCATCAGCAGGTTGTAAAAATCGGGATCAATGAAATCGCAAAGTAATCGAAGCTGTTCACAGGAGATTTTTAGATTCAAATGTCCCATTGCTTCCCGGCAGTCGGATAAGTAGTGGGTATCTTTGGGACGGATAAATATCAGGGTGTTTTCCTCAAGCCAGACGGTGCGGCCGTTAATAAAATGCTTTGTCCGTGCAAAAAAGAAGGTGAATTCAAAAAAAGTATGATTGTGCAGAAGGGGATAGGAGCTGTTGGTGTTAAAGTCACAGCCGAAGCTATTTTGTATATTTTCCTTTTCTTTGGCGGTGGAATGGGAAAAATCGGACATGGAAAAACCTCCTTTCTAAAACCATTGTAGCAATCAATGTTAAATTTTGCAAGGGAAAATACTGGAAAAATCCGTCAAAATGTTAAAAAACAGAAAACAAAAGAAGAAAAATAGAAAGAAAACACTGCCTTGATATGATAAAGTTAACTAAAAGAACGGTGAAATAGTCGGGTTTGTTTGTGAAAGGTGGCAATGCAAAGGCCTGTTCCGGGAGAAAAAGTCGCCTGAAATCACCTGACGACGTTTTATTATGTTAAAAATGGATTGGAGAAAGGGAATATGAATAAGCAAAAAAGTTTTGATCCATTGATAGCTGTCAGATATGGGGAAGTAACAATAACAGATCCTGTATTGCTTAACAGGCTGAATACCATCGGAGAGTTTTATCTCTCAATTCCTACTGCAGATGTTTTCTTTGAAATGCGGATGAAGGCTGGGTTGGATACCTGTGGGGGAAAAAGCCTGGTTAATGGCAGAAGCTGGTTCGAAGAAGGCGGTATCGTTATAGGGCAATGGCTTCAGGCGTTCTGCCGGTTTTACGATTATACCAGAGATGTCCGTTACCGCGACCGTGTGCGGGAATATGTGGATGCCTTTGCCCAGGTACAAAAGGTGGTTCCCAGCTGCTTTATCTGTGAAACTACATATATGGCGGAGAAGGTTTTTCACGGCCTTTTGGATGCATATGAAATCTGTGGCTTTGCTGATGCTTACGATGTTTGTAAGGCGTTGATAGATAACTTCCGTCAGATTCCTGAGATTGCTAACGCTGCCTGCCGGTTGGGAGATAACGGTGCAAAGGATGAGACCTTCCGGGAAATCGAATGGTACACTTTGAGCGAGGCTGTCTACCGCTTTACGGATATGGCAATAGGCCGTTCGGAGCCGGAGGAATATATCGCACAGATAGAGGCTTTCGCAAAGAAATTTGAATATGATCGGTTTTGGAATATTTTTCTGGAGGGAAAGAATCTGTTTGATTATTCCCCCGAAGCCGGTGTAAATTCCGATTATTTCCACGCCTATTCCCATGTCAATTCTTTCAACAGCGCAGCGTACCTGTATTATCGCACAGGCGACAGAAAGTATTTGGAGGCAGCGAAAAAGTTTAATGCTTTTATGACTGAAACCCAGGTTATCGCCACCGGCGGCTATGGTACGATCTTGGAATGGCTGCTTCCAAAGGACAGAATAGTGGATGCTTTGTTGCACTGCCATTGTACCTTTGAAAATCAGTGTAATACATACGCCAGCCTGCGATTGAACCGATTTTTAACAGTGGAAACCGGGGATTTAAGCTATGGCAATCAAAGTGAGTTGCTGTACTATAATTCCTTCCTTTCCAGTTTGGAAACAGATGCGGAAGGCCATGCTTTTTATTATTCTGATTATTGTGCAGATGGCGGTCATAAATACTTAAATCCGATCTCCTGGACCTGTTGTTCCGGCACACGCCCCCTGGCCGCGGCAGAACTGCTGCGAAGCATCTACTTCCGGGGTGAGGGTGATACGTTGGCGGTGAACCTGTTTATTCCTTCACAGATTGAATGCACCCAATCGGTGGTAAAGCTCTGTGGAGAGTACGAGAAAACCGGTGCGTTCAGCTTACAAATCATACCGAAGGGGACACAGCCCATTTGTCAACGCATTTATATCCGTAAGCCGGGATATCTGTCGGAAGCAGAAACACCTGTGATCTGTGGTTGCGATTATACGGAAGTGCCCGGTGCTTACTGTCTGCATGTAAAAGGCACACAAAGTCAAACGATTACCGTTCAATTCCCACGGCCTGTGTACTATCAGGATGTAAAAAGTGATACGGAAGGCGTGCGCGCGTTTTTGGTTGGCCCGCTGGTATTGGCGGCAGAGGGTTTGGAGAAAACTCCCACACCCGAAACGCTGATTGCCGGTGAAAACGACCGGTATTATGGAGAGGGTAATGTGTTTAAGCCCTATATGGAATATGCGGAAAACGAGGATTACAGAATGTACTTTGCACTGAAAAAGGAGGACTTATCATGAAAAAATGGAGTAGAGTCTTGGCTGGTCTGCTGGCTGTGCTGTTGCTTGCGGGTTGCGGTGGCAACGGACAATCCCCCGTAAGTACAAAGCCTACCGACGCAGAACAATCAACAAACAGTGGCACAGCAAATAGCCGTGAACTATTGTATGGGTTTGACTATGATGATGTGACCCTGACAGACGGTATGTTCAAGGACACCTTTGATAACTGTATGGCGTTTTACGACCAGCTGACTGCCGATGATATTTTGTATCGCTGGAGAAAAAAGGCAGGCATTGACACTGCAACAGGCAGAGACCTGCAGTGGGAGGCCGAATCCGCTTCTGAGTGCTGCTTGGCACAGTTGATCTCTGCAAAGGCCCGTCGCTATGCTGTTACAGGAGCAGAGGAAGACAAACAAATCGTGCAGGATATCCTGGACGGCTATCAGGAAATTATAGATAAAACGGGTGACCACCCGCTTATGTACTCCGCATATTTTTATGAGAAAACCTTGCGGGCGTTTATTGATGCCTACGAGTGCTGCGGCTTGGAGCAGGGGTATGAGATGGCAAAGGATTTTCTGAGCTATGGTATGAACAATGACCCCTTTAAAGAACCCACAAAGCTAATGGGTGATAATGGCTCTGAATGGTACACTATGAGCGAAGTGCTCTATCATTTTGCCTTCCTTGCTAAAAGCAAAGGAGAGTCTGCAGCTCTGGTGAAGAGCTATTTAGAGTTTGCCAAGCTGTATGAGTATACGGACTTTTGGAATATTTTCTATAATGAGGAAAATGTATTTGATTATTCTGTAGAGGTAGACAGACCGTTTAATGAGTGGTTCCACGCCTATTCTCATTTTAATTCCTTCAACAGCGCGCTGGAAGCCTATAAACATACTGGAAACGCCTATTACTTAGATGCCACGAAGAAATTTTATGATTGGGCACTGCAGGAGCAAAAGCAGGCAACCGGCGGATACGGTGCACAGTGGGAATGGATTTTGCCTAGGGATGTGATGATCGGTTTCCTGGAAACTACTGACAGAAGTACGGAAACCCAGTGCAATTCTTATGCCATTGTCAACCTGGACAATCGGCTTATGGCCCACACTGCAGATGCTTCTTACGGTCAGTGGACCGAAGATGCGCTTTACAATATGACAATCGCCTCCCTGGAAACACGGGACGGTTATCCCACATATTATTCCGACTATTCCTCTGACGGTGGTACAAAGTACCTGCGATGGGATTGGCCTTGGGCTTGCTGCGCCGGTACACGTCCGTTGGTGGTGATGGAGTATTTAAAGAGCATTTACTTCCATGATACACAGAACCTGTATGTGAATTTGTATACCAATTCCTCCGTTTCTCTGAACACAGAAAGCGGAAACACCATCACTTTGAGTCAACAATCTGATTTCCCGGAGGACACCAAGGTTGTGTTTACGGTGGATGTGAAGGAAAACGCAGAGTTTACAATTTCGTTCCGTCAACCGACATGGGTTGCCGGCGAGGTCGTAATATCGGTAAATGGTGAACAGGTGTCCTATGTTCAGGAGAATGGCTGGCTGAAGGTGACACGCTCCTGGCAGTCTGGAGATGTGGTGACTGTGGATATGCCGATGAATCTTTATTACGAGGCAATCACCATGGATGGCGAGGGCGTATACGCACTGAAGTACGGCCCTGTGGTTTTGGCTTGCGAGGGTGTGGTAGAAAATCTGAAGTCCATTGTACCTATAGATGCAGACCCCAACACCATTTTACAGAAGCAAGAGGGCAGCTTGACCTTTACTGCCCAGGGTGCGACCTTCAAACCTTATTATGCGTATGATGAGGGCGAACGTTACATCCTTTATATGAGCACCAGATGAAAGAGGGATAAATAATGGAACCAAAAAAGGGGCTCGACCGGTTCAAGTACAGCATGAAAAACTACTGGTTTATTTATCTGCTGATTATTCCCGGTTTGATATCTTTGATCGTATATTCTTACGGACCAATGCTGTTGCAATTCGTACTGGCTTTTACAGACTATAATTTTGCGGACGGTATCTGGGGCAGTAAATTTGTGGGCTTTCAGAATTTTAAGTATGTCTTTGTGGAAATGCCGGATTTTTGGAAGATATTCGGTAATACAATGCTGTTCAGCCTTTTGGATTTTATCTTTGGCTTTTTACCGCCAATTATCTTAGCAATTATTCTGTTTCATATAAAGACAGAAAAGCTTCGCAGATTTTCTCAGGGCGTATTGTATTTGCCTCACTTCTTCTCCTGGGTCATTGTTTACAGTATAGCCTACGGTATGCTGTCCAATAGCGGCATGCTTAACTCAGTTCTTAACAAACTATTTGGCATATCCTACGACTTTTTAACCTCTCCCAGTGCGGTGCGTGTTATCTTGTATGTATTTTCCGTTTGGAAGGGTGTGGGCTGGGGCTCCCTGATTTATCTTGCTGCAATGCAGAATATTGACCCCACTTTGTACGAGGCTGCTAAAATTGACGGTTGCGGTCCGTGGCGCAGAATATTTGCTGTGACCCTTCCTGGTATTCGCGGCGTCCTGATTTTCCAGCTTATTTTTGTCATTGGCGGCATTTTCACCGGTGGCAATACAGAAGAAATTCTTTTGTTCTACTCTCCTGCGGTGCGGCAGAGCATTGAAACGGTGAACACCTGGCTGTATAACTATGGCCTGAAAGCCTTTGAATATAGTCCCGGTGCAGCATTGTCGTTGGTGCAATCCACGGTGGGTATGATTTTGGTTTTGTGGGCCAATCGGTTTATGAAGAAGAAGTTTGGCGTGAGCATTTGGTAGAGAAGGTGGTATTATGGTATCTCATAAAAGAAAAAACAAAATTAAAAGTGGCGAAACAGGCTACCAGATTATTACCGGAACCATATTGACCCTGCTGGTGATTCTGTGCGCATACCCGCTGTTATATGTATTTGGTGCCTCTTTTATGACGGAGCAGGAGTGGATCCAAAGGGAAGGCGTATTTCTGTTCCCACATGATCCGACGTTGGAGGCGTACAAAGAGGTGCTAAGCAAACCGGATTTGTATAAGGCCATTGGCGTTTCTATCGCGAGAACTCTGGTGGGCCCCACACTCTCCACACTGTGCTGTATGATGTTTGGTTATGCGCTTCAGTTGAATCATTTTTGGGGAAAGAAAGTCCTGTCCTTTATTGTGTTTTTCACGATGGTCTTTGGTGGCGGCACCATACCGGCGTATTTGATGCGGGATTATACCGGCTTGTTAAACAAATTCTGGGTATATGTCCTTCCTGGCTTGTTAGGTGGCTGGAGCGCACTTATGTTCCGACAAACCTTTGAGGGAACACCTACCTCCATGGTAGAGGCAGCCCGTTTGGATGGCGCCTCAGAACTCAATATTATGACAAAAATAATGGTTCCCTGCAATAAGGCTACTATTGCAGTGATGATGTTTATGGGTATGGTAGGTGCCTGGAACTCCTGGTTTGATGCATTCTTATATATTGACAGCAGTAACAGTAATCTCGTTCCCTTGCAGCTGTATTTAAAGAACTATTTCTCCTTCTCAGCTGTTGGCGGTCCGGCCGCGGTGATGAATGCGGAGGCAAAGAAGATGGTTGTGGCCGTTGTAGGTATTTTGCCAATTTTGCTGGCCTACCCCTTCTTCCTGAAGCACTTTACAAAGGGCGTCTATTTGGGTGCCGTTAAGGAATAACATGGTTTCTTTATACAAGGAGGTTTTATGATGAAAAAATGGCTTTCTCTGATCCTGACCGCAGTGATGCTTTTGAGCATGACTGTTGGGCTGGCAGGATGCGGCGGTTCCAATAGCACAGTCAATGACGAGCATACAATTAAGGTGCTTTACGAAGGCTGGGTGAACGGAATAGTTCCCACAGACTACGAAAAGAATCCCTATAAAAAAGTGATCGACGAGAAATATGATTGTGATTGGCAGTTGAATTTAACTACCAATATGAATGATGAAATTATGAAACGGTTTTCCTCCACCAGCGGAGACAAGCCGGATGTAATTATTTTCAACGATTTTAACCAGCTTAAGAGTCTCTATAACCAAGGATTTTTGGTAAAGGATTATACTCCGTATATGTCCAGTATGCCAAATTTGGAAGCCTATTATAAGGAAAATAAAGATAAAATCGGCAGCATCTATAGTGATGAAGGAATGCAGATGTGCGTCATGTATCCCAGTGACAGCACCGACTGGAGCTTCCGAATTCGTAAAGATTGGGTGGAACAGTGGAATGCTGACAGCGGCACTTCCGGAAATCCCAAAACTGTGGATGAGTTGCTGGATATGGCTCGTTGGGTAAAGCGTACCAAGGGAAACGGGTATTATCTGTTTACCTCCAGCGGCGAAAATGAAACCGTTGGACATGTAAAACACTATCTGTTCATGTTCTCTGAGCACGATGATTGGTATGTCAACGACCAAGGAGAACTATCTCATCCGATTTTGGATGGAAGCTATGAGAAGTTTCTTAACTTCATGCGTACTGTGGTATCGGAAGGCTTAATTGACCCTGACTGGTATACACAGAGCTGGGGTAATCATAAGACAAATTTATATAACGGCAGAATCGGCATTGACTGGTATTCTCCTGCACTGGCGATTGAGTATGCTGAGGGTACAACACAGGAACAAAAAAGTGGAATATGGACAACCCTTGAAATGCCGACTGATGATCCGTCTATTAAGCGAGAGGGTGTCAATTTCACAAGAATTGGTGGCTATAAGATCGCCATTAACAAAAACTGCTCCGATGAAAAAATTCGCAAAATTCTGACCATATTCAACGATATGATGTGGCAGGAAACGGATGATATCGGCAGCAGCCTCTACTATCAACTTCGCTGGGGTATCAATATTGACAATTATACGCTGGAGGCGACGGATAAAGAAAACGAGCTGGTGCGTGTTCTGGACGCAGATGGAAATGACACCGGCTACTACGCCTACTATGCTATGACCAACAAGGATAATCATCAAAAGGCAAGTTACGGCTGCTTGTGGGATTACGGCGTACCAATTCAGACTGTGCGGGATAATGTAATAGAACACGGCAAGATGACAGCGTACACCGATGCTTCTTATGATTACATACAGCTGGTAGAACAGTGTCGGGCATATTACGCAAAGCAAACCAAGCTGAATTACGGTGATATGATCCGGTCTGTGGATCCGAAGCTGGTCAATTATCTGGAATCTCTGATCAACGAGTTTGACATCAACTATATTCAACAGAAAAACACAATGTCTTATGAAGAGTTTGTGGAAAAATGGCTTGATACTGGCGCTGTGCAAATGCAAAACAGTGCATATCAGCAATTAAAAGCACTTGGTTATATTGAGGAATAAATAGGAGGAGAAAGAATATGAAAACAAGACGGTTGTTATCCCTGCTTTTGGTGGCGATGCTTAGCCTGAGTTTGTTGCTTTCCGGCTGTGGCGGCTCAAAGACCGAACCCACGATCAAGGACGCGCCGGCGGAGTACGACTTCGATTCCAATAGCGATTATGTCTTCAAAGTGGATTTAAAGGACTATACCGATTACGCACTGTACATTGACGGCACTCGTTTGGATAAGGTTGCAGAGTATTCTTGCAATACTGATACCGGAGAATTTACCGTTTCTGCTTATTCCTTGATTTTCTTTGAAGTCGGCCAAACCTGTGAGTTTAAAGTTGAAACCGGCGGCGGCAGTGTGACCTTTCCTGTGAAGATGGTATCCGGCAGCAACTTATCTATGGATACCAAGGATGTTCAGTTTGACTTCAAAAACCCTGCGGATGTGGTAATTTCCGCAGACTTGGGTGACAGTAAAATTGAAGAGATCCGTGTTGGCAACAAAGACTATGCAACAGAAGACCAATATGAGTACTCTGAAAAGGAAAAAACATTAACCCTGAAGAAAGAACTGCTGCAGACACTGACCGGCACTACGAGCCTGTTAGTACGTTTGGACAACGGTAAAGAGATGTCCATTGATGTTGTCAGCACACTGTTGGCGGGCGCAACATTTGAAAAAGCAGAAAATAACGCATTGCTGACAAATACCTATGGTATGTTCTGGGGTGCTGATGTTCAGCAGAAGACAGATGCAAATGGCAACAACCTGGGTATGGTACGGCCGGAGTATGACCATCTGTTCGTATTTGGTGACCACTATTGGGGTGTTATGGGCGGCGTAAAGCTGGAAAAGGGCACTGAGTATACAATGGAATTTGATGTTCGGCCGGATGAAAGCTCTACGGTTAAAGAGTTTACTATTTATCTGCGCAAGGCGTTTGATACCCATGATCCCCGTTGCGGTCTTGACCCCAGTGGTGAAGGTGATGATGTGCAAAAGTATTATACGCTGGACTTTACCAACGGCTGTGAAGGTAAGGGCACCAAGGATTTTGTTACTTATACCTACGACGAAAGCACAGGTATGACTCACGTTGTTGTGAAGTTTAAGACAACATCCTCCTTTGATATGATTCTTAATGCCAATACTGGTGGTTTCTACTTCGACGGAGAGAGACCGGGTGAGTATGGTGTTTCCAGCGATCCGACCAATGGCGAGAACAAACTGGCTTATGAAAGTGCAAAGGGCATCTGCTGGCTCTTTGATAACATTTCTGTGGTGCAGGAGTAAAATACACGCATACTGTTTTCGGAAAGGAATGAAACAATATGAATCATAAGACCACTATTTGGAAGAGTTGTCTGCTGTGTTTTCTGACTGCGCTCATGGTGGTTGGACTGGTCGCTTGCAAGAATGCAAATTCAGAGGACCCAACAGATCCGCCTATCCAGGTCAATCCCGAACAGGATGAAACAGAACCGGCAACGCAACCTTCTGTTGTGCAGGACTACGACAATGGCGTAGTGCGTGGTGAAACCGTTGTAGAGAATGTTATTCTCTTTAACGATTTTTCTACAACATTGGATGAAAACATCACACAGGAATGGCAGAAATCCTGCTTTAAAGGTTCAAAAGCCACATTGGAAGACGGTTGGGCACATGTGACCTCTTCTGAGCATTTGTTTGTCTTTGGATACAGTTCATGGGGCGCTTTTGGAAATGTGAAATTTGAAACAGGAAAAACATACACTGTTTCCTTTGATTTAAGAAAAGGCTCTGATAATTCCAACAATAACTTTACCCTGACATTGGCCGAAGAAAAACCCAACGAGGATCCTCGTTTCGGCAAGCAGCTCAAGCAGGTTGTTTTGGATTTTAGTGACATAGAAAACCTGGTGGCATTTAACTCTGAAAAGGGCGAGTTTGCTCATGTGACCTATGATGCGGAGACGGGCATTTGCCACCTGGAAGTTCGCTTCTCCGTTGAACGTGGTTCAAACTATTATTTGTTGAACAGCCGCGACACAAGTGGCTATAACGATTGGTTTATTGATAATCTGTATATTGCGCAGATCACAGAAGAAGGCCGCAGCGTAGAATGGATCCAGGAGGACAACAAGCCTACCTACGATTACAGCGTCAACGAAGAAAAGATTGGTAGCTATCAGCTCAATAGATTTTTGTTGGGCACTTCTTTTAGCAGACCCCAAGGGGCAAAGATTGAGCTGACCAACAATGCGAGAAATGCGTTTTTCGGCCCCACAAGTGTAACTGCTGATGAAGGCTGGGCTCGAATTACTTCTGATCGCCATATGTTCACTTTTGGACGCTTTGATACATGGGGCAGTGTCTTCGGTGGAGTAGATTTTTATGATGGTCACAGCTATGTGATGAATTTTAAGTTAAAGCTTGGTGATGCCAGAACGAAGACGGTATTCAACCTCTATGTACAGCAGGAAGATAACCAGGACGTTCGGGAAGGCACGGCATTGCGTACTCTGACATTGGATTTTGCGGATCTCTACCGAGAGGCAGAGGAAGGGGAGTCTAACTATTTTGTAAAGGAAAACACAGATGATTTTGCGTCTGTAGTTTATGACAGCGAAACAAGAATTGCCCATGTGGAAATTCGTTTCAAAAAGAATGTAACGCCGAATATTCAGGTAGTCAGCAAGGTCAGTGGCGACAATGAATGGCTTATCGATCAACTGAATATTATGGATGTCACTCCCAAGGTGACCATTGAAAAGATTGACTATGATAACGGTGTCCGCTTCGATAACTACGATACAAAGGCTGTCGTGTTTGAAAACGACTTCTCCGAGAGCGTGGATAAGGACGTAGATGCGGAATGGGAAAGAACGGCGTACTTCGGAAGCGAGGCAGAGTTGGTAGACGGCATGGCCAGCATTACCTCCAATGAGGGCTTGTTTGCATATGGTACCCATCGGTGGGGTATGTTTGGCGCTGTTAGCTTCGGCAAGGGTCTGACCTATAAGATGTCTTTTGACCTGCGTTTGGCGGACGATAACAACAACCGTAAATTTGCCCTGTATTTGATGGAAGATAACGGCCATATTTATCAAGAAGGTAAGGCACTGAAAGAGCTTTTGATTGATTTCTCCGATTACAAAAAGCTTGTTCTTAAGAACACCGATAATTTTGCCTCTGTACAGTATGACAAGGAAACAAATATGACACACATTGAAATTCTGTTCACAGCTCCCGAAAACGGGAATGTGGAGGTAGTTTCCTTCAAGCGTGGTTATAACCATTTCTACATGGACAATCTGCGTGTGGAGCAGGTGGGTATTCATTGTGAAAGCCATGTGGACGAAAACGGTGATGCAAGCTGTGATATTTGTGAAGCACCGATTGTGCAGGAGAAGGATTATGACAATGGCGTTGTGATCAATGTAATTGATGTAAACACCCTGTTTGAAAACGATTTCTCTCAGGATGTAAACAAGGGTATCACTCAGGAATGGCACAAAAAGGCATTCTTTGGAAGTAATGCAGAGCTCAGCAACGGTTGGGCGCGCATCGTTTCCAACGAGCACTTGTTTGTCTACGGCTATCATACATGGGGCTACTATGGTGGCTTTGGATTTGAGAAGGGAAGCTACTATACAGCAGAGTTTGACCTGAAGTTGGGGGCAGATAACACCAATAGAGTGTTTAATCTCTATGTAACTACAGAAATACCGGATGCAGATGTTCGGGCAGGTAAGGCAGAAAGAACACTTACTTTGAACTTTGCAGACTTTGGGAATTTCGTAACAACCAACACGGACGATTTTGCCCATGTGACCTATGATGCTTCAACGCATACAGCCCATATTAAGGTCGTGTTCCGGGCAGATAGTGAAGTGTTTACACAGCTGCTTGCAAAGTGTCCCGGAAATAACGATTGGCTGATGGACAACCTCCTGATTAAGAAGGTTCGCATCAACTGCACGGAGCATATAGATGTAGATAGCGACGGAGCATGTGATGTTTGCGGAGCAATGCAGGTTGTGGAGAAGGATTACGATAACGGTGTTGTGATCGATGTGACGGATGTTGCAGTGAAGCTGGAAAATGATTTCTCTGCGGATCTGAACAAGGGCGTGGACGCAAACTGGAAGAGAACGGCATTCTTCAGCAGCACAGCTGTTTTGGATAACGGTCGTGCCCGTGTAACTTCTCAGGACGGCTTATTTATCTACGGAAACCACGCCTGGGGACAGTACGGCGGCGTTGGTTTTACAAAGGGCAGCTACTATACTGTAGAACTGGATATTATGCTGGGTGCAGACAATGCAAACAGAGTACTTAATCTGTATGTGACGAAGCAAAATGACAGCGATGCCTACGGCGGCACACCTTACAAGACGCTCACCCTAAACTTTGCTGATTTCAAAAACTTTGTTACAACCAACACAGATGACTTTGCCCATGTAACCTATAATGCAGCTACCCATACAGCCCATGTGAAGCTGCTGTTCCAGGCGGATGCAAACGTGGATACGCAGCTGATTTGCCGCAGTGTCGGTGCCAATGACTGGCTGTTCGACAATCTGTGCATAAAGCAGGTAAAGACCACGGTATTTGAGCAGAATTATGACAACGGTGTTGTAATCGACGTGACGGATGTTGCAGTGAAGCTGAAAAATGATTTCTCTGCGGATCTGAACAAGGGCGTGGACGCAAACTGGAAGAGGACGGCATTCTTTCAAACCAAAACGGCCGCACTGGACAACGGCTGGGCACGGATCACCTCTGAAAACGGTCTGTTTGTCTACGGAAATCATGCCTGGGGACAGTACGGCGGCGTCGGTTTTACAAAGGGCAAATACTTTACGGTAGAACTGGATATTAAGTTGGGAGATGCCGGGTCCAATAAGATTCTGAATCTGTATGTGACAAAGCAAAATGACAGCGATGCTTACGGTGGTACACCGTATAAGACACTTACACTGAACTTTGCGGATACAAAGAACTTTGTGACGACGAACACCGACAACTTTGCCTATGTAACCTACGATGCAGCTACCCACACAGCTCATGTTAAGATGCTGTTCCGGGCGGATGCAAACGTGGATACACAGCTGATTTGCCGCAGTGTCGGTGCCAATGACTGGCTGTTCGACAATCTGTGTGTAAAGGAAGTAAAACCCAACAACTAAATGTAAATGCGGCGGTCCTCTGCCGTAATAGACAGAGGACCACCACGTATGGATCGAATAACTTTTAAGGATGTGTGGAAATGCGCAGGTTTAGCGTAAAAAAAGTGTTGTCACTTCTTTTGGCACTGATGATGTTTTTAAGTGCAGTGCCGGTCACAACACGCGCAGATGATGCTTCTGCGACAAGCTATGTAGAATCCTGGTCTTTGACCCTGCGAGATGACATCGCTGTCAATTTCAACCTGCAGATAGATGAACAGGACAAGGCATCTACCGTACAGGCACAGGTGGGGGATAAAACCCTGACCTGGGAGGCGGCAAGTGCAGCGTCCATCAGTGTACCGGTGAGTGCCGCCCAGATGACCGATGAAATTGTAATTTCTTTGGTAAACGGAGAGACGGTTACTCGGTTGAACAGCTATACCGTACGGCAATATGCGGATTACATTTTGGCAAACAGCGATTGTGACTACACCAAGAGCCTGGTGCGCGCAATGCTGGAGTACGGCACAGCAGCACAGCGAGCATTTTCCTATCAAACAGGAAACCTTGCCAATAGTGGCCTGGAAGCAATTGAAATGGAGATTCCCTCCGCAGAGATACCCAAGGTTGAAGTGAGCGGTGCAATCAGCGGCATAAAGTATTGTGGTGCTAGTGTGTTGGCACAAAATAAGATTGCCATTCGTTTTTACTTCCAGGCAAGTGATTTAACGGATGTGGAATTCACCGTAGATGGTGCAAGCCTGACACCGGTTGCCACAGATACAGGCTGCTATGTAGATGTGCGGGGAATCACACCGGATGCTTATAGCAACCCCTACACCGTGGTAGTGACAAAGGGTGAGGCATCCTTCAGCGTGACTTATAGTGTTATGCACTATATTAACCGTATGTATAACAAGGAGGACAGCTCCGAAGGAACCAAGACTTTGGTTAGAGGACTGCTGAGCTACCATACACAGGCGCTGGAATATGTGGCTATGTGCAACGGTCAGCGGGATATTGACAATGGGATTAGCTGGGATCTGGTGGAAATCAGCACCTTATTGGACAATGATTTTTCTGAGAATAAAGACAAGGGCGTAGACGCAAACTGGAAGAGGACGGCTCACTTCCAAACCAAAACAGCCGAACTGGACAATGGTTGGGTAAGAATTACTTCAGAAAACGGCCTGTTTGTTTACGGCAACCATGCCTGGGGCTGTTTTGGCGGTGTTGGCTTTACCAAGGGTAATTACTATACTGCCGAATTTGATATTAAGCCCGGTGCCACGGATACAAATCAAGCTTTCAATCTGTATATCACAAAACAGAATGACAATGATCCCTATGGCGGCACGGCATATAAGACTCTGACATTGAACTTTGGTGATTTTGAGAACTTTATCGCCGTCAATACAGATGATTTTGCCAGCGTCAGCTACCGTGCGGAAACCGGAACCGCTCATGTAAAGGTACTGTTCCAGGCAGACAGCGCAGTGAACACTCAAATGATCGCCCGCAGTGCAAACAGCAATTGGCTGCTGGATAATCTGCTCATACAGCAGGTTGTAATGGACAAAGACTTTGACAACGAAGTATCCTTCAGCGTTGTCCCCGTTGCAATAAAGCTGAGCAACGACTTTGCCGAGGACATCAACAAGGGCGTTGATGCCACATGGAAGCGGACAGCTTTCTTCCAAACCAAAACGGCCGCATTGGACAACGGTTGGGCACGGATCACCTCTGAAAACGGTCTGTTTATCTACGGCGGTCATGATTGGGGCGCATTTGGTGGCATTATGTACACCAAGGGTGCATACTACACAGCTGAATTTGATTTGATGCTGGGTGACGTGGATGCAAACAAGGCCTTCAACCTGTACACCCCCCCAGTGAACGGTTCCGATCCCTATGGCGGCACTGCCTACAAGACTCTGACTCTGAATTTTGCGGACTTTGAAAACTTTGTAACCACCAACACGGACAATTTTGCCCATGTTACCTATGATGCCCAAACGAACATTGCCCAGATTAAGGTGCTGTTCCAGGCGGACGAAACCGCTGCCAATACCCAGATGATCGCCAAGTGTGCAGGTGCTAACAACTGGCTGCTGGATAATCTGCTCATTCAGCAGGTTATAATCAGGCAGGATTATGATAATCAGGTAACACACAATGTGGTGGATATTGCCACAAAGTTTGAAAATGACTTCCAGGATAATAAGGACAAGGGCGTAGATGCCTCTTGGAAGCGTACAGCATTTTTCCAGAGCGTTGCGGAATTGGAAGACGGACAAGTGAGAATCACTTCTGAGGAAAATCTCTTTGCATACGGAACCCACGATTGGGGTCAGTTTGGCGGTGTTGGATTTACCAAGGGTGAACGGTACACGGTTGCATTTGACCTGAAGCCGGGTGATGCAGATGCCAATAAGATTTTCAATCTGTATGTGACCACTATGAGTGCTTCCTCTCCCTATGCAGGTACAGCTTATAAGACGCTGACCCTGAATTTTGCGGACTTTACAAACTTTGTAACTGCCAATACGGATGATTTTGCCCATGTCACATACAACGCAGCGACAGATACCGCACATATCAATGTGTATTTCCGGGCCGATGCGACTGCAAACACAATTTTGATTGCTAAGTGCGCAGGCACAAATAACTGGCTGCTGGATAACCTGGTGGTTAAGAATGTTGCAATCAATTGTACAGAGCATGTGGATGCGGACAGCGACAGTGTGTGTGATAGCTGTGGCACTGAGATCATTGTTCAGAACTATGATAACGGCGTAGAGATTGCAGTGATGGATGTGTCCACAAAGTTTGCTAACGACTTTTCTGAGAATGCAAACAAGGGTGTGACCCAGACATGGCATAAGAGCTCTTTCTTCGGAAGCACAGCAGCATTGGAGGATGGCTGGGCACGGATCACCTCCGAGGAACACATTTTTGTTTACGGCTCTCACAGCTGGGGTAGCTACGGCGGTGTCGGCTTTACCAAGGGCACCTACTACACTGTAGATTTTGACCTGAAGTTGGGGTCTGAACAGAGCAACAAGGTGTTTAACCTCTATGTGATGACAGAAAACGGTGACAGCCGTGACGGAACAGTTGTTAAGACGCTGACGCTGAATTTTGCCAATATTGAAAACTTTGTAACAACCAATACCGACGGCTGTGCCCGTGTAACCTATGACGGAAAGACCGGTATTGCCCATGTGAAGCTGCTGTTCCAGGCAAATGCGGACATCAACACACAAATCGTTGCAAAGAGCGTTGGAAGCAACAACTGGCTGTTGGACAATCTTTGCTTCAAAGAGGTACAGCCTGTTTGCGATGCACATACGGATACAGACAATGACGATGTGTGTGATGTATGTGGATTTATCAATGCCGAGGCAGGATATAATCCTCTGTTTGGACAAAGAGTTAAACTATTAAGCTTTGATTATGGTGATGTGAAACTATATGATGGCTTATATAAGCAGAGTTTTGACGGTTGTATGTCCTATTATGACACCTTAACAGCAGATGACATTCTGTATCGTTGGAGGAAGGTGTCAGGAATGGATACCAAAACCGGCCGGGATCTCGGTTGGGCGACGGATACAAGTGCAGAATGCTGCATTGCACAGCTAATATCCGCAAAAGCAAGGCGCTATGCCGTTACCGGTGCTCAGAGCGATTTGCAGCTTGTAAAGGATGTTTTGCAGGGATACCAGGAAATCATCACGGAAACGGGTGGATATCCGTTGATGTATTCTGCTTACTTCTTTGAGAAAACGCTGCGGTGCTTCATAGATGCCTATGAATACTGTGGGCTTGAAGAAGGATATCGCATGGCAAAGGCATTGGTATATTACGGAATGACCAATGATCCTTTCCAGAACCCCACCAAGTATTTGGGTGATAATGGCTCAGAATGGTACACTATGGGCGAAGCGCTTTATATGCTGGCAGAATTGGCAGAAGAAAAAGGGGAATCTGCGAAAACGGTAGAAAAGTACTATGCATTTGCTGCGTTGTACGACTATACCGAGTTTTGGGATATATTCCGAAACGGTGAGAATGTTTTTGATTATTCTGTTGCGGTAGACCGTCCCTATAACGAATACTTCCATGCCTATTCTCACGCAAATTCCTTCAACAGCGCATTGGAAGCTTATGAACAAACAGGTAACACTGATTATTTGAATGCTTCAGTTCGTTTTTACCAGTGGCTGGAGGACACCCAAAAACTGGCAACCGGTGGATACGGCACCCAATGGGAGTGGCTGTTGCCGAAAGATGCATTGATTTCTTATTTGCGCACCACACCTCGCAGTACAGAAACACAGTGCAATTCCTACGCTGTAGTGAATATGGATAACCGTCTGATGTCCTATACGGCTAATGGTGCGTATGGTCAATGGACAGAAGATGCTTTTTACAATATGACCATTGCATCTCTGGAAACGCAGGACGGCTGCCCTCACTACTATTCGGACTACTCTGCAGATGGTGGCACAAAATCATTACGCACCGATTGGCCGTGGGCCTGCTGTGCGGGAACACGCCCGTTGGTGATGATGGAGTATCTGAAAAGCATTTACTTCCATGACGGAAGAAATATGTATGTCAATCTGTACACCAACTCTTCTGTGGAGATGACTGCGTCTTCCGGCAATGTCATTGTGTTGACCCAGCAATCCGATTTTCCTGTGACAGATACGGTAGAATTTACCGTTATGGTATCCCAAGCAGAAGCGTTTGCGCTTTGCTTCCGGGAACCTGCATGGTTGGCTTCCGATGCTGTTATTCAGGTAAATGGAGAAACCGTCAGCTATATCCGTAAGGAAGGTTGGCTCACATTGGAGCGTATGTGGAACAATGGTGATCAGATCGTGCTGAAGCTTCCTATGGAGCTGTACTATGAAGAAATTACCGAGAACGGAAGCGGGGTTTATGCATTGAAGTATGGACCTGTTGTACTGGCCTGCGATGGGGTCAATACGCAACTGGCAACTATGCTTCCCTTAAGTAAAAATCCCAATAGTCTTCTGCAGAAGCAGGGCAACAGCTTGATATTCACCAGTGGCGATACACAATTTAAGCCCTATTATGATTACCCGGCCGGAGCAAAATATACCCTTTATATCAGCATAAATTAAACAACGGGCCTTTTGAGAGAAATAAGAAAATATATCGTATCTAACAATGGAAATCAATACCATTGTTATAATATAATAAAACAAGGAGGAGTAATTATGAAACACGCAAGACCTACAAAAGTGTTGGCCTTTATGATGGCGATGCTGCTGATCGTCAGCTTTATCCCGGTGCAGGCACTGGCCGATACTGAAAACGCAAGCTATGTAGAATCCTGGTCCTTGACCCTGCGGGATGACATCGCTGTCAATTTCAACCTGCAGATAGATGAGCAGGACAAGGCATCTACCGTACAGGCACAGGTGGGGGATGAAATCCTGACCTGGGAAGCGGCAAGTGCAGCTTCCGTCAGTGTACCGGTGAGTGCCGCCCAGATGACCGATGAAATCGTAATTTCGTTGGTAAACGGAGAAACGGTTACACAGTTGGGCAGCTATACCGTACGGCAATATGCGGATTACATTTTGGCAAACAGCAATTGTGACTACACCAAGAGCCTGGTGCGCGCAATGCTGGAGTACGGCACAGCAGCACAGCAAGCATTTTCCTATCAAACAGGAAACCTTGCCAACAGCGGTTTGGAAGCAATTGAAATGGAAATTCCCTCCGCAGAGATACCCGAGGTTGAAGTAAGCGGCTCAATCAGTGGCGTAAGCTTGTATGGCGCCAGTGTGTTGGCAAAAAATAAGATTGCCATTCGTTTTTACTTCCAGGCAAGTGATTTAACGGGTGTGGAATTCACCGTAGATGGCGCAAGCCTGACACCGGTTGCCACAGATACAGGCTGCTATGTAGATGTGCAGGGAATCACACCGGATGCTTATAGCAACCCCTACACCGTGGTAGTGACAAAGGGTGGGGCATCCTTCAGCGTGACTTATAGTGTTATGCACTATATTAACCGTATGTATAACAAGGAGGACAGCTCCGAAGGAACCAAGACTTTGGTTAGAGGACTGCTGAGCTACCATACACAGGCACTGGAATATGTGGCTATGTGCAACGGTCAGCGGGATATTGACAATGGGATTAGCTGGGATCTGATGGAAATCAGCACCTTATTGGACAATGATTTTTCTGAGAATAAAGATAAGGGCGTAGACGCTGCTTGGAAGCGGACGGCTCACTTCCAAACCAAAACAGCCGAACTGGACAATGGTTGGGTAAGAATTACTTCAGAAAACGGCCTGTTTGTTTACGGCGGCCATGCATGGGGCAGCTTTGGCGGTGTTGGCTTTGCCAAGGGCAATTATTATACTGCCGAATTTGATATTAAGCCCGGTGCTTCCGATACAAACCAGATTTTCAATCTGTATATCACAAAACAGAATGACAATGATCCCTATGGTGGCACAGCATATAAGACTCTGACATTGAACTTTGGTGATTTTGAGAACTTTATCGCCGTCAATACAGACGATTTTGCAAGTGTCAGCTACAGTGCGGAAACCGGAACTGCTCATGTAAAGGTACTGTTCCAGGCAGACAGCGCAGTGGACACTCAAATGATCGCCCGCAGTGCAAACAGCAATTGGCTGATGGACAATTTGGTGATCAAGAATGTTGTTCCTCAGATGGATGTTGACAATGGAGTTTCCTTCAGTATTGCTCCCATCGCAACAAAGCTGAATAATGATTTTGCAGAGGATGTCAACAAGGGCGTAGATGCCTCTTGGAAGCGCACAGCCTTCTTTAATTCTGCTGCCGAACTGGACAACGGCTGGGCACGGATCACCTCTGAGGACGGTCTGTTTGTCTATGGCGGTCATGATTGGGGCGCATTTGGTGGCATTATGTACACCAAGGGTGCATATTACACAGCAGAATTTGACCTGAAGCTGGGTGCAGTGGATGCAAACAAGATCTTTAATCTGTACATCACAACAATGAACGGTTCCGATCCCTATGGCGGTACTGCCTACAAGACCCTGACACTGGACTTCAGTAATCTTGACAACTTTATCACCGCAAACACAGATGACTTTGCTCACGTAACCTATGATGCTGCAAGCCGTACTGCTCATGTGAAACTGCTGTTCCAGGCAGATGAAGCTGCTGCAAATACCCAGTTGATCGCAAAGAGCGCAAATGGCAACTGGCTGCTGGATAATCTGCTTATTGAGCAGGTTGTAATGGAAAAGGATTACGACAACGCTGTTTCCTTCAGCACTGCCCCCGTCGCAACAAAGCTGAATAATGATTTTGCAGAGGATGTCAACAAGGGCGTAGATGCCTCTTGGAAGCGCACAGCCTTCTTTAATTCTGCTGCCGAACTGGA
>JAZRLK010000110.1:0-48829 GCA_045646805.1 Faecousia sp.
GATAGCTTCGGTCATACGGTTGGCCTGGTGCAAATCCTGAAAAAATGCGGCTATGACAGCTATATCTGCTGCCGTCCCAATCCGGAAATGATGGAGCTGCCCCGGGATTTCTGGTGGATCGGCAAGGACGGCAGCCGGGTAAAGGTAACCCGCACCACCGATGAAAATCTATATTGTACAGCCTATGGCAATGCAAAAAATGAAATTGTCCGTATGGTTGACTCGTACAAGGACGGCGAAAACGGTGTTGCCCTTTGGGGCGTTGGCAACCACGGCGGTCTGCCCTCTAAAAAGGACCTGGAGGATGTGACAGAGCTGATTGCACAGTCGGATGATCTCCTTGTTCATAGCACCCCGGAGCGGTATTTTGCGGACCTGCAGCCGGAAACGGAATTTAACCGTTCCATGCAGCCCTGCCTTATTGGCTGTTATACCGCAATGCAGAGCATTAAGCAAAAGCATATCGAACTGGAAAATAAGCTCTTTACAACAGAAAAGCTGTGCAGTTATGCTGCGCTCAACGGTCTGTATACCAAAAACAGTGAAGCCTTTCTGGAGGCAGAAAAGGCCCTGGCATCCTTGGAATTTCACGATATTTTCGCCGGTACTTGTACGGCTGAGGGCGAAAAGAGCAGCTTAGGACGGGCAGATTATGCACTGGAATTGCTGCAAAAGGAATGGAATAAAGCCTTCTTTGCCATTTGCGGAAAACATAAAAAGGCAGAAATCGGAGAATTCCCCGTATTTATTTTCAATTCCCAGCCCTATGACCGAGAAATGGTTTGCGAAACAGAATATCTGATGCCCAAGCCTGTGATCTCCGATACGGAGCAATATACCGTTTCGGTTTACCAGAATGGCAAAAAGATTCCCTCCCAGTGCATCAAGGAACTTTCCAATATCAACTATGACCGCAGAAAGCGGATTGCTTATCGCTGCGCCCTGCCTGCAATGGGTGAGGCAAGAGTGGATTTCAAGGTTGAGATAGAACCCAAAAAGTTTTTAGCACCTACCACCGGAGATGAGATCGTATTTTCCGACAGTATCAAGACGATCCGTATCAGCCGCAAGACAGGATTGATGGAAAGTTATATTGCAAACGGCAAGGAAATGCTGTCCGGCGGTGCGTTCCAGCCTGTGATGTATGCCGATAATGCGGATCCTTGGGGTTGGTATATGGAGCACATCGGAGAAAATCCTGTAGACTTTAATTTGTCCGATTGCAAGAGTGGACCCTTTGAAAATCTCATCAATGTAAATATTATTGAGGATGGAGATATTCTTACCGAGGTGGAAAGCTTCTTTGAGTGTGGTTCCAGCTATGTTCGTATTTCTTATAAAATGTACAAGGAGCTGCCCTACACCGATATTAAAGCAGATGTATTCTGGAATGAACAGCAGAAGGCTTTGAAGTTGAAAATCCCCACTGCCATTGACGGTGCTTTTATTGGTCAGATTCCTTTCGGAACAGATGAGTTTACAAAAGACGGTAAGGAAATCAATGCCCACCGTTTTGTAGGCTTCCGGGATGAAGAAAAGGTGCTGGCGCTGTACAATAATTGCACCTACGGTTTCAGTGCGGAGGGCAATGACCTGTACGCAACGCTTCTGCGTGGTGCCGCATATTGTGCTCACCCCATTGAGGATAGAATTCTCATTGATCCCAACCGTTTTACTCCGGCTATTGAACAGGGCAAACATAGCTTCTGCTTCCGGTTGTCCTATGATCCGGCAGAAAAGCTGGAAAACAATGCCCAGGAATTTGTAAATCCGCCCTATAGTTTGAATTTCTTCCCCCACGGGGATGAGAATTTGGCAAAGAAGGTGCTGGAAGTTAGCAATTCTTCCGTTTCTCTGTCCGCATTTTATCAAACAGAGGAAGGCTATATTTTGCGCCTGGTGAATAATTTTGACCAGCCTGCGCAGACGGATATCACCATCTGCGGCACTACCCAAAAGCTTACCTTCCAAAAGTACGAAGCCAAAACATTCCTTTATTGCAACGGCAAACTAACGGAAAAAGATATCTGGCTGTAAACTAAGTGTAAAATTATGGCAAAGGCCTTGTGCGCTGTATAGATTTTTGAAAGAGGGGGAATTTGTGTGATTTTGGAGGAATATATAAAAACCCCTGTGCAGGCGCAATGTGATGTGCTGGTCTGCGGCGGCGGTTTTGCCGGCATCAGCGCCGCATTGGCAGCAGCCCGTCAGGGAAAGAATGTAATCCTGCTGGAAAAACAGTTTGTTTTAGGCGGACTGGCTACCGCCGGTCTGGTGACGATTTATTTGCCCCTGTGCGACGGTTTGGGCAGGCAGGTATCCTTTGGCATTGCAGAAGAACTGTTCCGTCTGTCTATTTCTATGGGCGCAGAGGAAAAATATCCTGCCAATTGGCTGGAGGGAACAGGTTCCCGAACAGCAGAAGATCCCAGATTTGAAGTGCAGTTTAATCCAAACCTCTTTGCAATGCTGGTAGAGGAGCTTCTGCAAAAGGAAAATGTAGAGATTATGTACGGCACCTATGCTGTGGCAGTCAGCAAAGAAAATGATAAAATTGCCGCAGTGATCGTGGAAAATAAGAGCGGAAGATATGCCATCTGCGCAAAAACCTTTGTGGATGCTACAGGTGATTGCGACATTGCATATTTGGCAGATGCACCCACAGAAAACTTCCAACAGGGCAATATTCTGGCGGCGTGGTATTATGGCCTGGATGAACAGGGTTATGCTTTGCATACGCTGGGATTTTGCGATATCCCGGAAGAAGAAAAAAAGAATCGGAATGCACCGCCTGTGCTGCACGATCAGCGCTTTTCCGGGCTGGATGGCAGCGAGCTTTCTAAAATGGTTCAGCTTTCTCATCGGTCAACTTTGGCGGATATTCGCCGCAGAAGGGAAAAACACCCATCCCTGGTTCCAACGTCCATTGCCACCATTCCCCAGATCCGTATGACCCGCAGAATTGCCGCTGAATACACCATGGTCAATACGGATAATCATAAATTTATGCCGGATTCTGTGGGTATGGTGTCCGATTGGCGCAAACGCGGACCTGTTTATGAAGTTCCCTTTACTTCATTGTATTCGGCGCAAATCAAGAATTTGATTTGTGCTGGTCGGTGTACCAGTGCTACAGAAGATATGTGGGATCTGATGCGTGTGATCCCATGCTGTGCTGTTACAGGACAGGCAGCTGGCACTGCGGCGGCGATGGGTGATGATTTCTCGAAAATGGATGTAGTGCGGTTACAAAGTGTACTAAAAGAAAATGGTGTGGTTTTGCACGAAAAAGATCTGCCTACGCAGGTGTAAATGGTATTTATTCTTGCAAAAAAGTGTATGAAATTGTAGGACAAGATGTCTGATTGTTAAAAATGCAAAGCTTATTGGTATAAATATCGGCAGCACAAAATGCGAGGTTTCTTTGGCCTGTTCTAACGGAAAAGGCGTAACATGGCGTATGGAAATCAATATAATTCAGAAGTTTTCCCTTATTGTTTCCCTTACGGGGGTGCTAAAGTGTGGAAAACAATGGTTGAAAATGGCACTTAAAAGTTTGGGAAACCCATATATTTTGTGATGTGTTGTTAACTTTTACTATAGAAATCAAACCCTGCGCCGAATTCGAGTCCTGCCGACCCAACCATAAAAACCACGGCTTTTGCCGTGGTTTTTCTTGATGCAAAAAAGGGCCGCCCCCGGAGGGGGGCAGCCCGTAAGAAATAACCGTTCGTGCGTCTTAAGACGCGGCTGTATTAGGCCCTTATAGGGATTGTGCAGGCCACCGGCTAAGCCGGTGGCCTTGACTGAACTATCAGCTTTTATCTGCCACGATTACTTTATCAATGCAGTAAACCGGTAAATTATCCAGATCTGTACAGCTCACATCGCCGCTGACCTTCATAGAAAGATAGCAATCTGTATTTTTTCCTTCTAGGTGATCCAGCTCCACGCACAAGGAGAAGATGGCCATAGCCCACTCCCGGAACATATGGAACAGGCCCTTGCCGCCCTTGGCAACGGCTACTACATCGGAGAATTTATACAGGTGGTACTTGCCGTCTGCCAAAATATCAGAGGCGCGGATGGTTCCCCATACGTTGGAGATCGGTCCCATAACAGGGTCAGATTCGCCGGTGTATGTGGCCAGGGGAATGCATTTTTCATTGTCGCCATCGGCAACTGCCCATTTTCCTTCCAGCTGTTCTTTGGAAATGATCCGGGCCTTCCACATATGGGCGATGTCATATCGGGAGGATGCGCCCAAGGGAGAGTCAAGATCTTCCTGCAATTTTTCGGAAAAATCCGGATGGGCAGTAAATACATACAGCTTATCCTCCGGAATCTGCGCCAGTTCGCTTTCCGGCACGATCACAGGGGATGCGCCCTTCCAGGCATCCTTGCTGCCGTGAAGCTTGGCAAGGCGCTTTTCCTCTGCCATTTCCGCAGAGATATCGGGCGCAACATAATCAGGCAGATACTTTTCGTAGAGCTTCATAACCTCCGCGCCGGTGTAGTCCCACTCGCCGCGCATAGCGACCTGCTCTTTCAAAGTTTCATAAATCCGTCTGCCCACAGCCGCCTTGTCCAGGGGCATTGTCAGTCCCATCGCAGCTGCCTCAGTAGTCCACTTATCAAAATTTTCCACGATCACGCGATCCAGGCACAGCCGGGCGTGACGAACTCTTCTGAGCAAAACAGGATCCTGACCAACTGCTGCCAAAGCATCTGCAAAGCACCGGTCATAGAAGAGAATATCCTCTACAGTAAAGCCAGCCGCGTGGATCAAAGATGCATTACAGTAGTCATAGGATGCGCCGTATTCTTCTGTTACCTTGTGGGCGGCATCCAGATACCGGCGGATATGCTCCCCGGCAGCGCCATAATAGCCGCCAAGGAAGGTGTTCATCAGCACATTCTGATCCAAGGTGGGGTCTTCCATCAGCTTGGTGGACATCCAGACCTTCATATCCCACATATCTGTGGTGATGCTATGCTCCATTTCCAGGAAATAGCCGTTTACACCCAGCTCGGCAAAGGTGCGGAAATTTTCTTCCAGCTTGTACATACTTGGCACAATGCCGTTGGGATTGTAGAAAACGCCGTAATCCCAGAGATAGAGTTTTCCCTTGCCGCACAGCTTCAGCCAGCTTTTCAGACCCTCAAAATAATGCCGGTTGTTGGGGTGACGGATATCGTGAAGGATATCCATTCTGTTGTTGCAGTAACGGACAAGCACATCCTCAGATGGCTTGGTATCGTCCTTCGGGGGGATCAGATAGCTCCAGTAGCTCAGTGTTTCCACAATGACTTCCGGATAAATCTCTTTCACTTTGGCCGCGATTTTATTTACAAAACGCAGCTGGTGACCGGAAGAACCGTGAGCACTGATAGATGCGGCACATCGGGGGCAGTTGCATTCGCCGATCATATCTGCCGGGGACAGGTCAAAATACCGGGGTCTTGCCTTACCGGCAGCATCCGCCTCGGCATAGGAAAATTCAATGGACTTGAGCAGCTTGTCCACCATTGCCTGCTGCAGTCCCTCATCGGACATACACAAAACCTTGGGGACTCGCTTGCCTCTGGCGGTGATAGCATACCACTCCGGGTGGGTCTGGAAATAGCTTTCATTGTCGGGGTTCATCACCTTGGCATATTCCGACCGCTCATCCCCGGGCTTATCCCCTTCTTCAGGGAAGTACCGGTCAAAGGTATGCACGTGGGCGGGCTGGCCAAAATATTCCATTCCGCCAAATTCCGTTTCGATGGGCATTGCCCAGCCGTTGAGCCGGTTGCGAACTGCAAAACGGCTTTTTGTCTCCAAAGGCCATGTAAAAACATCCCGGTATTCCATAGCAGGAACGCCGCTGCTTTCGTAATCGGCAGGTACGCAGGCGGAAGACAAGGTGGGGACAGATTCCTCCCACAAGCTCCACCAGTGAACGCCGAATACATCCTCCAGCAGATGGTAGACCGCATACAGCACGCCTCTGCCCTTGCTGCCGCAGAGGATCAGATTTCCCTCTGTGGCTTTGATGGCCCAACCTTCACCAAAGGCATTATCGGGATATTCCACCCCGGAACTTGCCGCATATTCGGTTGCACCGATGGAAATGAAATTTCCATCGGTGGCCTTTTTGTCTTCTTTTGCAATGGTTGTTTCTACACCGCACATCTTCAAAAGATGCTCCTGAAGCTCCAGCGCAGCACTGCTTTCCACGGCTGTGGGAGCTGCAGGCAGTACAATCTGCATATTGCACAGATTTATGGTTTGCTTCGTCATTGCAGATCCTCCATTACTTTTCCAGTACAGCTAATTTGCGCTTATAGATATCCAGATAACTTAACACATCGTAGTCATATTCTCCGCGCCATTCGTTCTGCTCTTCCATAACGCTTACGATTCGCTTGCACACATCCAAAGCGGTGAAGGGAATCTCGATACCAGCCTTTGCCGCTTCTTCTGCATAGTATTCGTGACGCTCCACATATACACGGTCCAGAGCATTGCGCGCATGGCGTACCCGTCTGAGCAGGTCGGGATCATTGGCAACAGCAACGGTTGCCTTATCCATCAGCATCTGTGCCTCTACCAGAACATCCACAGGAATCCACTTCGGAGACATTGTTTCTGCTCCGTAGCCCCAGTGGACGGTAAATGCAGAAGATCTCTCGTTCATCAGATCCAGATACTGCCGCAGGTAGGGACCTGCTTCGCCGTAGTAACCATTGAGGAAGTCGTTGATCAGCGCATCCTCATCCTGGTTGGGATCTTCCATCAGCTTTGCGCTTACCCAGAATTTCATTTCCCAGAAATCCACCATAATGGGGTTTTCCATTTCGCCGAAGTAGCCGTCAATACCCAGCTCATACATCAGCTTCATACTTTCGGCATAGTCCATCACAGTGGGCGTTACACCGGGGTTCATATAGAATACGCAGTAGTCCCAGATATAGAGCTGTCCGTCCTTGGTGATGGCAACCCAGTCCTTAATTTGATTGACAGAGGGCATATTGTTTACATGCTCCAAACCGTGCAGCACATCTCTGGAGCTGAGACAAAGACGGATCAGCACATTGTCAGCAGGCTTGGTATCGTCCAGGGGTGCATCAATGTAGCTCATATAGGCCAGTGTTTCAATGTAGACCTCAGGGTAGAACTGGGCAACATTGTCTGCCACCTTGTTGACGAAATCCAACAGGAGGCCGGAGGGGCCCTTTTTCAGTCTTGCCTGGAAGCAGGTTTCGCAGTTGCAGTGCTCTTCCTGATCGTTGGGGGAAATATCGTAGATCAGGGGGCGCTTCACACCGGTGGCATCTGCATCGGCAAAGCTCTGCTCAATGGAATTGAGCACCCGGTTTGTCATCTCCCGGATCAGGTCATCATTGGTCAGACACAGCTGGCCGTTGGGAATGCGGCCGCCGTTGACATAGGCAAACCATTCGGGATTTGTTTCAAAATCCTGCTCAGTAAAGTAACGGTTGAAGGTGTGAACATGGGCAGGTCTGCCAAAGGCTTCTTCACCGCCGTATTCGATGGGAGCGTTGGCAGTATCGCCGTTGAGGCGGTTACGCACGCAGAACACATTCATCTCGCTGACAGAGGTCTTACCACCGTGAATATCACGCCAAGCCAGAGCAGGCTTGCCGCTGTTTTTATAGTTGCCGGCCAGAGTGACCTGGCTCATTGCGGGAACATCCTCTTCCCAGTAGGTCCACCAGCGCACACCCAGCTCATCCTCCAGCAGGTGGTACACGCCGTAAAGAACGCCGCGATCCCGACCGCCGTTGATGACCAGGTTACCCTTGACTGCCTGGATAGCCCAGCCTTCATCGAAGGCTGCTTCCGGATAGGTTACCTTGTTGTCAAATGCGAACTGGGTATCTCCGATATAAATACCTGCTTCCACGGGGGTACTCTCTGTGACCACCTCAAGTTTCTTGGCAGTGATCTTTTCCATATAGGTATTGAGTTCTTCTGCAGCAGTCTTTTCCACTGCTGTGGCATTGGCAGGCAAAACGATCTTCATATCGCTTAAAACGATATCTTCCGGCTGCAGCAGGGGGAGCGCCAACAATACACCGGCACCAATCACCAGTACTGCCACAATGGCAAAAAGAGTGGTGATTATGACTTTTTGATTTTTCATATATACTTTCCTTTCTTACTATCGCAGAATCTCTCTCTACTTTCATAATCGGGGAGTCTTGTAAAATACAGAAATTCTATGGATAGAATCCGAGGGAGTGATTGCTTGTCGCCCGCACATCCGTCGGATATAGATAAATGGGTAGTTTTAAGGGGTGTTGCAGCATTTTGCAACACCCCTTGACATGCTACATCAGTAAACTATTCAGGTTGATAGGATCAGCCGTTAACTTCGTGCCATGCATCCAGCTGACGCTGTGCTTCCTCGATGATCTTATCCATACCGTTGGCCTTCAGCTCACTGCGGAATTCTTCCACGAAAGCGACGGGATCCTTGAAAGCAGGATAGGTCAGCTGACCGGTGTACTGTGCCAGAACGTTTTCGCAGGCTGCGATCTCGCTGGAAACAGGATTGGGATCGAACACAAAGCCGGCGTGAGAAGAGCTGATACCGGATTGATTCAGAGCGTCCAGCTTGGAAGCGAACTCAGAGGAAGAACCCTGTGCAACCTTGCCGCCCAGAACAGAGGAGTTACGGGCGCCGTACCAGTGATACCAGAAACGGGCAGTGGGGTCAGCATTTCTTTCCAGCATTTCTACAACGCCGTCATTGTCAGCATCGTCCCAGTCCATACCCTGGATACCGAACTTCAGGGTGGTACACAGATACTCGTCGGAGTACAGCAGTTCCAGGAACTTGGCGGCCTCTACAGGATACTCGCACTTTGCGTTGATAACAAAGTTGTTGACCTGCACCTGAGCGGTGGTCAGAATAGCATCCTGTGCGGGGTACCAGTTTACATTCCAGCTATCACTGAACATATGGGGATCGATTTCAATCCAGCCGCAGGAAATCTGGGTAAAGGATTCGCCTTCAGACCAGCGAGCTTCACCGTCGCCGGGAGCGATGGGAATGATCTCATCGCGGCCCATTTGCCACAGAGTCTTTACATAATCCAGATAGTCCTGAGTATAGTAGGGGCAGAAAACGGTGTTGGAATCCTTGACTTCATAGAAGCCGTCAGCGCCGTCGATGTTGGTGACGACCAGGGGGGAGCCCCACGCACCGCACATAGAGTCATACATAAACCAGGAGTTCAGGAAGGTAGAGGGCTTGATAACACAGTTGGGGTTGTTGGGGTTAGCCTTGCGCCAAGCCTCGGTCAGTTCGTAGTACAGGGGAACCAGATCTCTTTCGGTCTTGTAGTCAGCAGGCAGCTCAATACCGAATTCCTCGAACAGGTCTTGATTGTACAAAATGCCCCAAACTTCTGCCATATCCTTATAGGAGTGGACGCCGTAGAGCTTGCCTTCCACAGACAGAGCCTGGAAAGCAGCCTCAGGCAGAACTTCCTTTGCGGTGGGGATGTATTGGATGTAGTCATCCAGGCACAGGAAAGCATTCCGCTTTGCGTTGCCGTTGAACAAACCTGCGTTGATACAGGCCACATCATAGTCGCCGGTGATAACGAAGGTGGACAGAACATCGTCGGCAGCTTCTTCTACCCAAACGATATCCAGGTTCACGCCGATCTTTTCTGCAACATAGCGCTTAACCTCGGCATCAACCTGATCACGGCCGGGGCCGCCGGGGTTAATTGCGATCCAACGGATGGTGGGAAGGTTATTTTCGTTGCTTCCACCGTTTTTGCCGCCGCAAGCGGCCAGCGCCATCATCATAACGATGACCAACGCCAAAGACAAAATGCGTTTAAAATTTTTCATTTATTCTTCCTCCTAAATTTATTTTACAAAGCGAGTAAAACTCGCACTCGTACAAAATCAGCCCTTCACGGAGCCCACGGTCATACCCTTAACGAAATACTGCTGGAAGAAGGGATAGGCAATCAGCAGCGGCAAAATTGCAAACATCATAATGGCAATTCTGGTGCTTTCCGAGGGCATCTGGGACAGCATACGGATACCTTCTGCAGTAGCTGCAGCGGGGGTGCCTTCCTTCAGCATGGACATACTGCGCTCGATCTGCTGCAGCAGTGTCATAATGGGCCACAATTTCTGATTGCGAACATACAAAACAGCGGTAAACCAGTCGTTCCATCTGCCGATCACGCCAAACAGACCGATGGTTGCCAGGCCAGCCTTAAACAAGGGCAGAATGATCCGCAGATAGATCTGGAATTCGCTGGCGCCGTCCAGCTTGGCAGATTCCACCAGGGAGTCGGGAATACTGGACTGGACAAAGGTACGCAGCATAATCACATTGAAGGGCGACACCAAGCCGGGAATGATGAATACCCAGATGGTATCATCGATCCGCAGAACACGGGTGGTCAAAATATAGGCAGCAGCCAGACCGCCGCCAAACAGTGCGGTGCAGTAGGTATACAGTGCCAGAGCATACCGCCAGCGAAGCTGTTTGCGGGAGAGTACATAAGCAAACATAGACATGACGAACAGGCTCAAAACTGTACCAAAGGTTGCATAGAAAATGGTATTGCCGTAGGCGCGCCACATATTTTGACCGGCCTTGATCAGATACTCATAAGCGATAAAGGAGATTTCCTTGGGGAAGATGGTGTAGCCAACATCAGAAATGGATTGCTGGCTGGAAATGGAGATCATAAAGCACAGCAAAAGCGGAAAGATCGTTCCAATGGCCAGGATCGTCATAAAGATGTTGATGACGAAGTTGGTAGACGGTTTAATCTGATTGGAAATCAGACGGGACTTCTTTTTCTTGACTTTCATATGTATGACCTCCTTCCTTAGAACATAGCGCTATCCGGGTCAATCTTCTTGACCACATAGTTCGATAGCAGCACCAGACACATACCGATGAAGGATACATACAAACCGGCAGCTGCCGTCATACCCAGGTTGCTCATAGAACGCAGAGCGTTATAAGTATATGTACTCAAAACCTGGGTTGTGGAATAAAGCGCACCCTCGTTTTTGGTAATGACATAGAACAGATCAAAGTCACTGCTCATAATAGCAGACAGAGAATTGATCAGGCCGATGGCGATAATAGTCTTCATCTGGGGCAGTGTAATTCTCCAGCACTGCTGCCAGCGGGAAGCACCATCGATGGTAGAGGCTTCATAGTATTCCTGGGGAATACCGGAAATAATAGCGGTGTAGGTAATGGAGGAGAAGCCCACATTTTTCCACATATTGATGAAAACAATGAAATAAGGCCAGGCCTCGGGCATTTTGTACCAGTTTTGCTTTTCAATTCCAAGCTTCATAATTATGTTATTCAAAAAGCCGCTGTTGTAAGCCAGGAACGCATAAACAATAATGGACACAACAACCATGGACAGGAAGAAGGGCATAATCAGAATGGTCTGAATGATTTTGGAAAACTTCTTGCTGGTCATTTCGTTGATGATCAGTGCCAAACCAATGGAGGTAACCGTGTTCACAGCCATAAATGCCAGGTTGTAAAAGACGGTGTTCCGGGTGACACGCCAGATGGTAGTACCTGCAAAAAGATATTCGAAGTTATCGAACCAAACCCAGGGGCTGGTAAAAAGGCCCTTGTTGTAGTCCAGATCCTGGAATGCCATAATGGCACCAAAGTCCATCATATAACCGAAAATGAACAGCAGGATCATAGCAGGGGCTGCCATCAGATAAAGCTGCCAGTTCATTTTGATGTCTTTTTTGATGGAATATTTAGGCTTTGTGGGGTTGGGCAGTCTTCTTGCTCTTTTCATTTTTCCACTCCTCATTTTATTTGTTGGGATCCTGAGGTATCAGGAAAGCAAAAATTCTATAAACCGGGTGACCAAATCCTGATTGAGCGTGTTGGTCACAACAGCAATATATACAGGCTTGTTGGCAGCATAATACAGGGAAGTGAACCCGCTGTGTCCGCTGATATCCACTGCCACCGGAACGGGATTTTTCATCTCTTCCGGTTTGTTGGGATCCGGCAGAGGAATTTCCTCCTGGGGATTCTGTCTGATCTTTTGGATCACACTTTCATCCATATAATAAATGCGGCCTTCCAGCTTTGCCAGCTCTTCTGCGCTGAGAATATCCCGCAGATCTGTAAACGGACAGCTTGTATCGTAAGCTAAGCGCTGGGTAGCATATTCATAGGCTACAATAAAATCCACATGCTTCGCGCCGATGCCGGCGTGAAGACGCTGGTAAGTAGTGGCCACCACACTGGGAATCCCTGTATCCAGCGCAAGGCCGGTATTGAGGTAGATCTCCTGTTTTGCCGGATCTATATCGTTTTGTGCGTAAAACTCTTGCATAATAGCAGGCGTATCCGGAGGCGCAACGGCATCGAGCAGAATACCTTCGAGCACAATCTCCTTCCGGTTGACCGCGGTGGATATGGTTTGCCCCAGCAGTACCAGCGCAAACAGACCGATGATCACATACCATTTATAGTAATCCCAAAAGTAAGCCAGCCGCTCTTTCCGGGATTTTTCTTTCATTTTGGTTTTTTCACTTTGTATGTATTCCGATATTTTCATAGGCTCACATCCTGTATCAAGCTTCCTGCTCGTCATCTTCCGGTTCCAGACGGCGGAATACCGGTCTGAGGATCAGAGCCTGCAGAAAAAGAACAATGCTGATTCCACAGGTAAACCAAATAAACAATGTATTGAAAAACAGCTCCAGAGACATGACCGCCAGAATCACAGGGAACGCAGCCAGCAGTACCAGCAGCAGTGTTCTGGGCAGAGCACCGATGGCCAGCACCACGCTGTTGCGCAGATGCTCTTTGAGGGAGTTTTCGTACCGTGCGATCATGGGAAACGCATAGCAAAGAACACCCAGCGCCATAATTCCCAAAATGACGAGCACCCAGTCAACGATCTCTACCCAGCCTTCGTGGAAATAGACACGGATCAGCAGTACATCCACCGCGCACAGCACGATCATCACCAGTGCCGCCAGCCAGAAAACGGTTGCCTGCTTAAAATTTCCGATAAAAGCCTGGAAATACGCTTTCATCACAGGCTGTTCCTCGTCCATAACAATATTTTGCATAACCTTACTGTGGGCCGTCAGCGCTGCACCGACGGTGATCAGCGGAATACAGCACAGGAGGGTAAGCAGGTTGAGAATAAAGAAATCCGCAACATGCTCCATAAATTGGACAATAGGGCTATCCAAGCCAAATAATTTTTTCATAGGGTCAACTCCACCAACCAATAATGGCATTGTATCTAATTTTGCCGTGCGCAGATTCCCCTTCTTCGTGTATTATATACTATTGTTTTGAGGAATTCTCGTAGGATAGGGGCAGAAAATAGAACAATATTCTCTTTTTCCGCCGTATGTCGGCAGTAAAACAGGATTTTAAAGTATTTTCGTAGACCCATTCCTGCATTTCTTGATGTACTGGTAGGGGGTGATCCCCTTTTGCTTTTTAAAGCAACGAATAAAATAACTCACATCATTGAATCCGCATTCCAATGCCACTTCCGTAACCGAGCTGCCCCATTGTTCCAGCAGGAAACAGGCTCTTTCTATCCGGTAGTAGTTCAAATAAGCAATGGGTGTCTTACCGGTAACCACATTGAAGTACTTGCAGAAATACTTAGGTGATATTGTCGCTACACGGGCCAGATCTTCCAGAGATATCTGCTCCTTGTAGTGATAGGTAATATATTTCAGTGACGCATTGATCTGCTGATTGTTGGTGCGGTCCTTTTTTTCTGCTTGCACAGGAATTCGGTATCCCTTTTGAACCACTGTTCCAAAAAAGTCGTACAGTCCCGCCAAAACCAACATTTCCCATCCATCTTCCTTATTTCGGGCGGCGGCAAACATTCGGGCGACACATTTCAGGATATCCAGCTGCTCTTTATTGAAATGATTTTTAATCTGATAATGCTTATCTTCCAAAATACTCAGATACCGACGCATAAGAGGCGGTTCCTGCATAAACTTGATGGCATCAAAGTCGATGCACTCGTAAACACAGTCCACTCCCTCTCCACCATGCATAGTTCCGCTGGGAATGTAGCACAGATCTCCCTGGCTCAGATGAAATTCTTCCTGATCCAGAAAAACCGTAAATTCCCCCTTGGCCACATATAAAAGCTCTGTTTCGTTGTGCCAATGGAATGGCATAGTATATCTGGGATGCATTTCATCCACGGAATAGAATTCCAAAGGAAACGCATCCGTACCATGCTTTCTTCGTTCTTCGTAATTTAAATAATGCATAAATTTTCCTTATTTCTCGTTGAGTCTGGCAGCTACGCGGAAGCCGGTGAACCGGTTTTTCCAGTTGTGCTCCAGGGCATTTCTTGTAGCGCAGCGGCAATAGGTAGCCAAATCATTGAATGTACCGCCCCGGATCACCCGAAGTTCTTCGTCATAAAATCCGTCGGGGGTATAGCTTTGGTATACATCGGCGCACCATTCGCCCACATTGCCCAGCATATCGTAAAGGCCCCAGGCATTTTGCAGCTTCAGCCCAACCTCGTGGGCATAGGGCAATGTGCTGGTTTCCACCGACTGCATACCCAGTTGCTGATAGTTCCACATATACCGCACAAAATTCCGCAAAGTATCCGTGCCGTATCCGCTGCAATCCCTGCTGCCGGAACGGCAGGCAAATTCCCACTGTGCCTCTGTGGGCAAGTAGAATTCCACTTCGTTCTGGAGGCTGTTAAGCTTGCCGATAAATGCCAAAGCATCGTCGTAGCTGACCATTTCCACAGGCTTGTTTTCGCCCTTATCGCTGCTGGGGTTGACGCCCATAATCGCCTCATACTGCGCCTGTGTTACAGGATACACGCCCATAAAGAAGGACTGATCGATCGCCATCTGATGCACCGGAGTTTCGCAAGGCTCAAAGCCCTCCTGACCCATCAGAAATTCACCTGCAGGAATACCGGCAAGCTCCATCACCATATTACCGCAGGTTACACTGCGGCGTTTGCCGGTGATATAAGATTCCATAGGCGTTACGGTGGCGCTGCAGTGATGCTCCACCAGGGGGAAGCAGGTAAATTCCTGACCCTGGGGCACTTGATAGTAGGGCATTACCGTCAGATCGCCGCTGACAAAATTGCCGTCTTCGTCCAATTTTCCGATCCAGTGGACGCAGTTCCAATTTGCCCGTGCATCGATGCCGGCTTTTTCGTTCCAGGCAACCCGATCCGCAGAAATTCTCTGGCTCTGACCGCTGACAGCCATCAAAATGGGGCCGTCCATCATAGCATACCGCTCATAGCCGTTGATCACAGTCATACCTTCATAGCGGATGGTACGCAGGTTCCGGGGCAGTGTGAAGGTGATCCGGTCTCCATCTGCCCAGGCTCTGTCGATGGTAATATAGCTGCCGGCCTTGCCTGTTGCAGCTTCTTCGCCGTTGACAGAGAATACCACATCTTTCGATGCCCAGCCGGGCACACGGATACGCAGGGGGAACTTGCCGCCGGCGGTCACAGTCAAAGTTACATTGTTATCCTTGGGGAATTCGGTCTGCATCTGCAAAGCGCTGCTGCCGAAGGAAATTTCCGAATCGGCAAACAGATTCACTGTCACGCCGGCATCGCCGGTATGCAGAGAATACACCAAAGACGGCAGCATACCGTAAAGAAGGGTGCCTGTGCCTTCGCAGCAGGTATTTTCCGTATACACATCATCCTTAACGCCGTGCAGATAGGCGTGGTAACGAATGCCCAGATCCCCGGTTTGTGCAGGAAGCACCACATTGTACAAAGATTCCTCTATTTCACGGGCATACTTTTCCTCATTGGGGAAAAGCTGCAACAGACGATGGTTGAGCAAGATCCACCAAACATTGTTGCAGGTTTCGCCGGTGTGCTTATCGGCGCTGATGTGCCGGGAGCCGGGCAGGTAGTTGAATACCGAGTCGTGCTCCTCGCAGATGGCCACATTGCCGCCAATGTGGATCCAGTATTTTTTGAACATCTCCCAGGCAGAGAGCACGGCTTCCAGATATTCTTCCTTGCCGGAAAGCTGATAAAGCTCCAAATAAGAGAGAATGCCGTTCAGCTCGTAGCCGTGGGCACCGTCATTGGGACGCTGCCAGATGGTTTTTGTATTTCCGGCCCGCAGCTGCTCAATCCAGGAGGCAATGGCATACAAGGATTCGCCCTTCTGCCAATCCTCTGCCTTGCCAATCTCCGACAGCGCAACTTCCATTTCCGCGATCATACCCTGGTAGCTCAGGTGCAGCTCTGCTGCCTTGCGGCGGCCGGAATAATTGTTAAACCAATCCTGGAATTTGCGGATGACCTGTCCTGCCTGTTCGTTGCCGCTGCTGTAGGCAGCCAGCAAACCTCTGGTCAGCCAGGAACGGGTGTAGTTTGCCCGCTCCAGGATCATCATATCTTCTTTGCGGAAGCCCATGCAGTAGCCGTCTTCGTCGGCGCACTGGGCAATGGTCTGCACCAAAGCATCCATTTCTGAGCGCAGTTCCGGGTCTTCACAGTAGCGCAGAGTGTGACCTGCACCCATCAGAAAACGACCGGCGTTGGAGCCTTCCAGGTCTGTTTCCCAGAAAAATGCCAGGGGGCGGCTGCGAGGGCCTTCTTTCCCCACTCGCTCCAAAAAAGGATAGCGCAGATCATCCAGCGTAAAATGCTTTTTCAGATAGCTGCGGTTATTTTCAAAGGCATCAAAAAGCATACCTTTATTCAGCTTCACCCCGGTTTGGGGCGCATATTCAGAACTTACCATTGCAGGCTTCATAAATTTTCTCCATTCCTTTATCGTTGTTAATAGGTGGATACTTCCAGCAGGTTGATCAGACCGGGAATCTGCTCTTCTGCCACCCGGCGGACCTGCTCAATCTTCCATTTCAGGTGCGCTGCATCGGTCATATAATGCATAGTGGGCTCCCAGCCAAGGCGGGAATCCGCCTCCACCATAGGAATGGCAGCTTTTGCGTTTTCCATTTCTTCCTTTGCCAGCCGGATCAGATCCCGGCAAAGATCGGCAGCCTTGGCAGGGTCGCTTTCCAGCCGCAGCTGCATATTCATCTGATACCACTGTTTCACATGAATAGCGGTGGTAATGCAGGTTTTCATAAACCGGCCTAAATTCAGCATTTTTTCACCGGCCAAACGCTTGTTTTCCGGCATTTTCTCCATTGCTTGCTCAAAATAGGCAACGCCCTCTTCCCAAAGCTTCTGCATTTTGCTGAGATTTCGCAGCTCCACCGGAAGGCGGCAGAAACCGGGAGTCTGATGGGCGAATTCCAAGGGCTGATACTTAGTAAAGAAAATGCCGTTGCCGGTCAGGGCAAATTTGGATTCCGGCAGCTTCAGCGCACCGGTACAAGCCTGGCGGATATTATCGATCTGCAGCTGCAGCGGATAGGAAGGTCCGATACGGAAAGGACCATATTGATCCTCGTCGGTGGAGCTGTAGTAAGGCATAGCATCGCTCCATTTTTTCCAGGCTTCCAGAACCAGAGGTGCGGCATCCTCGCCAAATTCCCTGGCTGCCAGCCATCCGGCAGACTGTTCTACGGGAACCACCGGCTTCCATAAGGACCATTTGGACATCTCTGCGATCACGGATGGCCACCAGCCGTAATGGTGGGCATCGATGGTGCCGCAAAGGCCGTATTTTTCGTGCATATCCAGCAGAGCGCCAAAGCGCTTTGCCCACTGGAAGGGCACCGGCTCATAAGGGATGACACCGAAATCCCAGGTCAGACCAGCGGCATTGCTCATGGTATACAGCCGCAGATTCCGCTCCTTGGCAGCCTTTGCTTCAGAGGTGAAGTAGTAGCCGGGGCCTTCAAAGGAAAGGGTATAATCCACCGTTACATTGGTAATGTTTTCCCTTTTCAGCTTCTCGAACATCTCAAAGGTCACCATCACCGTAATATCCTGAGGCAAGGAGCGGATCAAGGCTACACGGTCCTCCTCCGGGGCCCAGCCCCAGTTGTAGGTCCAGAACACAATGTCTGCTTCCGGGTCGTGGCGGCGAATGACTTTCTTGAGCAAATTGATATAGGCAGGATAATCCCGGCAGGGCCACCAACCGGGAGAGGGCCGGTTATCCGGCAGCATATCCTCGCCCATAACGGCGCTGCAATCGGCCAACGGCACACCGGTAGTGCGCTCATCCTTACTGGGAAACTCAACAGATTCTCCCACCAGCACAATACCCTTTGCCTTGGTATATCTGGAAAAGATCGAGCCGTAGATGCTCTCCATAGCTTCCTCTGCGCCGGGGTCATCGGGGTGGACAGATGCTTTGATATTGCTATACAGATATACACCCAAACCGTACTCTGCTGCCCGGTCGATCAGATTGTTAAGATCCTGATAGCCTGTGGCTGTTTCGTCCACACCACGGACCGTCACCAGTACAGAATCAAAGCCGTAGTGGGCCATCAGCCGAAGCTGAGAATCAGGGAACTGATCCATACCCCAGCCGGAATGAACCATTCTGGGGGTCATTACAGGCTGCCGGGTCACTTCCTGCACAGAAAGGATGGGCGCCTCCTTCAGATTCATCAGATCTTCCAGGAAATAGCTGCCGTGGGCAGTTCCCAAAGGATCTGCACCGCAAATAACTACCCGTTCCGGGTTGATATTCAAATGGTAGCTATGTTCCGCTGTCAGACCGTCGGCTTTTTCTATTAGAACGATCACATGCTTGCCTTGGGTCATATCCTCTGTCAGATCTGCCTTTCTTTTCAGCAGAACAGAGACATTCATACTTACCAGCAAGTAATCCTGCAGATCCTTTGCTACATTTAAAATCACGGCGGAGCAGTTTTCCTCCACTGCAATCATCCAGCCATCTGTAATTTCCACTTCATTTTCCTTCCGCAGGACTGTATTGTCCCGGCGATGGGGGATATGTACTTTTTCCAGATGTCTTCGAAACTCGAAATTCTTTTCTTTGCCTAAACAGCGATATTCATAAGCCATACTCTATCTCACCTTTCCGGTTTCCGCATTCGCAATAGCAACCTGAGAGTAATCACTCCAAAAAGTTCAGTATTATTATACACAACAACCAAAACAGGAGCAAGTGTAAACATTTTTAATCGATATAAAGATTGTAGAAAACACGCCGCCAATCGCAACAAAAATCCCCATTACAGTTGAAGTGGTTTGCCGACCACACAACTACCATAATGAGTAGGTTTTCATCGTGAACCGGTGCCGGGGAAAAATTTGACAATGGTGGTCCATTATGGCATAATGGCGTTACCGGGTGTATTTCGCTCGGGAAAATCTGTTTTTTGAAAGGGTGTGTATCCTATGAACAGCCGTTTCTTGCGACGATTGGTGTTCTCTCTTCCTTTGGCGTTACTCTTCGTCATGAGTGCTTGCGGGGGTAGAAATAAACCATCTCTCGGTTTCCCCGAAGGCTATACCGCTGCCGATGTGGTATACAAATGCGACGACGGCTCTGTTTTGTATACATTCAAAGGCAAAACTGCGGAGGATTTTGATGCCGTCTCCAATTACTATAAGAATAAGGGCCTTGCGGTTTACAGCAATAGCGTCAAAGAAGGAAACCGGTTTACTACCCTGGTAGGCGACGGCCCTATGGCCCACATCTACTGGCTCAAGGATAACGGCGAATTGAATATCGTATTTTCGGAGACTGCCGCAAATACGCTGCCGCCTGCTGTCCCCTCCGTTACCGACGGCGACTTCGAATGCTCCGTTTTCCAGCTTATGGACAATGAAAATGTCAACGGTATGGCCTACATAATCCAATTAAAGGATGGCTCTTACATAATCTACGATGGCTCTTATTCCAGCCAGGCAAATGTTATCCGGGAGTACTTGGAGGATAACCATAAAGGGGAGGGAAAGCCTGTTGTTCGGGCTTGGGTTCTGACCCACTCCCACTCTGACCATTTCCCTTCTTTCCAGACATTCTGCCGCGAGCTGAGCGACACCGCTACCGTGGAGCACGTCATCTACTCTCCGCTGAACGACCAGAATTTCACTATGAGCGAAGACAATCAAGGCTACTTCAGCGGTGAAAAGTTCCAGGAGGATGTGGCAAATCTGAAGGGTGTCAAGCTGGTATATGCCCACACAGGTATGGAGTTTACCTTCTGCAATCTCAAGCTGGAGGTGCTTATGACGCCCGAGACGCTGTTCAAAGAGAGTGCCGATTACGGAAACTTCAACAACACCTCGGTAGTTACCCGTCTGTACGATGAAAGCTATGGTGCGCTGTTTTTGGGTGATATGGCCAAACTGGGAGCAGACCGTATGATGTCTTTGTACGGCGGCTACCTGAAAAGCGATATTTGCCAGGTAGCCCACCATGGCGTGGAGGATACGCCCTTGTCTTTCTATGAAACGGTACAGGCTTCTATCCTCTACTACCCCTGCAATATCTACCTCTACAACCAGACCGAACGCCATTACGATGTTCGTATGGCTCTGGAGAAGCGGGATTACACCAAGGAGATCCTGATCGCTGGCTGCGGGGCATATAAGCGCGCCTGGGGTACGGTTTTTGCTGCCGATGCGCAGCTGGTAATTCCGGATCACCCTTTCAAGGGTCCTGATTTCGAATAGGTATACAAAAAAGACCTTGCGTTTGGCAAGGTCTTTTTCAGAGTGTCAAAGAACCCCCAAACCGTCAAAATGGGTTTTATTTCATATTGTTCGCTCTCTTCTTGCCCCTCGCATTTATGAGGGGGGTGGCTGAGCATAAGCGAAGCCGGGGGGAGTAAAATCCTTGCATAGCAAGGCATTTTGACTTACTGCACAACTCGCCTTCTACCGTACCACCTGTACGCCGACGAAGGCGAGTTGTTTGTCTTTGGCGCTTCTTTGACCTCTGTCAGTCTGTCAAAAATTACTTTTGACAGACTGAAAAAAGACCTTGCGTTTGGCAAGGTCTTTTTTATAACTTCCGGCTCTGTGCCCGGGATTTTAATTTTTTGATAACAGGAAGCGGCAGACGGCGTTTTCGGCAGGGGACAGGGAAAGCTGATTTCCGGCGATTTGCTCCACCTTGCCATATTCTGCAGATTCCAAAACCCAGCCGTCTTTGACAGTTACGGTGTAAGATGCTTCCTTTCCGTAGTTCAAAGCAACCACAGCGCAGTGGGTTTCGTCAATGGGATGCTCTGTAATGCTCAATAGGGTAGAGGACTTGTCTGTGATTTTTCGGTCTGCAATCTCTGAGAACATCAGTTTATACAGCCGGTAATAGTCGGTATTTTCGAAAGCCTCGGGCTGATCTGCCAGCACGGTTTCCAGGGGGCAGGTGAGGAAATAAATCCGGCCCTTTCCGTAGGTATGGCAGATAAAGGCGGGATTGCCATCGGGCTCTGTGCCCAGGATTTCCGCATCCCGGTAAATTTCCAGCTTTATTCTTCGGTCGTTGCTAAGAGAAATCTCCCTCTGCAAACCGGGAAGGGAAACGGATACTGCACTGTTCTTCCGCAGACTGTTGCTGAGGACCTTCATACCGGTGATGTTTTCGAAATTTGCCAAAATGGCATCCTGCCAGGAGATGTACAAAACAGCGCCGTCTTCTACCTTTTGCATCAGCGCCTTCCAGGTACGCTTGGGGATGGCATCTCCGGTAAGGGAGGGGAGAAGGTAGGCAGGGCTATCCGGCAGAATATCCTCGCCGTCTGTAAACCGCACATCGAAACCGGCCTGCTTGCACAGCAGATTAACAGCATATGCCACAGCCCAGGTATCCTGGTTCTTGGATAGAATGCAGGTGACATCCTGCTGGTAGGAGGGCAATGGCGTTTGACCGGAGAGGAAGGTTTGGAAATCCAAAAGCTCTTTTACCAGCAGTTTCGGTTCGCCGTTGCTTTTCAAAAGGCCCAATTCCTGTTCGCAGGCGCACCAGTCGTAAGGCGGATAGGGAAGATGCTCCTGGTCAAAGGCACACCACCACAAAAGACCGGGGAAGCCGTGTGTCCAAAGCGCATACAGGTTTGCGCGCAGGTACTGCGCCACAGTTTCATCGCAGCCAAGGCTGTTGCCCAAATGACCAATCTCCTCGCACAGGCAGGGCTTGCCGCTGATCTGGGAATAGAGGATAGACTCGGTGGTGGCGTGAAGCTTGCTGCGCATGGAGTCAAAGCCGTCCACAAAACAATGGGGGACGAAGGGCGGATAAGGATGAACCGTGAGAACATCGCACACTTCACCGGCTTCGGCAATGGTAATACCCAGGTCTCCGTGAATGGTCAGACCGTGGATGCCGGCGTAGACCGGCCGGGTGGGATCGGTGCTTCGGATGGCACCGGCAATGTTGCTTAGCCAAACATAGTAATTGCCCTGCTTCCAGCCGTCGTCGGCAAAGCTCATTACATTGGTCTCGTTGCCGGCTTCCCAGGCGATAATATTGTCAAAATCCTTGAAGCGTTCCACAAAATAGCGGACAAAGCGCAGCTCCCATTTGATGGTTTCGTAATCGGAAATGGGATTGCGGCTTTCGAAAGCCGGGGGGAAGAACATCCGGCCGCTCATCCAGCCGGTGATCAGCGGCACGACCAGCTGCATATGGTACTGCTTTGCTAAAAGTACAAATTCTTCAAACCGGCCGATCATCACAGGATCTACGCCGGCAAGTCCTTCCGGGGTGCTGCGGTCAATGGCGGTATCGCCCTTGCGGATCTCGTAGTAGCCGTTGCCCTTCACATAGGTAAGGGGCTGAAAATCTGACCAGAGGGGGAACACACGCAGTATCTTAATGCCGCTTTGAGACAGTCGCTGAAGATCGGTTTCCACGACCTTTCTATCCCAGTTGCGCCACATATAGGTGCCGGCATGGGATGCCCAGTAGTTACATCCGAGTTGAAAATCCATTTCAATTCCTCACAGTACAAAATAAAATTATGTGTTTGCGTTGCGATATTGAGAGGGGGTTTTTCCGGTGTGCTTTTTGAAGATGTTATAAAAATAGGAAATGTTTGTGTAGCCGCTTTGCACGGAAACCTCATTTATGGACAAATTACTGTTCAAAAGCAGCTTTTGCGCATTTTCGATGCGAACGTTATTGAGAAATACGGAAAACAGCTGGCCGGTTTCCAGTTTGAAAAGCTGACCCAGGTACGCGGCATTGATGTTCATTTCACAGGCCATAGTTTTCAGAGAAATTTCCTGAGCAAAATTCCTCTCAATGTGGGCTACAGCGTGGGCAACACAAGGAGAGAACTGCATACTGTTATTTTCCAGGGCATCGATGACAGTGGAAATAAAATTATTGGTCCAGGCATGAAGTTCCCCCAGATCCTGAAAATTCAAAACCTTTGAGAGCAGAGCGGTACTGTTGCCGAAGAGCTGGGAAACATTGATATTGTGCTGCCATAAGATGTTGATAACATAAACAACCAACTCGACAATGTGGTTCTTCAGAGTTTCGGGAGATATGTCGTGTTGTGCTTCAGAGAAAAAACGATCTAAATATGTAAGGCAGTTTGCGTATTCCTGATTCAGAAGCTGCTGCTCCAGAAGCTGATTGATGAGCAGCGGCGAATAGGCATCTTCGGTAAAACCCCGCTGCTGCAGTCTGTGCCCCCGGCTGGAAGAGAGGATCTTGCCGGCGTGTCCCGGCCAAAGCTTATGCGTGGCGGTATGCAATGTGTCCAAAAGGATCTGGGCATCAACAGGCCAGAGCAGATAATGATCAATTTCAAGCGCAAAGGCCTTTTGAAGATGGCTGATATTTTCGGAGTCTGCTGTGAGAATGTACCGCATTTTGGGGTAGAGGGATTGCACCTTTTGCAAAAGAGCGACCTCGTTGGCGGGGGAATGGGGAATATTCAGAATCACAATATCCACAGCATTTTCTTTCAGGAAGGGAAGTATCTGATTGCAGTCAGAAAAGGCTCCAACAATTTGCAGAATGTTTCCCTTCTGGCTGATAATGGAGGCGAGCGTATTCAGTTCGTCCGGGGATCTGCCAGCGATCAATACATTATACATATCCTGCAACCTTCCTTTTATCTTTCTGGACGGGGAGGGGGCGTACGCTTTGCGGAACCGTTATGCGATAGACTTTTTATACATAACATAATTTTATCCGTTTTTTAAGGAAAATTCTTGTGCAATTCTGGCGTAAAATAGGACAAAATTCCTTTTTTTACTTTTTTGTGGTAGATTATTGAAAAAATATAAATTTTGCAGTTGCAGAAAATATCCGCAATTGTAAAATAGACATATCAGTGAAAGAAGGTGCTGTTTATGAAAAAATTACAGGAATTGCTTCAGGGAAACTGCCCCAGTTATCTGACTCCTCTTTTTTGGCTTCACGGTGAGGAAGAGGCGGTGCTGCGCCATATGATTGGCCAGATGAACGAAAACGGTGTGGGCGAATTTGTTGTAGAGTCCAGACCGCATCCTGATTTTTTGGGTGAGTCCTGGTGGCGTGATGTGGACATCGTTCTGGATGAGGCCAAAAAACGGGGCATGAAAGTGTGGTTTTTCGATGATCGGAAATTTCCCAGCGGTTATTCCGCAGGAAAGATCTGTCAAGAGCACCCGGAATATTTGAAGATCTATTTAGATGAAAGGCATCTGGATTCCGTTGGCCCTCAAAAAGATGCCTGTGTTTTGGTGGATGCCTGGGTGGAAGAAGGGGAAACGTTGATCGGCGTGATCGCCGCCCGCAGAACAGATGGCCATGACGGCATTGACTATGACTCCCTGACGGATATTACCGATTATGTTTCCGAAGGAATGCTTCTTTGGGATATACCCCAGGGCAGCTGGCGCATTTTTATAATGGTTGCCACCCGTAACGGCGGCGAGGAGCATACCCGGGATTACCTGAATCCTCTGGACCCGGAACCGGTTGCGGCATTTTTGGAGTATGTGTATGAGGCCCATTACGCCCATTATGCGGAGGAATTCGGCAAAACTGTGGCCGGATTCTTTTCCGATGAACCCCGGTTTGGCAATGCCGAGTCGTATGATCTGATTTTGGGAAATACCCACGGATGGAAGGGCAATAACCGTCCTAAAGTGGTGCTGCCTTGGTCTGATAGCCTGCTGAGCAAGCTGAGCAGCCGCTGGCAGGGGGATTTTAAGAAGGTGCTGCCTTGCCTATGGTATGATGCCGGCTGCCGCACGATGGATGCGCGGTATGTGTATATGGATTTGGTAAGCTCCCTGTTTGCGGATAACTATACCCAGCAGATCGGCGACTGGTGCCGTGCCCACAATGTCAAATATATGGGCCATCTCATTGAAGAAAACGGTGCGCACGCCAGAGTGGGCTACGGCGCAGGCCATTTCTTCCGTTCCATTCGAGGGCAGGATTATCCCGGCCTGGACATTATTCATCAAGTCTGGCCCGGTGTCACCGATGGCAGATTCACCTCTCAAGTGGGCTACCTGGATGCAGACTTTTTCTATTGGGGTATTACCAAAATGGCGGCATCGGCTGCTCATATTACCTCGGCAGACAGCGGCATTACTATGTGCGAGATTTTTGGTGCGTATGGCTGGCAGGCAGGATTGAAGCTGATGAAGTGGCTGACAGACCATATTTGCGTTCGCGGCGTAAATCTGCTGGTTCCCCACGCCTTCAGTCCCACGGCTTGCGACTGGGATGCGCCCCCGCATTTCTATGACCGGGGTCTGAATCCCCAATGGCGGTACTTCCATATCTGGGCTGACTATGCAAACCGGGTGTGCCACCTGCTGCGTGGCGGCACGCACGTGGCAACAGCGGCGGTTTTGTACCACGCAGATGCAGAGTGGGCAGGAAAATGTATGCCTTTTGAAAAACCGGTGAAAGCCCTTTTAAAACATCAGATCGATTGTGATGTAGTGCCGGCGGACACCTTCCTTTCCGGGGAGATTTCTTTGGAAAACGGCAGATTCCGTATTGGCGGCGAATATTATAGCGTGATGATCGTACCGTATGCAGAAAGACTGCCGGAAGATATGCTGGAAATCCTGAACCGGATGGCAAATTCAGGTGTTTTGGTGCTGTTCGGGGAAGATTACCCTGTGGGAAGTCCGATGCAGACAGAAAAATTTGCAGCGGTGCAAAGCGCACTGAAATCCAATCCTATGGTGAAAATTTGCAGCTGCGAGGATATGCCGGAGGAAATTTTCCAAAGGAATCTGCAGGATGTGAAGCTGTCTTCCAATGAGACTTTCCTGCGCTGCTATCATTACAGCCAGTCGGATGCGCAGGTGTACTTTTTGACCAATGAGGCTGTGCATGAGCCTGTTTGCACGAAACTGACCCTGAAGGGCAAGGGAATCCCGGTGTTTTACGATGCTATGGATAATACCTTTGAATTCCCGGTTTATGAAACAGACGGAAAAACGCTGACAGTGCAGGTGGATTTGGATGCCTGGCAATCGGTGTTCCTCATCCTGTTTGATAACGAAGAAGCTGCAAAAGATTTCCGGCAGAGAGCGCCGGAGCCTATGCTCCACGCCTACAGCGGACAGCCTCTGCTGCTGACGTTGCCGGAGGATGGATGGAAGGTTTCCACATCCTGTGCTCCCAATACCCAGGATTTCCGGGAGGAAAACAGAATTACCTGCCTTGGAAATGCGGCAGTTCCGGGAAAATTGCCTGCTTTCACCGGAACGATCCGCTATGAAATTGCGTTTGAATTGGCACAGGGCCTTCAGCAGAATATCCTTTTGGATCTGGGCAGAGCCTATGAAACGGCGGAGGTTTGGATCAACGGCAGAAATGTTGGCAGCCGGATCGCACCGCCATACTGTTTCCGGGTGGATGAGTTTTTGCAGCCCGGCTGTAATGCCATCCGTGTGGATGTGACCAACACACTAGCAAAGGAACGGGGAAAGAATCTGTTAGACCGGGATATGGTGCAGGAGCCTTCCGGTCTGATTGGTCCGGTGAGATTGTTTTATACAGAGTAATTTTGACCTATAATAATATATTTGGTCAAGGACCAATCTTTTCCAGCAAAAGGAGAATATGATGAAAAATACAGTAAAATCTGCGTGCAGCATTGTACTTGTAGTGATTATGATCTTGTCTGTGATGACCGGCCTGCCTGTTCACGGGGCAGAGGAAGGGCTGGATCTTTCCGGGATGCAGATCGTTTTGCCGGCTTCTCCCACGGCGGTGGAAAGAACGGCGGCAGAGGAATTGCAGAACTATCTGTATAAGATCACAGGCGTCGATCTCTCCATCGCAGCAGAAGGTGAGCACGGCGGAAATTGCATCTATATCGGCGCGACCAATGCAGCCGCCGGTGTAACCTATCCCACCGAGGGTGACAAAAAGGGAGAGGCCTGGGCGATCAAGGCTGTGGGAGACGATTTGTTTCTGGTCGGTGCACCCACCAGAGGACCGCTGTATGCGGTCTACCACCTTTTGGAAGATGTACTGGGTGTTCGCTGGTGGAATCTCTGGGAGGAAGATGTCCCCCAGGGCAAGGCTGTTGTTCCGGAAAATTATGAATCCAGCGGCGTGCCGGTGATGGAATACCGGGAGATCTTTGTGGGGCAGGAGACTGCCAATGACTATATGTTCTATGCCCGCAACCGGTTAAACGGAACCCACCACAACATTCCCCAGCGGTTCGGCGGCGAGGAATCTTACGGCCTGCCTGCCCATGTGCATACCTTTGGCCGGTATTTCCCGGCAGAGTTTGACAAAAATAATACCTGGCTGACCTACATCAGTCAGGGCGGCGATTTTACCACAAATCCCGAATGGTATTCAATGGGAGAGGACGGCAAACGCAATACCAATCAGCTTTGTCTGACCAATCCCGGTTTGAGAAAGGAATTTGCCAACAGACTGGTAAAAACCATTGAATACCAAAACAAACAGTCAGACCGGCTGGGCATTGCAAGACCGATCTGTTTTGCAATCGTGCCGGATGATAACGATAAGCTCTGTCTGTGTGCCGATTGTCAGCAGATTATTACCACCTGCGGCGAATCGGACTATGTTCTGGGATTTGTCAATGAAATGGCAGCGGCAGTGAAAAAAGCCGGTTTTACCGATGTTATGCTGGAGATGCTGGTCTACTGGAATTATGTGAAACCGCCTGTGAAGGAAAAGCCTGCTGATAATGTGCAGATTCGTTTTGCGGATAATTTTACCGACTTGCTTCACGGCCTTGACCATCCCAACAATGCCGATTCTATGAAATGGCTGGAGCAATGGCTGAGCCTTTGCGAAAATGATTTCTACTACTGGCAGTATGTGGTCAACTACAACAGCAACGGTATATTCCCCTCTATGTTCTATTACGGCGACGATATGACTATGCTGTACGAAATGGGCGTAGACGGCTGGTTTGCCGAGCAGGAGCAGAATATCAATGTGGATTTTTGGGATATGAAGCTGTGGCTGCTGATGAAGCTGATGGAAAAGCCGGTCAGCGGAGAGGAATACACTGCGCTGATGGATGAATTTCTCTACGGCTACTATGGCGAGGAAGCCGGAAAATATGTCAAAGACTATCTGTACTATATGCATGAAAGGGCAGAGGCTACCGATATCAAGCAGACTTTTGGCTCGGTGATTATCGGAGCAGAGTGGCTGAGTGTGCAGGATATTCTGGCGGGTAACGAGTATTTTGAAAAAGCTTTCGCAGCAGCGGGTGAAAACGGCACTTTGCTGCGCCGCCTGCGTGCAGCAAGATGCGGTTTGGACCGTGTGCTCTTTGAAAACTTCGGCTCCTGGAAAAACCGGGCGGAGGAGGAAGGCCTGACCCTGCCTTTTACCAAGCGGGAGCTGGGGGAGCGGATCTACCTTTCTATGAGCGAGCGTATAGCTGTCCGGGGAGCTTACGACCCGGATTACCCCAGATTTTTCAATAGTTATAAGCGCCGCTACGGAAGCCAGCAGATGCAGCTGCCGGCGGAATTTGACGGTATGGCGCAGGATCATATGCTCGATTATATCGCAGAAGATTTTCGTCTTGCCTATGACTACAAGGTGGTAGCGGATGATCAGTCTATGACCGGACAGGCCATTTGCTGCGATGCCAAAACCCGTATGGCAGCAGGTTCCGGCGCACTGATTATGGGCCCGGATGGCAGAATCCCGGTTGCTGCCTACGATCCTACCGGCCTGGGAGGCTCGCTGGATTATGCCATCGGTGAAATTCCGGCCAATATAATCAAGGCCAATGATGGCTACCATATTTACAGTCTTTCCTGGACAGTACCTGCTATGGGCAACGACGCATATATTTATATGCTCGGCGACTGGGGTGTACAGAATCCCTTTATGGCGGCGGAGCTGCAGGATATGGTAGGGCAGAGAGTGAAAATTTGCATCTCTATGAAGGTAGAGGGCGTGATAGACGGAAGTGATCCGGAAAATCTGCCTGTGTATTACATTGACCGGATTCTGATCGTGCCTTCGGAGGAAAATCAGGATCATCGTTATGCGGCTTACCCCGGCGGTGGCTGCAAGGCGGTCTGTACTATCTGCGGCGATGTGCTGGATAATGTCCACAGCTGGGACAGCGGTGTGATCACCAAAAAACCCACTGCGTCAGAAAAAGGAGAAAAGCTGCTCACCTGTACCGGCTGCGGTATCACAAAGACGGTCAGCACGGATGAGCACGCCGAACAGCCTCGTACTAATAACTGGGAAATGGTGTTCCTGCTTGTGTCCACCACGGTGCTGCTGGCGGCAGCAGCATGTTTGCTCTTGGTGGCTGCGAAAAAACCGTCAAAATCATAAACTAAGTATTTTTGCAAGAACGCGGATGCAAGAAAAGATGTCTACAAATTTTTGTGCAAAATGAAAATTATTTGACTATTCACGGCAATATTTATTATGTAAAATAATAGTGTATTGTAAAAAATACGCCAATCCACTGTGAAAAAGGAGAATGACCATGAAAAATATCGGGAAACGCATTTTGAGTTTACTGTGCGTGATCGTGATGATGCTTCCCATGATCCCTGTGGCAGAGCTGCCCTTAAAGGCAGAAGCAGCTACGGAGGGACTGGATCTTTCTGCAATGCAGATCGTGGTGCCCCAGAATGCCACAGCTGTGGAGAACACTGCGGCAACCGAGCTGCAGAATTACCTGTATCAGATTACAGGTACGCGGCCTGCTATCAAAACCGAGGGACAGCAGAGCGGCGGATCGATCTTTATCGGCGCCACTACCAGAGCGAAAAATTTGAAAGTAACCTACCCCACCGCTGGTGATGTGAACGGCGAGGCATGGGCGATCCAGGTCAAGGGCAGCCATCTGATCCTGGTTGGCGCACCCACCAGAGGCCCGTTGTATGCCGTCTACCACCTTTTGGAGGATGTGCTGGGTGTACGCTGGTGGAACCCGTGGGAAGAGGATGTTCCTAAGGGCAATGCCATCGTTCCGTCAAACTATTCTGCCAGCGGCGTACCTGCCATGGAATACCGGGAAGTTTTTATGGGACTGGAAACGGGCCTGAATGAAAAGTTCAATGTCCGTAACCGTATGAACGGCAGCCATACCAGCATTTCTGCCAATTACGGCGGCGAGGAAACATATGGCTGGCCTGCCCATGTCCATACCTTCAACCGCGTTTTCGGCCCCAATGATTTTGCCGCCCATCCGGAATGGTTCTCCCTGGTCAATGGCAATAGAAACGGTGACGGCCAGCTGTGTCTGACCAATTCCGGTCTGATCGAAGAATATGCCGCCAGACTGGTCAGCCATGTGCCGGACGATCCTGATGGAATCTATTCCATCTCTCCCAATGACAACGAGAATTTCTGTCAGTGTACAAACTGTATAAATGAGATCAATACCTACGGTATGTCCGGCTATGTGCTCCGCTTTGTTAACAAAATGGCCGATGCCGTAACGGCTGCCGGCTATACCAAGGCAAAGGTGGAAATGCTGGTCTACTGGGCGTATATTGATCCGCCCAAGGGCGGCGTAACCCCCGTATCCAATGTGATGCTTCGCTTTGCGGATAACTATGTGGATATACTCCACGGCCTGGACCACGCAAACAATGCCGATACCATGAGCAAGCTGCAGACATGGATCAGTATTGCCCCTAACAGGGTGTACTATTGGCAGTATGCAGTGGTTTATCAGAACAACGGTGTTTTGCCGTCTATGTTCAATTACGGTGATGATATCACCACATTGCAGTCCATGGGCGTAAACGGCTGGTTCATAGAGCAGGAGCAGTGCATCAATGCCGATTTCTGGGATATGAAGCTGTGGCTGGGTGCCAAGCTGATGGAAAATCCTGTGAGCGGCGCAGAATACACCGCCCTGATGGATGAATTTATCTATGGTTACTACGGTGAGGCCGCCGGCAAGCATATCCGGGACTACTTGTACCTGATGCATGGAAAGGCCGAAGCCTCCAATGTCAATGTCACCTTCAGCACCAATATTATCGGCGCTGAGTGGCTCACGGTACAGGACATTATTGCCGGTTATGATTATTTTGAAAAGGCAGTTGCCGCAGCCGGTAACAATGCTACCCTGCAGCGCAGAATTCGGGCAGCCAGAAGCGGCTTTGACCGTGTGATCCACGAAAACTTCGTAACTTGGAAAAAACAGGCCTCCAATGCGGGCCTGACACTGTCCTTCACTCAGCGGGAAGTGGGCAAGCGGATCTATCAGACTATGACAGAGCAGATCGCACTGCGTGGCATTTATGATCCGGACTATCCCAAATTCTACAGCTACTACGAGAATAAATACGGTGAAGCCCAGTATGCGCTTCCTTCTGAGTTTAGCAATGCGGACAGAGAACACATCCTGGATTACACCTTTGAAGATTTCCGCGCTGTGAATACCAATAATATTGTGGCTGACAGCGAATCTCTTGTTGGCAAAGCTTACTGCTTGGATACCAGCGGTATGTCCACCCTGAACAGCACACAAAGAGCAATGATGAAAGCGATTGTTATTAATGCCTACGATCCTAGCGGAACGACAAGCAATGATCTTAGAACAATCGGCTCCATCTCTGCAAAAAATCTTACCCGCAACAGTGGTTATAAGCTCTATTCCATCGATTGGACTGTACCCCAGATGGGTAGCGATCCCACTGACTATGTTTACCTTTTTGACGATTGGGGTCTGCAGATTCCCGATATGAAGCGGGATCTGAACCTGCTGGTCGGACAGACCGTGAAAATCTATCTGTCCGTAAAGGCCAACGGCAGCCTGTCCTCCAGTACCTACTTTAAGGGTCAGTACTACATTGATCGGGTGATTGTTGTCCCCAATCCCAATCAGCTTACGCACAATTATGTATCCGCACCTTCTGCCTACAGCGATGGGTGCAGAGTTGTGTGTAACACCTGCGGCGATGTGATTACCGGCGAGCATAGCTGGGATGATGGTGTTGTTACCAAAGAGCCCACCTATGAGGCACAGGGCGTAAAGACCTACACCTGTACCGCCTGCGGCGAAACACAAACCGAATCCATTGAAAAGCTGGAAAAACCCGTATCCCCTATTGATTCCATCTCCAGCGGTCACCTGATTGCAGACAGAGATTATTCTCACTTTGCCACCCAAGAAGGTATGACTGCTTATGTAGATGATGCCGAAGCCTACGGCGGCAAAGCTGCCTGCTACAGCCAGGCCAATTTGGATAACGGCGATTTTGTCACGCTTCACCGTTACGAAAGCGCCACCGGCTCTGATGTGGGCATTGGCAACTTGTTTAAGGATGATCTGAATGTTGGTCAGGGCTATCATATCTACAAGTTCACTTATACAGTTCCTGCCAATGCAACAGAAAACGGCGTTGTTTATATTATGCCCAACTGGCAGCTTAACAGCGCACAGCTGTGCAAGGATCTGTACGCTTACGCCGGTAAGAATGTGGAGATCTATGTATCCATTAAGGTTGCAAAAAATACCACCGACAACCTGTACAGCGTTTTCGTTGACCGCGTTGTTCTGGCAACCGTCTGCGACGACTATATTGGCGAAGACGGTCTTTGCTCCCAGTGCGGCAAGGCAATGTCCCTGACCTTCCGGGCTGATGATTTTGAGCTTGCTTATTACAAAGCCGGCATCTGTGACTCCGTTGTGGAGGATGGTGCTTCTGCATATGGTAAGGCCGCGAGATTCAGCTATGCTGAGCGTCTTGCCACCGGCGATGCAGGTCTGTATAATGAGGTGCTTTGCTCCGCAGAGGGAGAAAAGCGGATGTATACCAGAGCAGATGGTGTGAGCGATGTTCAGGTAGGACAGTTCACCGGCGCACAGCTTCAGGCCAATGCCGCAGGCGGTAAGTATGTAACCTACGAATTCAAAAAGCTGAATCTGAGCGATGTAAACTTCGTTTATATGTTCAGCGAATCCCTCAGAACCAGATTCACCGCCGCACAGAAGAACTTCCTGAAGGACAGACCGGTGGATATGGCCGTGTCCCTGAGAGTAGAGGGCGATGTGACCGGTACGGATGCCGCAAATCCCCCTGTCTACTATATTGACTGTATCACCTTCACCCCCTCGGAGCTGGACGAGATCGACCGTATTCCGGACGGGCATCTGGTAAGTATGCGGGATAGCAGCTATTTTGCCTTCGATGCCAACGAAGGAACCACCTATGTTACCGATGAGGAGGCATACGGCGGCAAGGCTGTGTGCTTCACAAGAGCAAATCTTACCACAGATCCCAAAATATCTATCAATCGTTATGATGTGGCCAGCGGATTGGGCGACGGTGCTCCGGAATTGAAGATTGGTGAACTGACTCTGAGTGAGTTAAAAGTAAACCAGGGCTACCAGATCTATAAGTTCACCTACGATGTTCCCGTGCAAACCACAGCAGGCAATACATTCTACATTATGTCCAACTGGCAGCTTAACAGCGCCCAGTTTGCCAAGGATTTTGCTCCTTATGCCGGCAAGACTGTGGAAGTATACATTTCTATGAAGGTGGAAGGACCCGACACCAATGGCCTGTACGCCGTTTCTGTAGACCGTGTTGCGCTGGAAACCCACTGCGAGGATTATGTCAGCGATGATGGCTGCTTCTGCACCATATGCGGCAAGATGCTGGTTCCCACGCCTGTACTGAGCTGGAATCTGGTGCTCGACGGCAATATCGGAATGAACTTCAACCTCAATGTCACCGCCGAGGAAGCTGCAGCTGCAACTGTGGATGTGACCGTTGCCGGTGAAACCACCACAAAGAATGTGGCAGACCTGCTGGTAGATGGCAAGTATGTTCTGCCTGTGGAGCTGGCAGCAGCACAGATGGCGGACAATGTTACCATTACCTTGCATAAGGGCGGCGAAACCCTTACCAAGGATTACTCTGTCCGCGGTTATGCTGACAAGATTCTCAACGGTGATTATACCGAGGAAACCAAGAATCTGGTGAAGTATATGCTATCTTACGGCGCAGCTTCCCAGACCTACTTCGGTTACAATGACGCAGAAGAGAACCTGGCCGACAAGGGCATTGAAGTGACTCCGGCCGCCGTTCCCGCTGAGGGCGGCGTGTACAGCGTTACCGGCTCTGCCAAGGGTGTGAAGTACTACGGTGCTACTCTGGTTTACCGGAATAAGATCGCTGTGAGAATCTACTTCACCGGCGATGTGACTGGCAAGACCTTTACTGTAAACGGCGAGACCGTAGCTCCGGAAACTAACGGTGATCTGCACTACATTGAAGTTGCAAATATTTACCCGCAGGATCTGGCTGGCGGTATCACCGTAGCGGTAGACGGCCTGACCGTAACCTACTCTGCTATGGACTACATCATCCGTATGTATGCCAAGGGCGGCAATGTGGCAGCGCTGGTGCAGGCTCTGTACGGCTACTACCTGGCTGCAGATGCTTACGTTGCATAATTCAATACAATACGATTAGGGAGGGGCATTGCCCCTCCTTTTTCAGCAGCAAATGATTGTTTATCGTGCTAACGCCCGATAAACAATCAAATGCAAAATGCAGAATGCTGAATTGAGGTATTTTCTTCGAAAATGATTTTAAATAGTCGCCTCTGGCGACACATTTATTCAGCATTTAGCATTAACTTTATGAGCATTAGCGATACAAATTCCTGTTTATAGCGCCATCGAATGATGCACCATCTCTTGGGCCCTCTTTTTGAGAGGGATATACCAATCACCGAAATTGTAAAAAATAACTATAATTAGTACATAATTTCGAAAATTATTTAACTATATTTACGGAGGTATCTTGTGTAAAATAACAAGGTAGAGTTATGCGGAGGCATATCTATGAAACAATTCGCACAAAACAAAAGGAGGAAAATTATGAGATATTTTGGAAAACGCGCACTGAGCATGCTGTGCACCTTGGCGATGCTGCTGTCTTTGATGGCAATGATCGTTCCCGGTGCATCAGCTGCTGAAGAAAGCCTGATTTTTAAGGCTGATGACATTACATTGCCTATGCAACCCACGGATGAGTGGGTGGATGATGCTGATTCCCAGTACGGCAGAGCCATTAAGTTGAGCGCCGAAAAGCGCGAAGGAGATGGCTGGCTGTATCCTATGTTGTTCTTTCCCGCGGGCAGCGGTAAGACATTGCCCATCTATGCCAACAACGGTACTGATGTTCTGCTGGGCAGTCTGACCGATGTGCAGATTCAGCAAAATGCTGCAAACGGTCAATATGTGGCCTACACATTTGGTAACCTGGATCTGTCCGGTGCAACCTTTATGTATACCTTTGACTGGACTGTTCGCATCAACTTTACTGAGGAGCAGCAGAGCTGGTTCCAGGGTAAGAGTGTGGATATGGTTGTATCGATGAAGGCTACCGGTGATGTGACTGGTGCCGACACAGCCAATCCCCCTGCTATCTACATCGATTACATCAGCTTCGTCTCAAAAACGATAGATCCAGTTGGAGGCGTTTCCGAGGCTCATGCGCTTTTCAACGCGGATTACACCGTTTTCCCTGAAAAAGCTGACCAGCTTACAAGCTATGTGGATGATGACGATGCTTACGGCGGAAAGGCCGTCCGCCATCTTGACGATGAGCACGGCATTTCTATTACCCGCTATCAGGGTGCAGAATCCAAGATCGGAACCTTAGCTCCCGACTTGTTGGTTGGCAAGGGTTATCAGGTCCATAAGTTCACATATACGGTTCCTGAGACTGCTGCAGCGGGTGGATTTGTATTCATTATGTCCAACTGGCAGTTCCAGAGCCCTGCATTGTCCGATGCTTTTGTACCTTATGCAGGTCAGACCATTGAAGTATATATTTCTATGAAGGTAGAGAAAGCTTCCGGTGCAGATTACGCATACTACATTGACCGCGTTACCCTGGCAACCGTCTGCGAAACGATCAATGGCGTTTGTGACGTGTGCGGAAAGACCGATGCACTGCTGGCTCAGATTCCCAGTGAGCATCTGGGCAATGTAAGAGATTACACATATTTTGCTTCCGCTCCTGCAGAAGGCACCGATTATGTAGATGATGCTGAAGCATTTGGCGGTAAGGCTGTCTGCTTTAGCCGTTCAAACCTGGACGAGAACAGTGCATTGAATGGTATGACCTTCGTTACACTTCACCACTATTACGGGCCGGACAATGGTATTGGCAATCTGTTTAAAGCGGATTTGAAGATTAATCAGGGCTATCAGATTTACAAGTTTACCTATGAGGTACCGGCAGATGCAACAGATAGCGGCGTTATCTATCTGATCCCCAACTGGCAGCTTAATAGCTCCCAGCTCAGTAAGGATCTGTATGCATACCGCGGCAAGACTGTAGATATTTATGTTTCCATGAAGGTCGCCGGACCTGCTGCTGACGGCTACTACAGCGTATCTGTTGACCGTGTTGCCCTGGCAACCCCTTGCAGCTACAACGAAAGCGGTGTTTGCTCCGAATGCGGCAAGCGTATCAGCTATACCTTCTTAGCAAATGACTTTACTGTGCCTTATGCAAGTATGGGCTGTGATAAGATCGTAACCGATGCTGATTCTGCTTACGGCAAGGCTGCTAAGTTCAGCTATGCTGACCGTGTTGCAACGGGCGATGCAGGTTTGATGAATTCTATGCTCCGCGTCAGCACCGAGACTCTGGATATGAAGTCCTACCTTGCAAATCCCGAAACCTATGTAGATATCGGCTCCATCTCCATTGGCAGACTGAATGAGAATTCCGGCAAGGGCTACGTAACCTACACCTTCCGGAATGTGGTTCCTGTTCCCACCAACGATAGCTTCTTCATCTATCTGTTCAATTGCTGGGGCTTCCAGGTGAAGCTGACTGAAGCCCAGATAGCTGAGCTTGCAGGCAAAAATGTGGATATCAGCCTTTCTATGAAGGTTGAGGGCAATGTCAGCGATCCCAGCAATCCTCCCAGCTACTACATCGACAAGGTGACCATCTCCGGTCATGTGGATGAGACCTGCGAACACGGCAAGACCGGCGTTGGCCTGATCAGCGATGCGCTCCACGGCACTGAGTGCTATCTGTGCGGCGAGATTCTGTCCACTGAGGAACACACCTTTGATGAAGGTGTTGAAAACGGCGATATGATCACCTTCACCTGCTCCGGCTGCGGCTACACCAGAACCGCAGTGATCCAGAAGCCCGCAACAGGCTGGAATCTGGAGCTGGACGGCAACATCTCCCTGAAGTTTGTTCTGAACGTGACTGCCGAAGAGGCTGCCGCCGCAACTGTGGATGTGACCGTAAACGGCGAAACCACCACCAAGAATGTTGCTGGTCTGAAAGTTGGCGAGCAGTATATTCTGATCGTGGAAGTGGCTGCTGCTCAGATGAGCGATGCTATCACTGTTACTCTGAACAAGAACGGTGAGGCCATTTCCAAGGACTACTCTGTCCGCGGTTATGCTGATGTTATCCTCAATGGAGATTATAACGAGGCTACCAAGAATCTGGTGAAGTATATGCTGGCCTACGGCGCAGCTTCCCAGATCTACTTCGATTACAATGACGCAGAAGAGAACCTGGCCGACAAGGGTATTGAAGTGAATGCTCTTGCTGTTCCCACTGAGGGCGGTATGTACAGCGTTACCGGCTCTGCCAATGGCGTGGAGTACTATGGTTCTTCTCTGGTTTACCGGAACATGATCGCTGCCAGAATTTACTTCTCCGGCGATGTGACCGGCAAGACCTTCACTGTAAACGGCGAGACTGTAACTCCGGAAGCTAAGGGCGATCTGTACTACGTCGAAGTGGCAGACATTTGTCCCTGGGATCTGGATGATGGCATCACCGTTGCAGTTGACGGACTGACCGTCGTTTATGCGCCTATGGACTACATCATCCGTATGTATGCCAAGGGCGGTGCGAGCGCAGATCTGGTGCAGGCTTTGTACGGCTACTATCAGGCTGCTGAAGAATACCTGTTTAGCTGAGAACCGAAAAAGATCCGTTTAAAAATTCTATAGAAAGGGAGGGGCGTTGCCCCTCCCTTTTCAACGGCAAATGATTATTTATCGTGCTAACGCCCGATAAACAAGCAAATGCAAAATGCAGAATGCAGAATGCCAAATTATGGTATTTTCTTCGAAAATGATTTTAAATAGTCGCCTTTGGCGACACATTCATTTAGCATTTAGCATTTAGAATTCAGCATTGAATTTATGAGCGTTAGCAATATTAATTCCGATTTAACAAAGGAAAAAAGGTTGTTGTGCATACAGACAAATATGGTTTGTCTTTTGCTGTGGCAAAACAACTATAATTACTGTAGATTTTTGAAAATTATTTGACTATATTTACATAGTGTGATTGTGTAAAATGAATCTGTAATGCTATGCGTTGTTGTATCTGTGGAACAAAGAATGCTAGAATAAGAGGAGGATAACAATGAAGCATATTGAAAAACGTGTGCTGAGTATGCTGTGCGCAGTGGTTATGGTGCTGTCTCTGGCGGCCATGATCGTGCCCGGTGCTCAGGCAACAACACCAAACGAGATTGATGCCATTCCCAGTGCCCATCTGATCTCTGAGAGAGTTTATTCTGACTTTGCGTATGATGCCAACGAAGGCACCAACTATGTAGACGATGCTGAAGCCTATAACGGCAAAGCGGTCTGCTTTAGCCGTTCAAACCTGGACGATAACAAGGCATTGAATGGTATGACCTTCGTTACACTTCACCACTATTACGGTCCGGATAACGGTATTGGCAATCTGTTCAAAGCAGATCTGAAGATCAATCAGGGCTATCAGGTTTACAAGTTTACCTATGAGGTACCGGAAGATGTAACAGATGGCGGCGTTATCTATCTGATCCCCAACTGGCAGCTTAACAGCTCCAAGCTTAGCAAGGATCTTTATGCTTATGCCGGAAAGACTGTGGAAATTTATCTTTCCATGAAGGTAGAAGGACCTGCTGCTGACGGCTACTACAGCGTATCCGTTGATCGTGTGGCTCTGGCAAGCGTTTGTGAGGACAATGCCAACGAAGACGGCACTGCCTGCACGCAGTGCGGTGCAGCTTTGGAGCCCAAGGAAGAGATCACAGAGCTTACCTTCCTGGCCAACGATATTACGCTGCCTATGGCTGATTATGATTCCGTAGTGGAAGATTCCGATTCTGAGTATGGCAAGGCTATTATGTTGAGCGCAGAAATCCGCGCAAACGACAGCTGGCTGTACAACATGATGTTCTACTATGGCGGAAAAACTTTGCCTGTTTACGCCAGCGACAGCGTTGTACACAATATGGTAGGCGCTATTACTGACGAGCAGTTCCAGGCCAATGCCGCTGCCGGCAAGTATGTGACCTACACATTCAGCGACCTGGATCTGTCCGGTATGACCTTTATGTACACCTTTGACTGGACTGTTCGCATCAACTTCACCAAGGCGCATCAGGATTTCCTGCAGGGCAAAAAGGTGGATATGAGCATCTCTTTGAAGGCTACCGGCGATGTGACCGGCGCGGATACCACCAATTTGCCTGTCTATTACATCGACTGCATCAGCTTTGTTGCAGCAGGTGAGACCCATACCCACTCCTGCACCGGGTATACCTATGTTGATGAAAACGAACACTCCAGCATCTGCACCGGCTGCGGTGAGGTTATCAAAGCTGTTCACACCTGGGATGACGGTGTAATCACGGTAGCACCCACAGTGGATGCCGAAGGCGAAAAGATCTACACCTGTACTGTTTGTAACGGCACCAAAACTCAGATCCTCAACAAGCAGGATCCCAACGATCCGTTCACCGATGTACATATTGTGAGCGTGAGAGATTATTCCCATTTTGCTACCCAGGCGGATGTAGAGACATCCTATGTGGACGATGACGAGGCATTTGGCGGCAAGGCTGTTTGCTATGCGCAGGCAAAGCTGACAGACCATCCCTCCATTTCTATCAACCGTTATGATGTAGATAGCGGTCTGGCTGACGGTGCGGAAGAGTTGAAAATCGGCAGCCTGAACTTGGGCGATCTGATGCTCAACAGCGGCTATCATACCTATAAGTTCAGCTATAAAGTTCCTGAGGCTACCACCGAGGGTAATGTGTTCTATATTATGTCCAACTGGCAGCTTAACAGCGCCCAGTTCTGTAAGGACTTTGCTCCTTATGCCGGCAAGAACATGGATGTTTACATTTCTATGAAGGTTACCGGCCCTGCAGAAAACGGTCTGTACGCTGTTTCTGTTGACCGGGTCGCTCTGGCAACCTCCTGTCTGGAGTACGCCAACGAGGATGGTACTGCCTGTACGCTGTGCGGCAAGGCACTGGGCGAAGAAGAAAGCCTGCTGCCTATGACCATCAAGCCCTACGACTTCAAAACACCCTACACCTCCGCTTATGGCTGCGACAATGTGGTGACGGATGCCGATGCCAAGTACGGCAATGCATTGAGAATCAGCTATGAAGAGCGTGCTGCTGTTGGCGATCAGGGCCTGCTCAACTCCTTGATCCGTACCGACGGACTGTCTCTTGGCCTGTATACCAACAATGGCACTGACAACATCCTGCACGGCAGAATTACCGCCAAGCAGATGGTGAAAAACGCCAAGACAGGCAAGTATGTGGAATACGGCTTCTGGAATATTCCGCTGGTTCCCGCCGAGGGCGATGTCTTTATGTATATGTTCGACTGCTGGGGCGTGCAGTACCGTTTCGAAACCAACGAACTGGAAGCCCTGCGCGGTAAGCGCGTGGATATCACCGTATCTATGAAGGTCACCGGCGATGTGACCAACCCCTATAATCCCCCCTGTTACTATATTGACTACATTGAGATTGCAGAGGCCTCCGGCAAGAAGTGCAGTCACGAAGACTGCAGCTTTACCGATGTGGATGAGAACAACCACAACTTCACCTGCGCCATCTGCGGTGCTTCCTGGGATGCACCTCACAGATGGAACAACGGCGTTGCCATTGAAGGCACCATTGAGGGCCTGAAGAAGTTCTCCTGTACCGGCTGCGGCAGAACCAGCATAGGTCCTGATGCCGAGTCCGAGGCAGGTAAGGCAATTTGCGTATTCCTGGCAGCTGAAGACATCACCCTGCCTTATTCCGCTGCACCCTTCGGCTGTGACCGTTTGGTAAAAGATCCCGATGCTGCTTTTGGCAAAGCTGCTATGTTCAGCTATGCGCTCCGTGCTGCTACCGGCGATGCAGGTTTGAAAAACGCAGTAATCCGCACAGACGAACAGGTTCTGGGTCTGTACACCTACAACGGCAAGGACGAGATCCTGTTGGGTGAAATCACCTCCCAGGAGCTCCAGCAGAATGCTGCTGCCGGCGGATATGCCCTGTACACCTTTAAAAATGTGGATGCCGCCAGCGCAGACTTTGTCTATATGTTCAACTGCTGGGGCTTGCAGGCTCGCTTTAGCAACGCTCAGAAGGAAGCCCTGCAGGATAAGAAGGTGGATGTGACCGTATCTATGAAGGTAGAGGGCGATGTGACCGGTGCAGATACCGCAAATCCTCCTGTCTACTACGTTGCCTATATTGCCTTTACCGAGACGGTGCAGAAGGTTGACCACACCCATACCTGCGATAACTATACTCCCCTGGACGACAAGAAGCACACCTGCACCTGTACCGAATGCGGTGAAGAGCTGACTGAGTACCATATGTGGGATGACGGTGAAGTGATCACAGAAGCCACCACAGAGCATATGGGCCAGATTCGCTATACCTGTACCGCTTGCGGCGGCACAAAGTCGCAGGTCATTGATAAGTTGGCAGCCGGGGTAGATAACGGCGAAATCCCCAATGGCAGCGGAATTCTGACCTGGGCAATCGCCATCGGTTTGTCTGATCTGGCAATTATCATCTTCATCATCTATATCATTAAAAAGCGTAAAAAGTAAGCCGCCAATTTGAAATTCCAAATTTCTAAGCATAAAAAGAAGGGAAGACATTTATGAAAAAAGTTTTATGTATGCTGTGCGCTGTAGTTATGTTGCTGTCACTGATGATCTGTGTGTCTGCAACTGAAGTTACGGAAGAAGAAGGCCTGCGCTATGTTTTCCATGCTGATGATTTCAAGCTTCCTTATTCTGATGCCAATATCTGTGATAGTGTAGTGGATGATCCCGATTCTCCCCATGGCAGAGCCGCAAAGCTCAGCTATGAAGAGCGCTCTACCACCGGTGATGCCGGTTTGGTCAATGCTATGATTCGTGTAGACGGCTTGTCTGTCAGCTTGCAGACCTATGACGGCGCCAACAGCGAAATGGTAGGCCGGATCTCTCTGGAAGAACTGCAGGCCAATGCCGCTGCCGGCAAGTATGTGACCTACACGTTCAGAGATGTAAGATTGGTTCCCTACCAGGCTGACATCTATATGTATATGTTTGACTGCTGGGGTCTGCAGACTCGCTTCACTGCGGAGCAGATCACAGCTATGATGGGTAAGCGGCTGCAGGTTTCCGTTTCTATGAAGATCGTTGGCGATGTGGGCAGCAAAGATAATCCTCCCACATACTATGTGGATGAGATCATCATTTGCGAACCCGCTCCCGTGCCGTCCCATGAGCATACCTTTGAGGAGTGGAATTCCACTAACGAATACAACCACACAAGTGTTTGTACCTTTGCAGAATGTGGAGAAACGAAAGAAGCAGAGCACACTTGGGGCGACGGCGTTGTAACAAAGGAGCCCACCCAGGATGCTTTGGGTGAAGAAACATATACCTGTATCGTTTGCAAGGCAACCAAAACCCAGAGATTGCCCCTGTTGGATGGCGGAGCCGCCGGTACCGATACGGACAAGGCTGGAAACAACAAGGGTGGTCAGGGCATGGAAGTTGACCCGGTCATCTGGATCGCTGTTGCAATGCTCGTGGCAGCCGCTGCTATTGTAGTAGTTGCTGTTGTGATGATTAAGCGCGGCAAGAAAGCTGAATGATAAATTCCGCCCTGCGTAATTGCGCAGGGCGGCTTTTACTTTGAAAATTATAAACAAATCTATAATAATTACACAATTTAAAAAAATCATTATACTTGAAAACAGGGGGGATTCTATTATAATAGAAATAGGTAAATTTAACCTGAAGAAAATATTTTTTAATCCATCCCTTGCAGGGCTGGCATAAGGAGTAAATATGGCTGTTGGCAAGAAGATCTGGGTTTTCCCCGATGGGGAATTGCCCCCCGTGGGAGAAAATGAGATCCCCGGTCACGAATCCATTATCATTACAAATGTGAGCGAGCAGAACGCAAAAATTAAGATCACACTGATCTATACCGACAAAGACCCTGTCAGCTTTATGACGGAGGTTGCAGCAATGCGTGTGCGCTGTTTGCGGAGCAATAAAGCAGAGGACTTTGGTTCTTATACTGCGGTAGAGGGCGAGCAGTATGCCATTATGCTGGAAAGCGATGTGCCGGTTGTGGCGCAGTACGGCAGAGCAGAACCCCGGGTCGTGAATTTCTATACCACCCCCGGATATTGTGAATAATAGATGTGTAAAACATAGGAGGATAAGAAAATGGCAAGAATTTGTATTCCCGATTATGAGTATAAGGAAAGAGTTAAGCGGGCAGCGGCGATCCTGGTTCGTGAGGGTCTGGATGTTCTGATCGTCAACGGTAACGAAGCAGACTACGCCAACCCCCGTTATTTCTCCGGCTTCTGGCCGCTGTTTGAGCGCAGCGGTGTGGCCATCGCCGCCAATGGCGAGGCTGCTTTGATGGTAGGCCCGGAATCCGCTATCTTCGGTGCTGACCGGAATAAGCTGGACAGAACCTTCGTTCTGACTGCCTATCGTGAGGGCGCAGACCCTGCATACCCCGAGCTGAAGCCCGATACCTTCGACGATGTATTTAAGGCCATCGGCGTCACCGGCAAGAAGATCCGCATCGGCGTGGCATCCTTCCTGGATACCTCCGTCACCATTTTCAACGCCATCCGGGATGCATTTCCCGAAGCTGAGATCGTGGATGCCGGTAAGGTTATGGTGGAACTGCGCTCTGTTAAGAGTGAAAATGAGCTGGCCTGCCTGCGGGAAGGCTACCGCATTGCCAACATCGCAACCGAAGAAGTCATCAAGGCAATCCACCCCGGTATGACCGAGCTGCAGATGGTCGGCGTTGCCCAGAAGGCTGTTTATGAGAACGGCGCAGAATATGAAGGTCTGCCTATGTATGTGTTCTCCGAGGCTTCTACCCGTCACGCAATCTCCCGTTCTTCTTACCGTGAATTCCAGAAGGGCGATATCGTTCAACTGAACCTGTCCGCTAAAATCGACGGCTACTCCGCCGCCATCGGTTACCCCATTTGCCTGGGCAAGCTGGAAGGCCAGCGTCGTGACATCGTGCAGTTCTGCCGTGAGGCTCATAGCTGGAGCGAAAAGCAGGTTAAGGCCGGTGTTTGGGCAGCGGATATCGCCAAGGGTTTCTACAAGTACTATGTGGACAACGGCTACGAGAAGAACTATGTCTATGGCCCTCTCCATGGCACTGGTATCATCGAGGTGGAAGCACCTTGGTGTGAGACTTCCTCCCAGTACTATCTGAAGGAGAATATGTGCTACCAGGTGGATACTTATATCTCTGCCGATACCTTCGGTGTCCGTTGGGAGAAGGGTATTGCCGTTAAGGAGAATGGCTTCGAGATGCTCAGCCCGGAAATCCCCGAGGTTTGCCCCGAACTGCTGTTCTAATTGAAATACATAATCCCCGCAGGTGTCCTGCGGGGATTTTCAAAAGGAGTGTTATTATGCAACTGATCGAAATGTTTTATGATGAAATTCAAAGCGCGGTGGATCGGAAAGTGCCCTTTATCATTCCCATTGGCACATTGGAATACCACGCTCGTCACGCATCCTGCGGCACGGACACCCTGGTTGTTACCGGCTGTCTGCGTGAATTGGAAAAGGAAAAGGAAATCGTGGTTTGTCCGCCCATCTGGTACGGCGTGGCATCTTACGCAGTCTGCGAACCCAAGCCCAGCCATTTCCATGTGGACGAGGATGCCTATGTGAATTATCTGTACTACATTCTCAAGTCTATGATTGATGCCGGTCATAAGAATATTTATCTTGTACCCCATCATCAGACCGAGGGTGCAGGCCTGATGCCTATGACCATTGCCTGCCACAAGGCGGCCAAGAAGGTCACCATGGAGTATATGGAGCAAAAGCTGGGTAAAGGCTGGTGGGGCAGCGATGCCTACGCCACCTACTATGAGGATATGGGCAGCGAGGACGATCCCTTCTCCTATATCAAGGTCATTCCCCTGATCGGTGCTGAAGCACAGATCAAGTGCGGCGGCTTTGACCACGCAGGCAAATGGGAAACCAGCCTGATGATGGGAACATACCCGGAATTGGTCGATTTGAAACGGTGCGAACGCAACACCGAGTGGTTTGCACAAAGCGCCGTAGAAGCCAGCGAAGAGACAGGAAAGCATATGGTTGCCTGTACCCTGGAGTGGCTCCGAGAGGTCATTCAATGAGCAAAGTGATGATGGGACAGTTGGGACGGCTGAAGCCTGACAAAATCGAGGAATATGAACGCCTGCATGCAAACCCCTGGCCTGAGGTGCTAAAGACCATTCACGATTGCAATATGCGTAACTATTCCATCTTTCGTCACGAAGACTTAGTTTTTGCCTGCTTTGAGTATATCGGAGAAGATTACGATGCAGATATGGCAAAAATGGAGTTTTGTCCTTACACCCAGCAATGGTGGAGCCATACAAAGCCTTGTTTCGTTAAGTACAGCATTCGTCCGGACAGTGAGTTCTATGCCCATATGAAACAGATTTTCTATTTTGACTGAGGAGGAGCGCATTATGCGTCAAATTAAGATCCAACCCCTTACCCATGAAGGTTTTGCCCCCTTTGGCCAGTTTTACAAAATGGAACAGCCGGAGGGCTATGCCCTGTGCGGAGAGCTTCATCAATTTTTCCCCGACCGGCTGGTGGCTGACAGCAACCACCGGATTGGCTATTCTCCTATTTTGGTCAAAAAACCGGAGAAAATGATCATTACCCAGCAGGAGTACCATACCACCACATGGGAAATGATTCTGCCCCTGAATGACGATATGATCCTCCATGTAGCACCGGCTTCTGCAGGCACACCAGTTACCCATTTGGCAAAGGCATTTTTGGTGCCCAAGCATACATTGGTGAAAATGAATGCAGCTATCTGGCACTTGGCCCCTCTGCCGGCAAACCGGGATGAACTGACTGCTATGATCATCCTTCCGGAGTGTACCTATGCCAATGACTGCACCGTGGTGGATCTGCCCGATGAGCAGCAATTCGAAATTGTGATGCCTTGAGCTCCCTTAGTATTGGAAACGCCAAAATGGGAGATGGGGACGAACTGTTGTGTCTGGTCCACACGCATACAGGTTGCTGGAGGATAACACCTTGAATAACAAACAGAATTTACATATTCACTCCGCATATGCCGACGGAAAGGATAAGCCGGAATAGATGGTCATTGAAGCAATGAAAAGAGGCTTTAATTCCATAGGTTTTTTCTGAGTGCGTGTATTTGCCCTATTCGTTATACCCCCAGTACCAAATGGAGATCAATGCGGTGGGAACTGACAAAGCGGAAACCTTTTTTCTTATACAACAATGAAAGCAGGGGGACGCCCCTGCTTTTATTGTTCGACATATTGGAATAAACGATATGATTCAATAAATCATATTGACTTTCTATATCTTAATGTTTTCCCAGTTTGCATCAAACCCTGTGCAAACTCGTCCGCCTTTTTCCAAATTCCTTCAGAAGTCACTTCGTCACACCCGGTGGACCAACTAAATGTCTTTCTTTCGACCTGGTTGCCGTTACAATCATAAAGGATAATGTCAACAGCAGTGTCATTGTGTCCATTGCAGAAATATTCTATCATATCAAAATAATCACACAATTCAGCAATTTGTTCCATACCAATACCTCCGGCAATAAATATTGCGTAGTAAGTTGTGCCGAGTGTCGTCTCTCTGGCAAGTTTGATTATATCACAGGCAGAACCAACTTTCAATTATTCAGCGTCAATTCTGCAAAGGTACTAAAAAAGTAATCGGGTGGGAAAATGTTGGGGTGCGCTATTTGCTCACGACTCAGTGTCATCAGGATATGACAATTGAAATTATGGCGTTTTGGTGTTATACTGGAAACAGAATAGTTCATCGGAATGAGGTGAGTTTTTTGAAATTTCCAAAATTGAAAAATGCCTTGTTATGCAGGATTCTTGTTTATGTAGTGGTTCTTGGCGGATTTATTGCGCCCATTGTGATTGCGGTGACTTCGAAATTTGTTCCCGAAGCAATCAAAGTGATTGTCAGCATAGGTTTGGCAGCAGGTCTTTTGATATATCTTTTTAGAAACCTTGCTTTGCTGATGGCGATGGATATTGGGTTAGCAATGGTGCATTGTTACAATACTGCCAGAAAATGTTTTGCGTTGCCGAAATCCTTTTCAATACAAAAATTTGAGAGCAGAATTGCCCGTTTTGGCAAAAGCTATGAATCTATAGCGATTTCTCCACGCCCGGAATCGCTTCGCTATAAAAGCAATGCTCCCATAACGATTTATTCAAGCGGCATTGAGAAGATAATTGCCACATATCATATTGATTTTTTGGATAAAAACCTATATCAATTGATCGTCCAATCTGCCGCAGCAAACGCAAGGGCATTAAAAGGAAAAAAGAAGCATCTTTTGTTTGACAAATCACAAAAGAGTGCCCCGTTAAACTGTGTGACTGTAATCGTGATATACGCAAAGCGGGTAGATGAGAAATTGAGAAACAGTTTATTCGATGTGGTTTGCAAAAACGGTGGAGACGGATTCGACACGGCGGTGCTTCCCTGTGTGATAGACGCAGAAAAGGGAATATGTACATTTGACAGTATGACAATGCCCTATACGGGATTTCAATATCCGGTAAAGAACCGGGGCATCAAAATTATTCGGAAATATTTGTTTAACAATAGGTTTCCTTTTGCCGATTCGCCGGATAAGCTGGATCCCATCCAGGATATGGACCCTGAGCAGAGCCTGTGGGATTTTTGGAAGATGATGAAAAATGAATTCGTGTCAGATGATAAAAGGCGGGAAAAACGCTTTGAGGAAATGAAGCACAGGGATATCATTTTTGAAGATGGCTATCTTTATCTGAAATGGGAAGAATACGGTCTTTGGCTTTCGGTTGAATTAAATGAAGAGCTGAAAACAGCCGAAATCGACATCATGGAAACTTGGGATTACCCAAAATCACACAAAATCGCGAAAGCTACCGAAAAAGAAATCAAGAATTTGCTCAACAATTATTTTGCCGAACTTGGATTTACCGCAAAATACATCTCGTACGAGTAATATTTTCTCGGCGCAGCTTGCAAAATCGGATACTATGAAAAGCGGCCACCCGGAAACGGGTGGCCG
>JAZRLK010000111.1:0-50564 GCA_045646805.1 Faecousia sp.
GCTGATCAACTCCGGTATGGCTCCTATGAAGCCCTACTTTAAGGGCGAGGTAGAGCCTCCCCGCCGTCGGGTCTGCACTTGCCAAAAGTGCATCCGTACCGGTGATATTGAAAACATCGGTAAAACAGCTCGCCACGGCACTTATTTTGAAATGCTGGGCAACTTCTCCTTTGGTGATTATTTCAAGGAAGAGGCCATTGCCTGGAGCTGGGAATTTTTGACCAAAGTTGTTGGTTTGGAGGCAGACCGCCTGTATCCTTCCATCTATGAAAACGATGAAGAGGCATTCGAAATCTGGAATACTCAGATCGGCGTTCCTGCTGAGAAGATCTTCCGTTTCGGTAAGGCTGATAACTTCTGGGAGCACGGCTCCGGTCCCTGCGGTCCCTGCTCTGAGATCTACTATGACCGCGGCGAAAAATACGGCTGCGGAAAGCCCGGTTGTACCGTAGGCTGCGATTGCGACCGTTATATGGAAGTTTGGAACAACGTTTTCTCCCAGTTTGATAATGACGGCAACGGCAATTATACAGAACTGGTCCAGAAGAATATTGATACCGGTATGGGTCTGGAACGTCTGGCAGTTGTTTGCCAGGATGTCAATAGCTTGTTCGATGTGGATACGGTTATGAATATCACCAACCATGTCACTGCCATCACCGGCGCATCCTACGGTCAGAGCGTTAAGACCGACGTTTCCTTGCGTGTTATTACTGACCATATCCGTGCATCTACTTTTATGATTGCCGATGGTGTGCAGCCTACCAATGAAGGCCGTGGCTATGTTCTGCGCCGGCTTCTCCGCCGCGCTGCACGTCACGGCAAGCTGTTGGGTGTAAACAAGCCCTTCTTGTATGAGGTTGTTTCCACCGTTATCAAGGAAAATGAAAGCCACTACACATATCTGCGTGAGCGTGCAGACCATGTGATCCGTGTAGTCAAGACGGAAGAGGAGAACTTTGCCCGTACCATTGATACCGGTATGCGGATCTTCTCCGAAAAGCTGGAAGCTCATAAGAGCAGCGGTGAAAAGGTATTCTCCGGCGCAGATGCATTCCTCCTGGCAGATACCTATGGTTTCCCCATTGACCTGACCGTGGAAATGCTGGAAGAGCAGGGTATGACCGTGGATATGGAAAAGTATACCGAATGCCGTGAGCAGCAGAGAAATCAGGCCCGTGAAGCCCGTAAAGCTCTGGGTGATCTGGGTTGGGCAGGTATTGACTTCGGCGGCAATGTCCCGGCTACGGATTTTGTCGGCTATGATGTGTTCAACTGCGAGGCAAAGGTTGTTGCTGTTTGTGTTGGCGAAGAAGTCACCGGTTCTATCACTGGCGGCGAAAAGGGCATCATTGTTTTGGATAAGACTCCCTTCTATGCGGAAATGGGTGGCCAGGCTGCTGACCACGGTGTAATTTTGGTTGGCGACAGCCGTTTCCAGGTCACCGATGTGCAGAAGGATAAGGGCGGCAAATATCTCCACAGCGGTAAGATGATCAGCGGCACAGTGAAGGTTGATGATCTGGTGCTGGCATCCATCGATGTGGAAAGAAGAAAGGCCATTATGCGTGCTCACTCCGCAACCCACCTGCTGCAGAAGGCACTTAAGAGCGTGTTGGGCGACCATGTCCACCAGGCTGGTTCTCTGGTAGAGCCGGACCGCCTGCGTTTTGACTTCTCCCATTATTCTGCTGTTACCGCTGAGGAAGTGGCAAAAATCGACAGCATCGTGCAGAGCGCAGTGCTGGAGGGCTATGGTATTTCTGTAAAGGAAATGCCCATTGAAGAGGCCAAGGCTATGGGTGCTATGGCGCTGTTCAGCGAGAAATACGGCGATACAGTCCGCGTAGTCAATATGGGCGGCTACTCCATTGAGCTTTGCGGCGGTACCCATCTGGATAATACGGCAAAGGTTGGTCCTTTCCGCATTGAGAGTGAAGGCTCCGTTGCATCCGGTGTGCGGCGTATTGAGGCCATTACCGGCAAGGAATGCCTGAAGGAAATGGAACTTGCCCGGCAGAGAGTATATGATGCCTGCGCAATTCTCAAGACCAAGCCCGGCGAGCTGGCTGCAAAGCTGGAAGGCCAGGTTGAGGAAATTAAAGCACTGAAGAAGACTATCGAATCCATCAAGGCAAAGGAAACAGCCGGTGAGGCAGACCGTTTCCTGGTAGCGGCCCACGATGTAGGCGGCTTGAAGGTTCTTACCGCAACTGTGCCTGATGCAGATGCCAATAAGCTGCGTCAGATGGGTGATACTCTGCGGGATAAAGCACCCAATGTGGTTGCTGTTTTGTCCTCCGTAAATGACGGAAAGATTACCTTCCTGGCTGTTTGCGGCAAGGAAGCAATTGCCAAGGGCGTCAAGGCCGGTGACCTGGTAAAGCTGGTATGTACAGCCTGCGGTGGCAGCGGCGGCGGTAAGCCCGATTCTGCTATGGGCGGCGGCAAGGATGTTCTGAAGCTGGACGATGCTTTGGCTCAGGTTGATAACTTTGTAGCATCCAAGATCTGATCAATAAACAAAACGCCGTCACTGTGTGGCGGCGATTTGTTTCGAAAAGGGTGAAAACGATGAGAAAACTTCTGTGGTTCACATTGGGCTTTTCTGCGGCGGCAGCCTTGTGTGCCTATCTGTTTATAGGGCAGTGGCTGTGGCTTTTTACTCTTTTGGTTTGCGCTGTATTTTTAGGTTTGATTTGTTTTCGAAAGAAAATACATCCGATCATCATCGCGGTGATCATCGGTTTTTTCGTTGGCACGTTGTATTATTATGGCTATGACCGTGTTTTGCTATCAGATGCGAAGAATTATGACGGTGTAACAATGCCTGTGGAAGTGACAGCGTCAGATTACAGCTTTTCAACGGACTATGGTCTTGCTGTGGATGGCAAAATGTATCTGAACGGTAAAAAGTATAAAACCCGACTGTTTTTCCAGGGAGATTATGAGATAAAGCCGGGAGATTGTATTTGCATTACGGCAAAACTACGCTATACTCCCTCCGGCGGATTGGAAATTTCCACTTATCATAAAGGCGAAGGCATATTCCTTCTGGCTTACGGACAAAACCAACCTGTTTTGCAATATGCTGAAACGTCGCAGGGGAGATATTTTGCGTCCTATTTGCGCAAAGGAATCTGCAGCCGTATGGCAGAAATATTTCCCAGGGACACTGCGGCGTTTGCTAAAGCACTGCTGATCGGAGATGCATCGGATATCGGCTTTGGGGAAAATATATTCTTTCAAAAATCCGGCATCCGCCATGTAATTGCAGTTTCCGGACTCCATGTTTCTATCCTGTTTTCTATAATCCATTTTATAACAAGAAAGAACAGATTTCTTGTTTTAATCATAGGCTTACCGGTGTTGGGCATTTTTTCTGCTGTAGCAGGCTTTTCTCCTTCTGTGGTCAGGGCGTGTATTATGCAAGCGTTATTTGTGATCGCCTTTGTAATCGACAGAGAATACGATCCCGGTACAGCCTTGTCGTTTGCAGCCCTTGTAATGCTGATAGTAAATCCTCTGACTATAACCTCTGTGGGTTTTCAGTTGTCTGTAGGCTGTATGGCGGGCATTTTCCTTTTTTCCAATTCTGTCCGGGAGTATCTTATCGGGAAAATAAAACATAAGGAAAGTAAAGACTGGAAATCCCGGGCCAAGAAATGGTTTATAGGTTCTATCTCGGTGAGCATCAGCGTTATGATTTTTACGCTCCCATTGTGCGCTTTATATTTCGATGGGATAACGGTGGTAGGGATTCTTACCAATTTGCTTGTCCTGTGGATTATTCCCTTTATCTTCTGCGGAATTATCGTTGCTTGCATGGTTTCTCTTGCGTGGATGCCTATGGGGAGCATTGTGGCGTGGATCGTTTCCTGGGCTATCAGGTATGTGCTGCTGATATCCAAAGCTGTGGCGCATATTCCGGGTGGCTCGGTGTATACCGATAGCCCGTATTCAGTACTGTGGATCATTTGCACCGTCGTGCTGGTAGGAATATTTTTGTTGTGTAAAAAGAAGTCCCCGATGTTTTTGTCTGCAACGGTGGCTGTGCTGTATATATTATCCTTGGCGGCATCCTGGGCAGAACCCCGGCTGGGGGACGTACAGGTTACAGTACTGGATGTGGGGCAGGGGCAGTGCGTACTGCTGCAATCTAAAAATGAGGTTTATATGGTCGATTGCGGTGGCAGCGACCCAAAACAGACTGCAACCACGGCAATCAATGCAATGGGAGCGCAGGGAATAAGCCGGTTGGACGGTTTAATACTGACCCATTACGATAACGACCATTGCAATGGCGCAGCTTATTTGATAGAAGTAATCCCGACGGAGTGCCTTTATTTGCCGGATGTTGACCGGGGGAACGAAACCAGGCAGCAGCTGGAGAAAACCGATATCCCCATAAAATGGGTTACGAGAAATACCCTCTTGCGGCTTCCAACAGGAAAATTAAAAATTTTCCCCGGAATTTCCGGTCAAACTGACAATGAAAGCAGTTTGTGCATCTTGTTTCAGGGAGAAAAATGTGATATATTGATAACCGGCGACCGGAGCATATCCGGTGAACATATGCTGTTGGAACAGGAAGATATTCCGCAACTGGAATTGTTGGTAGCAGGTCATCACGGAGCGGCTACATCCACGGGAGAGGAGCTTCTTGAAAAATGCTCGCCTGCAGTTGTGGCAATTTCTGCGGGTGGAGATCATTTCCATGGTCATCCCAACAGCGAAACATTAGAGCGTTTGCGTGAGGCCGGCTGTATAGTCCGCCGAACAGATATAGAAGGAACGATTATTTTCAGGGGGTGAGTGTAATGGCGCAGCAGAACAGTCAATCCGGGTCTATACAGGCGCTGAAGACCCATATCAAAGAAAAAAAGTTTGACCGCCTGTATTTTTTCTATGGCGAAGAGACTTTTTTGCTCCATTACTACCTGGAGCAGATCAGGAAAAATTTAATTGATGATCTGACAGAGTCTTTCAACTACCACAAGCTTACCCAGGAAACCTTTGATATCCAGGCTTTTGCCGATGCGGTGGAAAATCTTCCTATGATGGCAGAAACTACCTTTGTCTGGGTGGATGAAATCGATATTTTCAAGCTTTCTGAACCAGACCGGGTCAAAATAACGGAAATCTTTTCGGATATCCCCGACTATTGTACGGTGGTATTTACCTATGAGACCATAGCCTGGAAACCGGATAAACGTCAGAAAAAACTGTGGGATGCAGTATCTTCCTGCGGCACGCAGGTTTCTTTTGATAAGCAGGAGCCCAGAGATCTGATTGCTTGGATCACCCGGCATTTTGCTGCGGAAAAGAAGAGAATCACTCCCGATCTTTGTAATTATCTGATCGAGATCACCGGCGGAACAATGACCGTTTTGGCAGGAGAAATATCAAAGATTTGCTCCTATTCCGAGGCAGACCAGATAGTAAAAAGCGATATTGACGCGGTAACAGAGCCTGTTTTGGATGCGGTTGTGTTCCAAATGACCAACCTGCTGGGACAGGGGAATTACGGCGCTGCGCTTTTGAAGCTTCGCCAGCTGTTTAAAATGCAGCAGGAACCGGTGATGATTCTCGGTGCCATAGGCAGACATTTTCGGCAGATCGGAACCGCAAGAATCCTGCGGGATAACGGAAAAGGCTCGGCTGAGCTTATGCGTCTTTATGGAATGACAGATTATATTTCCAGAAAAACGATGGATAGCGCTGGAAGGTTCTCTGCCCGTTTCTGCCGTACGGCAGCAGAACTCGTAATGGAAACCGATAATGCGTTAAAAACGTCCTACGACGAGCCTGAGCGGCTTTTGGAGGTCCTGCTGCTCCGGCTTGCACAGGAGGCGAAAAATGGTTAGGATTCGCCAGGCCATTGTGGTAGAGGGACGATACGATAAAAATACCCTCAGCCAGATCGTAGATGCTCCCATATTTGAAACCTCGGGCTTTGGGATTTTTCATAATAAGGAAAACCTTGAGCTATTGCGTAGTGTTGCAAAAAAAAGAGGTTTGATTGTTTTTACGGACTCTGATGGTGCAGGCTTTGTGATTCGTAATCATCTGAAAAGTAACATTGAACCCCAGTATTTACTTCATGCCTATATTCCGGATGTTTACGGTAAGGAAAAAAGAAAAACAACTGCCGGAAAAGAGGGAAAAATCGGTGTAGAGGGGATGCCTCCGGATGTAATTCTGGACTGCCTTCGCCGAGCCGGTGCATCCTTTGAAGAAAACAGCAAGGATGTTGCTGTAGCGCAGATTACAAAGCAGGATCTGATGGAATTAGGACTTTCCGGTGGAAAGGACAGTAGTTTCCTGCGTAAAAAATTGCTTAACCACCTGGGATTCCCGGAGCATATGAGTTGTAATGCAATGCTTCAGGCGCTGAATTTGCTTTATGATAAAGAGCAGCTGCGTTTGGAAATGAAAAAAATGCAATGGAGAAACGCCGATGATTGATATTGCGGTGCATAATTTAACAAAGTTTTTTGTCATCGGTGAGAATCTGCTGGAGGATCTTTCCTTTGAGATCCAGGAAGGGGAGTGCGTTGCCGTTTTGGGCCGCAATGGCTGCGGTAAAACAACCCTTTTCAAAATCCTCACAGGGGAAATGGACTATGATGAAGGGGAAGTTTATGTCAATCCCCATAAAAAGATCGGATTGATATCTCAGATTCCCCAATTTCCTGCCGGTTGGACAGTGGAAGAGGTTCTGCGTTCTGCATATCTTCCATTGCTTCGCACAAAAGAGCGTATGACCCAGCTGGAGCAGGAAATGGCCGAAGGTGCAAATGATACCCAACTTCGGGAATATGATATGCTGGTCAACCGATTCCAGTCCGGTGGCGGTTACGATATGGATGTGGATACCGATAAGGTCTGCAACGGTCTTGGCATCACAAAAAAACAGAGAGAGCAGAGTTTTTCCAGTTTGTCCGGCGGCGAAAAGACGCGGATGAATTTAGCCAGATTGCTTTTGGAAAAAACGGACATTCTGTTATTGGATGAGCCTACAAACCATTTGGATTTGCGCTCTGTTGAATGGCTGGAAAGCTATATCAAAAGCATAAAGTCTACAGTCCTGGTGATATCTCACGACCGATATTTTTTGGATCGTGTAGCCGATCGGGTTATTGAGATCACCGATGGTCACTGCGAATTTTATTCCGGCAACTATTCGTTTTATATTGAAGAAAAGCAAACCCGCTTTAATCAGCAGCTCAAGCAGTATGAACAGGAGCAGGCAAAATTAAAGCAATTGGGGTATACTGTAGAGCGTATGAAGGGCTGGGGTATCAACAACCGAACTTTGTACCGCCGTGCGATGTCCATCCAGCATCGTATGGAGCGAATCAAGAAAACAGAAAAACCCAAAACCGAAAAAACTATGAAGGCTACATTTGGTGAGAAGGACTTTTCCGGCGATGTGGTGTTTCAGTTAAAAAATATGGCCAAATCTTTTGGCGATAGAACGCTTTTCTCCGACGTGGAACTGCGTGTGGAAGGCGGAGAGCGGATTGCCCTTCTTGGCGATAACGGCACAGGAAAGACCACTTTTATCAAATGCCTGATAGGGGAGGAGACCTGCGCCGGAAAGATTCAGTTTGGTCCTACTGTAAAATGGGGCTACCTTCCTCAGACCATCCATTTTGATCACCCGGAGCGAACACTTTACGATACAATGCTCTATGAGAAAAACTGTACACCGCAGACGGCTCGAGACCGCCTGGGCGCTTTTTTGTTCCAGGGCGAGGATGTGTTTAAGCAGGTGAAAAACCTCTCTGGCGGCGAGCAATCCCGGTTGCGGCTGTGTATGCTGATGGATGAAAAAATTAATTTCCTGATTTTGGATGAGCCTACAAACCATTTGGATATTGCATCCCGGGAGTGGATCGAGGCCGCCATTGAAGAATTTGAGGGTGTGCTGCTCTTTGTTTCCCACGACCGGTATTTTATCGAGAAATTTGCCGAGCGGATATGGGTTCTGGAAAACGGCGGAATCAAAGATTATCGCTGTGACTATAAGAAGTACCGTTCTATGTTAGAGTATGAGGCTATTTCCAAGCCTGTGATATCTTCGGAACCTAAGGTAAAAAAAGAAAAACCTAAAGGCGGAACGAAAGAAACGGATAAGCTGATACGCCGTTTGGAACGGGAAATCGAAAAGCAGGAGCAAGCAATTTCCCAGTTGGATACTGCAATCGAATTGGCGGCTGCGGACTACCAGGAACTGAGCAGGCTCTTGCAGGAAAAGGAGTCCCAGGAAGAAATATTGATGGATCTTATGGAGCAGTGGGAAGCTGCCCAGGAATAAAAGGAGAATGAAAAATGAGCGGATGTAGCGGAAATTGCTCCTCCTGCGGTTCAGATTGCGCTGATCGCAAGGCAGAGAGTCTGCTGGCAAAGTTAAACGATAAAGCCAGCGTAAAAAAAGTAATTGCGGTAGTATCGGGCAAAGGCGGTGTTGGTAAATCCACTGTTACTGCCTTGAGTGCGGTTGCTATGGCACGGAAAGGTAAGCGTGTTGCTGTCCTGGATGCAGATATTACAGGTCCTTCCGCACCTACAGCATTTGGTGTAACAGAGTGCCAGGGAGCAACTCCTGACGGCCTCTACCCTGCAGTAACCAAAGGCGGAATCCAGGTGATGTCCATCAATCTGCTGCTGGATAACAATACAGATCCGGTTGTGTGGCGCGGACCGGTTATTGCCGGAGCAGTCAAGCAGTTTTGGACGGATGTGATCTGGGAAGATGTGGACTATATGTTCGTGGATATGCCTCCCGGAACCGGTGATGTTCCGCTGACGGTATTCCAAAGCCTGCCTGTAGATGGTATTATCATCGTAACCAGTCCTCAGGACCTGGTGTCCATGATCGTGACAAAAGCTGTGAAAATGGCAAATATGATGCACATTCCGGTTTTGGGCTTTGTAGAAAACTATAGTTACCTGGAATGTCCCGATTGCGGAAAACGTCTGGAAGTCTTTGGTAAAAGCCATTTAGAGGATGTGGCGGCTGAGTTTGGTCTGCCCATCTTGGCGAGGTTGCCTATTGATCCTCAGGTTGCCCATTGCTACGACAGCGGTCTGATGGAAACTGTGGATACCTCCAAAATGGAAAAAGTTATAGAAGCTGCCGAAAATGCATAAAGAAACAGCCGTACAACGAATTTTGTTGTACGGCTGTATTTTGTTTGGAAATTAAATTACTTAATTTCAGCAGTAGCGCCAGCTTCCTTCAGCTCAGCAACCAGCTTCTCAGCATCTTCCTTGGAGATAGCTTCCTTCAGGGTCTTGGGAGCGTTGTCAACCAGATCCTTAGCTTCCTTCAGGCCCAGGCCGGTAGCAGCACGAACAACCTTGATGACGTTCAGCTTGGAAGCACCAGCGTCCTTCAGGATGACGTCGAACTCGGTCTTCTCTTCAACTTCAGCAGCAGCGCCGGCAGCGGGAGCAGCAACAGCAGCAGCAGCGGCGGAAACGCCGAAAACTTCTTCCAGAGTGTGAACCAGTTCGGACAGCTCCAGAACGGTCAAACCCTTAACTTCCTCAACGAGAGCAGTGATTTTTTCACTAGCCATTGTAAATTCCTCCTAAAAATAAATAAGTTTGTTTTGTTTGTGTGTTTATGAATAGATTAAGCTTCTGCAGCTTCTGCTGCGGGAGCGCCGCCGTCCTTCTGAATCCGGATCTGATCCAGAACGAAAGCCAGGCTGGAGATAGGAGCCAGGAAAGTACCAAGTACGGAAGCAACCAGAGCGTCCTTGCTGGGCAGTTCGCCGAAACCATTGAGCTGGTCTGCGGACAAAACGCTGCCTTCAACAATACCACCCTTGATGTGCATTGCGAGCTTGTTCTTCTTGGCGAACTCACATACGATACGAGCGGGAGCAATGGGGTCGCCGGTGGTGCTGGCCATAGCGGTAGTGCCGTTGAGAACTTCGTCGAAGTCGTAGCCGTTTTCCTTGGCTGCGAATCTGGTCAAAGTATTCTTAACAACGGTGTACTCTACGCCTGCGTCACGGAACTGCTTACGCAGCTCTGCGTCCTTAGCGACGGTGATGCCCTTATAATCCACGAAGACTACGGAAGAAGCTTCCTTGATCTTGCCGGACAGAGCTTCAACAGCTGCCTTCTTGCTCTCAAGAACCTTTGCGTTGGGCATTTGTGTATTCACCTCCGAAAAAAATAAGTGTCTTCCTGCCAGAAGACAGAAAGACACGCAAATAATCTCTATCAGCGCACCTCGGCAGGATTTATGGCCTAAACCACCTGCTGTCTTTGGCAACTTTTGTATTATAAAGTACTTTGCAAGAATTGTCAAGCATTATTTTGGCTTTTTTCCTGATTTTCTTTCTTCGGCAGCATCAGTCCCAGCAAGGGAAGCTGTGCAAACAGGGGGAAGAGAATCAGCGCAGTCAGCTGAGGGAGTGCCCGACTGTATTGAATGCCTGCCGCATTGCGTACAACCAGGAAATAACCAAGCAGCAGGCCTATGATAATTACCCCAAGACCTGCGCAGCCGCTGATAATACTGAACAATTTTGCCTTACGAGATTTTGCAAATACGAAATAGGCTGTTAAACTAAGCAGTGCGGATAGAACAAAATAGAAGAATGCACCATAGATATGGCAGATGATCCGGCAAACATAATAGACGGTATTGGGATTGGTGAAATCAAAATCTAAAATATTTCCGAAAAATTCACCCCAAATTTTCCAACTGTTGGTAAATGTGATGTTTGCCATATCGTTTTGCCGATTCTGAATCAAAAGAGGCTGACGGCCAACGATATATTGAACAAACGTAATCAGGCATAAAACTATCGCTGCAGCCAGAACAATCAGAATGAAGGTGCGGATTGCGGGATCCTGATTCTGTTTTACTTTTGCTTTTTTCTGTTTTACGGGAGAAGCGAGTTCTGCTCCGCAGCCTTGACAAACCAGCGCATTGTCGGTGTTTTCAAAATTGCATTTGGTGCAAGTATTTGCCATAAGTAATCTCCTCTCTTTTTATAAAACCCCCGGAAGGCTATTGCCTCCGGGGGTTTGAAAAATTAGGCGTACTTGGTGGTGTTAACCTTAACACCGGGGCCCATAGTAGAAGCAACTACGCAGGAACGGATATACTGACCCTTAGCAGCTGCGGGCTTAGCCTTAACAACAGCCTGAATCAGAGTGTCCATGTTCTCGCCCAGCTTCTCAGCAGCGAAGGATACCTTACCGATGGGGCAGTGGATGATGTTGGTCTTGTCCAAACGGTACTCAACCTTACCGGCCTTGATCTCGGTGACGGCTGCGCCAACATTGGGGGTAACGGTACCAGCCTTGGGAGAGGGCATCAGACCCTTGGGGCCCAAAACCTTACCCAGACGGCCGACAACACCCATCATGTCGGGGGAAGCAACGACAACGTCAAATTCAAACCAGTTTTCCTTGGTGATCTTGTCAACCAGCTCCATACCGCCGGCGTAATCAGCGCCTGCTGCCAGAGCCTCGTCAACCTTTGCGTCCTTAGCGAAAACCAGAACGCGGCGTACCTTACCGGTACCGTTGGGCAGAACGACTGCGCCACGAACCTGCTGGTCAGCGTGACGGGAGTCAACACCTAACTTGATGTGCAGTTCAACGGTCTCGTCGAACTTTGCGGAAGCGCCCTTCACAACCAGATCCAGGGCTTCGTTGGGATCATACTGAACAGAGCGGTCAATCAGCTTGGCGCTCTCTTGATATTTTTTACCTCTAAACACTTGTTTTATCCTCCTTATAGTGGTGATGCGGAAAAATCCTCCCACATTCCGGGTCAAATTCCCGGATTACAAAAAATCAGTCTACAACAGTAACGCCCATGGAGCGGCAAGTGCCTGCAACCTGGGATTCTGCGGCTTCGAGAGAGTTGACGTTCAAGTCGGGCATCTTGGTCTTGGCGATCTCGGTGATCTGAGCCTTGGTGATGGTGCCGACCTTGGTCTTGTTGGGAACGCCGGAGCCCTTCTCCAGACCGATTGCTTTCATAACCAGCAGGGGAGTCGGAGGGGTCTTAGTAATAAAGGTGAAGCTGCGGTCTGCATAAACAGTGATAACTACGGGAATCTTGTAGCCTTCCATAGCCTGGGTACGGGCGTTGAATTCCTTAATGAAAGCAGCGATGTTAACACCGTGCTGACCCAGAGCGGGACCAACAGGGGGGGATGCGGTTGCCTTTGCGGCGTTGATCTGAAGCTTGATAATGCCAGTAACTTTCTGTGCCATAATAAGCACCTCCTGAATAAAATGTGGTAATATGCACTTTTTGTGCATTTCTTTCGGGGCGTGAGCCCCTCCCACGGTCCGACCGAAAAACGGTCCGATGCGTTATTGGGATACGACTTCCACTTGATCGAGCTCAAACTCGACGGGAGTCTCGCGGCCAAACATAGAAACAACTACGCTGACAGCGTTTTGGTCAACATCGATAGATTCCACAGTACCTGTGAAGGAGGACAGGGGACCGTCGATAATGCGCACAGTGTCGCCAACAGCATAGTTGACGATGATCTCGCGCTTTTCAACACCCATCTGATAAACTTCTTCGTCGGTCAGCGGAATGGCATCGCTGCTGGACGGGCCAACGAAACCGGAAACACCGCGGATATTGCGGATCACGTGCCAGGTGTCGTCGCTGTAAACCATCTTAACAAAAACGTAGCCGGGATAGAGCTTGCGCTCATATGTTTTGCTGGCGCCGGACTCAGTAATTTCGGTAACGGTTTCCATAGGGATGGAAATGGCCAAAATCTGATCCTGCAGCTGGCGGCTCTGAATTGTTTTTTCAATGGTGGCCTTTACAGTGTTTTCGTAAGCGGAATAGGTATGCACAACATACCATTTTGCAGTTTCTGCCATAATACAGCACCCTGTTCCTTATGCCTTCAGGCCGATAATAGCCTCTGTCAGCCAGGTGATACCCTTAGCGGCTACGAAGTCGAATACCCAAATAAAGGCACCGACAACCAGAATGCAGGCAAGAACGATCAAGGTGTTTTTCAGAACCTGCTTGGGGGTGGGCCAAACGACCTTCTTCAGTTCGCTGCGAAGCTCACGGAAGTAACGGGCAATAGCACCGAAAAAGCGCTTGAACCAATTTGCTTTTTTAGCTTCTGCCATGATTTGCAGCCTCCTTACTTCGTCTCGTTGTGAGTTGTGTGTTTTCTGCAGAATCTGCAGTACTTCTTCATTTCGAGACGATCGGGGTCATTCTTCTTGTTTTTCATGGTGTTGTAGTTTCTTTGCTTGCACTCGGAGCATCTCAAAGTGACTTTAACGCGCATAACGGCACCTCCTTAATATTGCCTCCCTGTATCACTCCGGCTATAAAAAATTTAGTAAGCGGACAACTACAATTCCGCTCCGAAGCTGAAAAATGGGCGCACAAAAAAAGCCCTTTTTCACAGGTAGAATCATTCTATCACACAGGGGGGCAGAAAGTCAACAACTTTTTCCCATAATTTTTCAATATTTTACTTTATTTTTTTCAAGTTTTGCTTTACAATATGGAAAAACAGAGAAGGAGAAAGATTTATGCGAATAATGGGTGTAGATTACGGTGACGCCAGAACGGGCGTGGCGTTTTCTGATTTGCTGTGTTCCATTGTGGGAACCACTACGGTGATCCACAGCCGCAGACAGGAAAAAACTTTGGAGCAGCTTTGCGAGCTGGTCAAGAAGCATGAAGTTGGGGAGATTGTTGTAGGACTTCCCAAAAATATGGATGGAACAGAAGGTCCCCGGGCAGAACTGTGCCGTCAGTTTGCCCAGTCCTTGGAAGAAATGACCGGTCTGCCGGTAAAACTGTGGGATGAAAGAAGAACCACTGTGGAAGCCCACAATATCCTCTCTGCCCATAATTACCACGGGCAGAAACGAAAAGATACTGTAGATGCAGTAGCAGCATCCTTGATTTTGGAAGGATACCTTGCATTCCGCAAGCGATGAAAAAAGCTCCTCATTTTGAGGAGCTTTTTTCTTTATAAAACACTTCCCGGATGCCGGTGATCAGTAATAATCCTCCGAAAAACTTTTGGATGATCTGCAAATCCAAATAGCGGCTTGCCAAAGAAGATAATCCTGCAGTAATGCATCCGGTGATGATTGCAGGGAAGACCATTTTCCAATTCAGCGTGCCTTGCCACCAGCGAAACAGGGAAGAAATGATAGCGGCCGGAATAAAAAACAGCAGATTGATGATTCTGGCTTGGGGATGTTCCAGATTTAGTACCAAAGTCAGCCAAAGGATCAAAAGACTGCCACCGCCCACACCCAGTCCTGCTAAAAATCCCAAAACTGTTGCCACAAGCGCTGTAACTATAAAGGAGTTTAACACAAGTAACGGATCCCTCCCCATAAAATCAGAACCCCCAAAATTCTGTGCAGCCATTTGGTTGGGATTTTTTTGCCCAGCAGGCCGCATAGAATACCGCCGGCAGCGCTGCCAATCAAATAGGGTAGGACAGTGCGGAAATCAAGATCAGAAAGACCTTTGCTTCCCAAAAGCGACACAATGCTGATAGGCAGTATAATAGAAACGGATGCGGGGAAGATCTCCTTTTCTTTTAGGGGGGATATGGCGGTCAGCAGAGGCACTAAAAGCATACCGCCTCCTGCACCCAGCAATCCGTTTACAGCTCCGGCACAGCCGCCGGCAGCAAGGATGCCCCATTTTCCCTTTTTCATAAAAAGCACCTCCTGTGGAAAGCTTTTCCACAGGAGGCGAATTTATACTATATTATTTGGAAGCGGGGGTGAGAACCAAGCTCTTGTTGATTCTGGAATCATCGCCCGGTGTTGCGGTAACAGCGGAAATGATGCCTTCTTCCCATTCGGTCATAGCGTTGGAGATCAGAGTCTGGGTGATCATATAGTCACGGTAGGTCAGATCATCATCGCCAACATAGTACATAACGTGGTAACCGGAAGAAGTCTTCACAACAGCGGCTTCGTTGGCGGTACGAGCTTCGTCCAGAGACCATTTTACCAGCTCGGATGCCAGAGCGGTGTAATCCTCGTGGATGTCTTCATACAGACCGCCGTTTTCGGAAGTGGCAGTGTCCTTGGAGTTTTCGGCAACCAAAGCCTTGAAGCTTTCTTCGTTGGCATCGCCGGACTTCCACTGAGCCAGCAGGTTATCAGCCTTTTCCTTGGCTGCAGCCCATTCTTCGTCGGAGTAGGTCTTGTTACCGTTGCTGTCAGTTGTGCCACCTTCGGGGGTGATGAGAATCTGACGGATGTTGGCCATCAGATCAGTCTTGTCGTCTCTTGCAACATACATCAGCACGTAGTAACCGGTAACGGTCTCTACGCCGTCTGCGTCAGTTGTGCTGTAGGGGAACACCTTAATGTCGTTAGCAGCGCGGTCAGCTGCGCCCAGCCAAGCGGCATAGTCTTCAGGCAGAGCAGTGTGATCCTGATCAGAGTTCAAGGTTGCGGTGGGAACAGTTTCTTCAGGATCAGTTGCCTCAGGTTCTGTTGCTTCGGGCTCGGTGGTCTCGGGTTCGGTTGCCTCAGGCTCAGTTGCTTCGGGTTCAGCATCCTCAACCTCAGCTTCATCCTTGTTGAACAGAGCAGCGATAGCAGCGTTCAGTTCCTCGTGGGTGGTTGCAGTCAGCAGGGAGTTTGCGTCTGCTTCAGCAGCAGCGCGGGCAGCTTCCTTTTCTGCGTCGGAGTAGGTGGTTGTCTTGCCGTCCTCGCTGAGGGTGCCGCCGGTCAGATAATCATCGCACTTTACATAGTAGGAGTAGAAGTCATAGGAGCTGAAATCGTTGAAGTGCTCAGCCTCGTATGCATCAATTGCAGCGCTGTCATAGCTCAGGCTGTCCTGATGCTGCTGATAGTAAGTAGCGGCAACAACCTTAACGGTCATATAGTCTTCGTAAGATTTCTCATTTGCACCGTTTCCGTAGATGGAGCGAAGAACTGTCTTGGTGCTGACACCGGAGAGCATAGCGTTCCATTGGATCTGCATCATGTTGTTGGCGATGGCGTTCTCAACCTCTTCCGTGATCTCGAAGCCGTTGGCCATTGCGTGGTCGTAAACTGCGTAAACGGCCTTTGCGTTTTCGATGGCGGTATCCATATAGTGATCAGCCCATGTTTTGCCGGATTCCTTGTGCTCCTGCTCGTTCAGGGGCTTTGCAGGATCATAGCCCAGGAAGTAGGAGGCGTATTCGCCGTAGGTTTCCTGGAGATAGCTGTATTCATTCTGAACAGCGTCATAGAAGAAGTAGTTCATCATAATGCTGTTGATCTTGTGATCGCCGATGGTAGCGGCGGTGGTCAGTCTTTCCATAACACCGTAGGAATTAAATAAGGTGGAGCCTACTGTGCCGATGAAAATACAAACAACCAAAGCAATGGCAATCAGAAATACAGCAGTAATGGATTTTGTTTTCTTAGCTTCCGCACGTTCTTGCTTCTGACGCTCGGTCATAACCTGGGCGTTTTGTTCCTTGCGGAGCTTCTTTTTTGTGGATGCGCTCATACGTATCATTTCCTCTCATTTGCATATCGTTCACCGATACTTCGGTGCATAGACTACTGCATTATAACTGATTTGTTGAAAACTTTCAAGAGAAAAATTTGTGATTTGACAAATTTAATCAATTTGACACAATTTTAGCAAGAAATGCTCATCTTGTGTTACGCTCAACCGGCAGTCTGGTAAGCATAGGGAAAAACTTTCGGGGCAAGAGGGAGAAACCTCTTGCCCCGTTGGGGATTTCATCGGATTGGGAATCATCGGTCAAGACAGGAAAATCGGCATTTGTCTCAGGAGACAACAGAACCATCCCCTTGTCTCTTGTCTTTCGTCATTCGGAGAGACAATCTAATGCGTGGAGATGCAATTTAGCTGCCACATGGGTGTATTGCCAAGCAACCACTTACTGTGCTATATACCTGTATAAAATATTGAGTCCAATATAGGCAAGCCAAAATACAACAGTAACAGCAAAATAACGAACCGATATTAAGATGGTTCTCATGTGTTCTTTGCAAGAGAAATCCTGTATTAGAGATACAATAAGCGCCAAAGGCTCAATCGGCAGTAAAGAAAGGAGCATCACACTACTAATATACGGCTTAATAAGTCTATAGAATATTTCGTGGGTGATTCCATTTTGTATGCCATTAAGAAGTAAAGTCAGCAGCAGAAGTAAAACGCCGATGGTCCAGGCAATCCACAGAAATACGCAAATGGACTTATGGACTTTTCTTGTTCTAATAGCCATTTAAACACTCCTTCCTCATCTTCTCGTGTATTTCCGAACATATAATACGGAACCATATCTTTCGAGAAAAGGGGACGGTTCTATTGAAAGACAGGGGATGGTTCTATGTCCTTAATCGTCAGGACAGAGAACTGTCCTATGTCTTTTTAGCTCCAAAATCATCGGTCAAGACAGGGTAGCATCCTCCGTCATCAATAATCTAAGGTTCAATCTTTTTTGAATGGCGGATCTGCGGGATGAAAACCTTGCAGCTTTTGCATGGAACGGGAAACGGCATCTCTGGAATTTTTCCAATCTGCAGATGCATTACGATAATCGAACTTCGCAATGAACCAATCCAAATCTGCCTGAACTCGGGAAAGGTTTTCTTTCATAAGAACAGGAATCGTTTTGTAAAACCATTCATGCTGGCTGTTGGGAAGATATTCTGAAGAACTTTCCAAAAGCAGCTCTAAGTGACGAAAACAAAACCCCTTGCAATTCTCCACTTTGCTGCGAAATTCATCGTCTTTGATCAAACTGTAAAAAGTTGCGATGTAACGGTGCATACTGCTTTCTACCCGGTTGCATAAATAGCAACTGTGATTCCGGCTGCGGAGCCAATTTAAAATGGACGGTTCTTCCGGTTTGCGGAATATTTTTCGTTTGTCTGGGGCAGTGAACTCCGATAATTCGACTTCCAACTCCCGGTTAAGATTCATAAAGTGGGTTTGTAAAATCAAGGCGTTCCCAAGGGAGTTTCCATAATCATATAATTTTTTCAAATGAATGCCGCAAAAGCCTTCCCGGTCAGTAATTGCCCGGACATCAGGCTCCATATAGCTGGCGCACGGTCCGGCAACATAATTAATAGCTCGCTGTTCTGCCCAGCGCTCCAAATAGCAAAAGGGACATTCATCCCCGGATTCAAAAGCCTCAATTACCGGTGCAGTTTCAATAACTTCTCTCACAATATTACGCCCTTTTTCTTCATGATATCATTTTTTGCAAAAACACAACAGGACAGGGGACGACAGGACAGGGGACGGTTCTGTGTCTTTAAGCGTCATGACAGGGAACCGTCCCCTGTCTTAGTCTCTTTGAGAACGGACTTCTAATGGTTAGTCTGCCCTTCAACGTTTTCTCCTCTGCCTTTTTTGATAAGCTTTACGCCAAAGGCGATGAATAGCATACCAATATGTTATAACAAGAGCGATTAGCATTTCTACTAAAGAAACGATTATCAATGCAATCAGCACAGAAACGGAGCAAAGATGGGATGCCACCTTGAAGCCTAATAAAAAAGTGATTATATATACGCATACATACTCGATAACAATAGTTGCAATAGATGTGTCACCTTTGAGTTTATCCCTTTGAGTCTTTAGTGCTCCATAACAAAGGGGTAATATAGACAGAAGTATGCCGCCATTTGGTAATTGTGTATGAGATTCCGACAGATATATAGATACTACTAAGCAATTAATAGACAAGCATCCCCATCCCCATAGTTTTTGAATTATCTGTTTCTTTTGCTGATATTTCATTATACTCACCTTACCAATTTAATCGCCTCAGGACAGGGGATAGTTCTGTGTCTATAATTACCAGAACGGAGAACCGTCTCATATCTTCTGAAATATGAAAAGGCATAGGAACTGCACAGTCCCCATGCCCGGTTTGATGTTAAAGGCAGAGGGATTTTCCACTGCGCTTAAATTTTAACATATATAAACTAAATTGTCAAGAAAATGAAAGGGGAGGAGCTGTGCTCCTCCCAAACCCGCTTCGGCCGTATCGCATCCAATTATGACCTGCACGAAATGGCAGGTGGGTTGCCGCTCCGGACTTTAGCTGCTCCCAACATCCACCTGATGTCATAGCATAGGCGGGAGGTCTGCAATCGGGCCCGGAAGTCTAACATCCCGATTCAAAAATGTGGGTCCAAAAGGACACGCTACGCACCAAGCAGGCAAAAATCAGATATCTTCTTCCTCTTCTTCGTAAAGCTGATCCATAATCATCTGATAAACGGTTTCCATTTCCTCGTCGTCTTCAATGGCGACTAAAATATCCTCACCGTCTTCCTCCACGGACTTGAGAATGCTGACTTCTGCATCTTCATCCTCTTCCAATCCGGCAGGGATCACAGCCAGATAGGTTGCCCCGTGATATTCCAAACTGGATAGTATTTCCAGTTCGTATTCTGTTCCGTCTTCGTCTACGATTGTCATAAAATCAGAGCCGTACATATCTTCCATCTTAATATCCTCCCGGATTGTTAATTTGTTCATATATTAACTCTTTTATAACGGAAAATCAAGAGCGGAGTTTAGCCATAATCCATTCAAATTTTCCTTGGGAGTGAGATTTGAAGATATTTTCTGCTGAATTTCACGAATTATTAAAAAAATAGGACTTTCGTTTTTTTGTGGGGTATGCTATAATTGTATGCACGAAGGTATGTGCATATACCGATTTTATCAGAAAAGTACCACACCGGCATCCAATGCCGACGTGATGGAGGGAATATTATGGAGAAGAAAAAAAGCATCAGAAAGGTTGTTCCCCAGGATTGGAATCCTCCTGCGCAGCTGAATGTGATTTGCAAGATATGGCGGGTGCTGTTTTCTGCATTTAAGATTGTTGTCGGCGCATTGGCTACAGTTTTGTTGATCGTGGCTGTCGCAGGCTTCGTTTTTGTTGGAATGCTTGGCGATTTTTTGCAGGATGATATCCTTCCCAACGCTGCGCTGGACTTAAACGACCTGACGGTGGACCTGAATTCTACCATTTACTACGTCGATGGAAACGGACAGTTCCAGATTCAGCAGGAAATCAATGCCCAGATGGACCGCAAGTGGGTCAGCTATGATGAAATTCCTCAGCATATGATCAACGCAGCAGTGGCAGTAGAGGACCATCGTTTCTACAGACATCAAGGCGTTGACTGGGTAACGACTCTGCAAGCCTGCGCCAGAATGTTCTTCGGCGATTCATCTGCCGGTGGTTCCAGCATTACGCAGCAGCTGGTTAAAAATACCTTTGGTAATCCCAGCGTTACTGTTCAGCGTAAGCTGTTGGAAATTTTCCAGGCTACGCAAATGGAAAAGACCTACGATAAGCATACCATTTTGGAATACTATTTAAATATTATTTATTTGGGTCAGAACTGCAACGGCATCAAGGCCGCAGCAGAAACCTACTACGGTAAGGAGCTGGAAAAACTCAGCGCAGCAGAGTGCGCCAGTATCATTGCCATTACCAATTCTCCCACTTACTTTGACCCCTATCAGAATCCGGAAAACAACTGGCAGCGAACAAAGGATATCCTTTTGTTTATGTGGGAACAGGGATATCTGACCGAGGAAGAATACCAGATCGAAATGGAACGGATGGAAGACGGTCTGGACCTGAAATACGGCATCGATCTTAACGATCGGATCTTCCCCTGCGAAAACTGCGGTTATCGGGACACGGTATCTACCTTGAATGTGGGCGCAGATAATCTGTATTACTGCCCCTCCTGCTCTGCTCAGATTGCGGTCGACCGCAATAATACCGATGGTATGTACTCTTATCATACAGAAATGGTAATTATGGATGTTGCCAAGGCCCTTGCTGAGCAGGACGGTGTAGAATGGACCGATGCAACCCAGGAATTTTATTTGCGCCGGATTCAAAATGGCGGCTATCATATCTATTCCACTATGGATGCAGAAGTCCAGGCGCAAGCGGAGAAAATTTATACCAGCTATGATTATGTGCCTTCTGTCCGAGGTGCGCAGATGCTGCAGTCTGCAATTGTTGTGATCGACAACAGAACTGGCGATATTGTGGCTACTGTTGGCGGCACCGGCGAGAAGACCGAGTATTTCGGCTGGAACCGTGCAGAAGCTCCCTTGCAGACAGGTTCTTCCATTAAGCCCCTGTCTGTATATGCGCCTGCATTTGAAAACGGCACGATCACGCCTGCGTCTGTTGTGAAGGATATGCCTTTCAACTATAATAGCGGCAGCTGGCCGAGAAACGATAACTGGATCTATAATTACTCCAGAACGATTTACAGCGCTGTGACCAACTCTGTCAACGCAGCCTGCGTATGGACCCTCAATGGTATCGGCACAGACTACAGCTATGATTTTGCTAAAAATAAGTTCCACCTGGATTCCTTGGTAGAAAAGTATGTCGATAGCAACGGCGTGGTTCACACGGATAACAGCTACGCACCCCTTGCTATGGGCGCGCAGACCTGGGGTGTTACTGTCCGCGAAATGGCAAATGCCTTTGCGACCTTTGCCAATGACGGTGTTTTCCGTGAAGCACGCAGCTTTACAAAGGTGTATGACAGTCAGGGAAATCTTGTGATTGATAACACCCAGTTTGTTGAGCAGATCCTCAGCCAGAAGACTGTCAACTATATGAACTACTGTCTGGTAAATGCCACTGCATACGGCACCGGTACGGAAGCCGATCTGATGTATAAATACGGCATTTCCACCGCCGGTAAGACTGGTACTACCGATTCTAAGAAGGCTCGTTGGTACTGCGGCTATACCGGCCACTATACGGCTGCTGTCTGGACAGGCTTCGATCAGCCCGATGTGATCAGCCCCTTGTACTGCAATAATCCCGCAGCGGTTCTGTTCCAACGGGTTATGGGTCCCATTCATCAAGGAAAATCCAATATTGCGCTTTATAATGGATATCTAATGCGCAGTGTATCTGTCTGCTTGGATTCCGGCAAGCTTGCAACAGGCGCTTGCTCTGCGGATATTCGGGGGAAGGCCCGTGTTGCATCTGCGCTTGTCTATCCGGAGGATTATCCCACACAGTATTGCACTCGCCATGTGACGGTGGACATTTGCTCCGGCGGCGGTGTAGCCAATGATTACTGCCATCTGTTCGCGGCTGTGCAGAATCCCGGAACAGCCGATGCTGTGACCATCACAAAGAAATCTCTGGTTAAGATGACAGAAGCTGAGCTTAACGAGATCGCTAAGGCAGGCAACTACGGTTTGGCCAGCTTTATGATCAATAACGCATGGATTTATCAGATCAATACCAACGGATCTGATGCGGTATTTGACGGCATTTATGATAATTTGAAGCAGAAAACAGATGCACCCTATTTGGTGTGCACTGCCCACACGAAGGAAGCCTGGGAAGCTTACCAGCAGTCCCATCCCACAGAACCGGGGCCCTCAGAAGGTCCCACAGAGGGAACGGACATTCCTGCCCAATAAAAAAGCAAAAAGAGAGGATCAACTATGATTTGGATTTCGGACCAGTGGACCGACTATGAAGTTTTGGATGCCACCGCCGGTGAACGGCTGGAGCGGTGGGGCAAGTATATTCTGGTTCGTCCGGATCCCCAGGTGATTTGGGATACCCCCCATGCCGCTGCACAGTGGAAGAAATACGATGCCCGTTATGTCCGGTCCAATACCGGCGGCGGTCATTGGACAGATCATAATTTGCCGGAGCGGTGGCAGATTCATTATAAAGATTATCTGACCTTTAATGTAAAGCCTATGAACTTTAAGCATACCGGCGTTTTTCCGGAGCAGGCAGCAAACTGGGATTTTATCCGGCAGAAGGTTGCCTCTGCTGGCCGCCCGGTTCGGGTTTTGAATCTGTTTGCGTATTCCGGCGGTGCTACTTTGGCCGCCGCAGCCGGCGGGGCAGAGGTATACCATGTGGATGCCTCCAAGGGAATGGTAGCCTGGGCGAAGGAAAATGCAAAATCCTCCGGTCTGGCGGATAAACCCATCCATTGGATTGTGGACGACTGCGGAAAATTCATCCAGCGTGAGATTCGCCGGGGACGCCGTTATGTCGGCATCATTATGGATCCCCCCAGTTATGGACGGGGTCCCAGCGGAGAGATCTGGAAAATGGAAACAAGCTTTTATCCGTTTTTGCTGGAAGTTGCCAAATTGCTGACAGATAATCCCTTGTTCGTTATTATCAATTCCTATACCACAGGCCTCGCTCCTTCAGCCGTAGGCTATGCTTCAGATGTGGTATTCGGCGCAACACACGGCGGCTCTACCGCAGTTGGGGAACTGGGCTTGCCGGTATCCGGCTCCGGGCTGGTGCTTCCCTGCGGTGCAACCGGCCGATGGACTCCCTGATTTGGAGGAGATTACCTTGGGTAAAGCAATCTCAGTTGAACATTTATCCTACAGTTACCCGGGCGTGGATGACACGCCCGGAACTGTCGTATTTCAGGATATGAATCTGGCGGTGGAAAGCGGCAGTTTTGTTGCTGTTTTAGGTGGAAACGGCTGCGGAAAATCCACCCTCGCCAAGCACTTTAATTCCATATTGCTGCCCTGTGGCGGTAAGGTCTATGTTTGCGGACTGGATACCGCAGATGAAGAAAAATTGATCCAGATCCGCCGCAGCGTGGGTATGGTGTTTCAAAATCCGGATAACCAGATTGTTGCCAATGTTGTGGAAGAAGATGTGGCATTTGGTCCGGAAAATCTTGGCGTAGCCAGCCCGGTGATTCGCCAGCGTGTGGATCAGGCGCTGAAGCAGGTCGGTATGTATGAATACCGGGAGCATGCGCCCCATCTGCTCTCCGGAGGACAAAAACAGCGCATCGCCATAGCAGGTGTAATTGCCATGGAGCCGCAATGCATTGTTTTGGATGAACCTACCGCAATGCTGGATCCCCAGGGACGCCGGGAAGTTCTGGATACCGTGATCCGGCTCAACCGGGAAAAGGGAATCACAGTAGTTTTGATCACCCACCATATGGACGAGGCTGCAAAAGCAGACCGTGTTGTGGTCCTGCATAAAGGAATCGTAGAGATCGACGGTGCGCCCAGGGAAGTATTTTCTCAAATAGAAAAACTTCACAGCATTGGTTTGCGCGCGCCGGATTCAGCAGAACTTCTCTGGGCATTAAACAGGGAAGGATTTGATTTGGATATTCGCTGTATAGAAGAAAATGAATGTGTGCAGGCACTTTATAAAGCATTTGGTAAGTGAGGCCTGACCCACAGGAGGAAGATAAATTGGCACCGATTTTAGAGGTACGCGACCTGTCCCATACTTATAGTGCAGGTACGCCTTTTGAGCATATTGCATTGCAGAATATTTCCTTTGCGGTTGAGCCCGGGGAGTTTATCGGCATTATTGGGCATACCGGCTCCGGAAAATCCACATTGATGCAGCATTTGAACGGCTTGCTCAAGCCGTCGTCAGGTTCTGTTTTGCTGGGTGGAAAGGATTTGTGGTCAGATAAAAAGTTCACCCGGCAAAGCCGTTTCCGGGTCGGACTGGTATTCCAGTATCCGGAATATCAGCTTTTTGAGGAAACAGTTTATAAAGATATTGCCTTTGGTCCTAAAAATATGGGCTTAAAGGCCGAGGAAATTGATCGGCGGGTTCGGGAAGCTGCAGGTTTTGTCGGGCTTACGGAAGAGCAGCTGCAAGTTTCTCCCTTTGATTTGTCCGGCGGTCAAAAGCGCCGTGTTGCCATAGCTGGTGTGATTGCTATGGAGCCGGAAGTGCTGATTTTGGATGAACCCACAGCCGGACTGGATCCGGAGGGCAGAGAAGAGATTCTGGGAAATATTGAAGCATACCGCCGTGCGAAAAATGCCACCATTATGATGGTAAGCCATTCTATGAATGATGTGGCGAGGCTGACTGACCGCTTGCTTGTTCTCAATCGGGGAACATTGGCTATGAGCGGAACACCCGGGGAAGTCTTTGCCAATGCTGAGCAGCTCCTGCAGATGGGATTGGACATTCCGGAAGTAACCCGAATTTTTCTGAAACTGCGGCAACAGGGTTTGCCTGTTGAACCTGTTTATACCATGCAGCAGGCGGTAGATGCCCTTTGCGCTTTGAGGGGAGGGAACTGCCATGCTTAAAGATATAACTTTAGGACAGTATTTCCCTGGAAATTCCTTTGTCCACCGGCTGGATCCCAGAACGAAGCTTTTATTTCTGGTTGTGTATATTGCTGCGCTCTTTACGGCAGTTGCCTGGATTTCTTATGCTCTCATTCTGGTATTTTTGATTGTCGTTATCTGCATATCAAAAATTCCTCTCAAATCCATTGTCAGCGGTATGAAGCCGTTGCTCTTCATTTTGATTTTTACCGGTATATTGAATGTTTTTTTTACTCCCGGTGAAACCGTGTGGTTGCCTTTGGGATTTGTGCAGATTACAAAGGAAGGCGTGATCCGTGCGGTGTTTATGATGGGCAGGATTCTGATGCTGATTACCGGTACTTTCCTGCTGACCTACACCACATCTCCCATTGCGTTAACTGACGGTCTGGAGTCACTGCTGAGTCCCTTGAAGAAACTGCATTTACCGGTGCACGAGCTTTCTATGATGATGTGTATTGCACTGCGGTTTATCCCTACGCTCATTGAAGAAACGGATAAAATTATGTCCGCTCAGAAGGCAAGAGGCGCAGATTTTGAATCCGGAAATTTGATTCACCGGGTAAAAGCCCTGGTTCCTATTTTGGTTCCTCTGTTCATCAGTGCATTCCGCAGGGCAGATGAACTGGCAACTGCAATGGAATGCCGTTGCTATCAAGGCGGCGATGGAAGAACCAAAATGAAATTGCTCCGATTCCATCGGGGAGATGTTTTGGCATTTGCATCCGCCGGGGTTCTCCTTGGAGGGGTTATCACTTTGCATATTTTTGGCTTGTGAGGTTATTATGCGTAATATCGCTTTGTTTTTGACTTATGAGGGTACTGCATACCACGGCTGGCAGATGCAGAAAAATCTGCCAACTGTCCAGCAGACGCTGGAAAAGGCAATCGCAATGGTCGTGTCGCACCCGGTTCACGTGACAGGCTGCGGAAGAACGGATGCAGGTGTCCATGCCCGATGCTATGTGGCAAATTTTCGAACAGAATCCACCATTCCGGCTGACCGCCTGCCCTACGCTCTCAATACCCACCTGCCGGTTGATATCGTGGTTACCAAAGCATTTGAAGTCCACGAGGATTTTAATGCCATCGGTTCTTGTGCCCGTAAAGAATATACCTATACGATTTATAATTCCAGAGTCCGTGATCCGTTTTATGTAAACCGCGCCTGGTTTTATCCTAAGCATCTGGATGAAAAACTGTTACAGCGGGCGGCAGATCAATTTGTGGGTACACACGATTTTGCCGCTGTGCGAAGTGTAGGAACGGATGTTAAATCCACAGTCAGAACCGTATACTATTATAATGTGGAGCGTCGGGGCAATATTATAGAGCTGAAGGTCTGTGCCAATGGATTTTTGTATAATATGGCTCGGGCCATGGCAGGAACGGTTGTGTATTGCGGCGAGGGTAAATTTCCGCCGGAGCAGATCGGTAAAATTTTGGCTGAGGGAAACCGTACAGCTGCCGGTCCTACTGTTCCTCCGGGCGGTTTGTATATGACCCACCTGTGGTATGATGACGGTGTTGAGAAGTTTGAATGTGAACCGATTTTTTAAAAGTTTATAAAATGTTTTTTATTTTTCGGATTGTATGTGATAAGATTAGTTGCGGCAAATATCCGAAAGAAAGGTTGTGAGCTGATATGCAGCCAAAACTGTGTACAAAATGTAAGAAGAATATCGCTGTAGTTTTCATTACAAAAGTGGAAAACGGCGTTGCTATGAATGAGGGATTTTGTCTGAAATGCGCCAGAAGCCTGGGAATTCCCCAGATCGATGCCGCTGTGAAGCAAATGGGATTCTCGGAAGAGGATCTGGATAATCTTTCTGATGAAATGAGTAATATGTTCGGTCAAAATGAAATGGGGGAAGGCGATGACGAAGAGCCGGAAAGCCGCACTGCCACATTCCCTATGCTCAACCAGCTGTTTAATCAGATGAATCCCGGAAAAAATAATCCCCCTGCCAAACCCGAAGAACCTTCCGAAGAGCAGGAAAAGGGCAAGAAAAAAGGGAAAAAACATAAATTCCTGGATAGCTACTGTATGGATCTGACCGGAAGAGCCAGAGCAGGCAAGCTGGATAAAGTGATCGGTCGGGATGTGGAAACCGAGCGTGTGATCCAGATTCTCAATCGCCGTCAGAAGAATAATCCCTGCCTGATCGGTGAACCCGGTGTAGGTAAAACTGCGATTGCCGAAGGACTTGCCCAAAGAATTGCTGCCGGTGATGTTCCCTATAAACTTAAGGACAAAGAAGTATTTTTGCTGGATCTGACTGCCCTTGTGGCCGGAACACAGTTCCGTGGTCAGTTTGAGAGCCGTATGAAGAGTCTGATCGGTGAAATCAAGGAATGCGGAAATATCATTCTTGTCATTGATGAGGTGCATAATCTGGTTGGTGCCGGTGATGCAGAAGGTTCTATGAATGCGGCCAATATTCTTAAGCCTGCCTTATCCCGTGGTGAGATCCAGGTGATCGGCGCAACTACTTTTAACGAATACCGCAAGCACATTGAAAAGGATGCAGCCTTAGAGCGTCGATTCCAGCCCGTTTCTGTGGCAGAACCCTCTTTGGAGGAGGCTTGCCATATTATGCAGGCCATTGCGCCTACCTACGGTCAATTCCATGGTGTAACAGTTTCGCCGGAAATTGCACGCCAGTGCGTAATTCTTTCTGAGCGGTATATCACCGACCGCTTTTTACCGGATAAGGCTATCGACCTTTTGGATGAAGCTTGTTCTGATGTGAATCTGCGCTGCAAGGAAATTTCCCAGCTTGCTGAGCTGAAAAAAGAGCGGGATGACTACGAACTGGAGCTGCGTACGCTCACCGAGGATACGGAAAATGAGCATTATGAGCGGCTGGCAATGATCCGCAGCAAGCTCTGCCAACTGGCAGAAAAAATTGAGCAGCTGGATCAAATTCCGCCTCCTACCGTTACAATGGATAATTTGGCACGAATTATCGAACTTTGGACCAAAATTCCTGCCAGCAAGATCAAAGCCCAGGAATATCAGCAGATCAAAGGCTTGGCAGACCGGCTGAAAGAGCATATTGTAGGTCAGGATGAAGCGGTGGAAGCAGTTTCCCGTGCGATTCGCAGAAAGCGTGTTGGCATTTCCACAAAACGCCGCCCGGTTTCCTTCATTTTTGTCGGCCCTACCGGTGTTGGTAAGACGGAACTGGTAAAATGCCTGGCAGATGATCTTTTTGATTCTGTGGATTCTCTTATCCGACTGGATATGTCCGAATATATGGAAAAGCATACGGTATCCAAGCTGATTGGTTCCCCTCCGGGCTATGTGGGCTATGACGAAGCTGGTCAGCTGACGGAGAAAATCCGCAGAAAGCCCTATAGTGTTGTGCTGTTTGATGAAATTGAAAAAGCTCACCCGGATGTGCTGAATGTGCTTTTGCAGGTTTTGGACGACGGCAGAATTACCGATGCCCAGGGCAGAACCGTGAATTTTGAAAACACGGTAATCGTGATGACTTCTAATGCCGGTTCTGAAGGTTCTGTAGGCGGTGTTGGCTTTGGACGCAGCGAAAATGATATGGTCAAAGAAAAGACTATGAAAGCACTGCGTGGTTTCCTTCGCCCTGAATTTTTGAACCGGGTGGATGAGATCATAACCTTTAATCATCTGACGGAGGATAATTTCCTCGGTATCTGCGATATTATGCTGGAAGAGCTGCAGCAAAGTCTTGCAGAACGTGGTTTGCAGGTGAATTTCGGCGAGGATATCCGGCAGTATTTGGTGAAGGAGGCATTTTCCGTCACCTACGGCGCCCGAAACCTCCGCAGAACTATTCAAAAGTCCCTGGAAGATCCTATCAGCGAGAAAATTATTGATTCCTTCGAGAATCCGATCGAATCCATTTATATTAAGATGGAAGATGGCAAGATCGCGCTGGAAACAAAATAAAAAAAGGCTGTTGCAGAACATTTTGTTTTGCAACAGCTTTTTGTTACATCTCATTCATTTTATTGCTTAATTTATCCGAAACCTTGCAGGCCACATCCTCCACTTTGTCTGCTGCTTTCGCTGCCAGTTTTCGGGTAGGATTGTTCTTCGGCATCATCATAATGGCAACAGCGCCAGCTGCCGCTCCGATCCCCATAGAAATTGCCAGACCCTTCACATCCATTTTGCTCACTCCCTTCGGAAATATTATGCCCGACAAAGCCGGGATGAAATGTGAAAGATTTTTCCATTGCGAAGCTGGAAAAATATGTTATAATGGAAAAAAGGAGGAATGGCTATGTCAATGGACAGACTTCAGGACAAAATCAGAAAAACAAAAAATCCATCTGTGCTCGATTTTGATATTGCAAAAGAGCAGCTTCCGCCCCATCTTTTGGCGGAGGAAGTAACATTTGAAAAAGCCTATGGCCGTTTCTGTATGGAACTGCTGGAGGGGTTGCGGGGTATAATTCCTGCGGTAAAATTCAATTTTGCCGGCTTTGCTCTGCTTGGAACAGAGGGTTTGGTTACTTTGTCCCGTGTTCTTGATTATGCCCATAAATTGGGATTTTATGTAATTTTGGAAGTACCGGAGGCTTTGTCTGCACAAAGGGCAAGATCCAATGCAGAGTTGATTTTCAGCGATGCAAACCGATGGCCCTGTGATGGAATTCTCCTGAGTTCTTATATCGGAAGCGACGGAATGAAACCCTATGCACAGCAGATAAATGATTTCGGAAAAACCTTGTTTGTTGTCGTGCGTACAAGCAACCGTTCTGCCATGGAAGTGCAGGATTTGCTTACCGGAGGCCGTAATGTTTATGACGCTATGACGGATGTCGTCAATCGGTATATTCATACGCAGAAGACAAAAAGCGGTTACGATGCAATCGCAGTGGTGGGGCCCGGATCCTCAGCATCGATTTTGCGTAAGCTCAGGGAAAAATACAGAAATCTCTTTATTCTCATAGACGGAGCAGATTATCCCAATGCCAATGCGAAAAATTGCGCAGAGGCCTTTGATAAGGTCGGTCACGGCGCAGCTGCCTGCGTCAGCACATCTGTAACTTCGGCGTGGCTCGATGCAGGCAAGGACGGAAGGGATTATGTGGAGGATGCCAAAGCTGCCGTAGAGCGTATAAAGAAAAATATAACAAGATATATAACGGTCTTATAAATTATGTAACCGCAGCAAAATGCTGCGGTCAGGATAAGCCGTTGATCCGTCTTGTGATACTCCGCGCGGCGTCATCTACGATACCTTCACCGGTGGGATCGATCATATGATCGTTATCCACATTGGGATCGGGAACGTTTGTGCCCATCGTAGGATCTGCAACAGTAGGATCAGCTATGGGATCGGTTGCTACGGGATTGGTAGCTGCAGGGGGAGTGGTGTTTTCTGTTTCCTGTGTTGTGCCTGTGTCATTGCCCATTCGGCAGGCGCACAGAGCAAATACCAGGGACAGAACAAGCAAGAATACTGCTGTTTTTTTCATAAATTGCCTCCTGAATTCAAGATACAAAAGTATTATAACCTTTATTTTGATTTTTAAGCATAAAAGTTTTTGAACTAAAATAAAAATTTCCGTTGCTATTTTTTGCAGATTCGAGTATAATAGCCTGGAAATAATATAAATAAGGAGATTCCTTTGTTATGAAGAAGTTAATGGTGAACAAAACAGCCGAATGTATGGCTTGCTTGGAGTGTGAGCGCGCATGCTCCACTGCATTCTACAAAACTTTTGATCCCGATCTGAGCGCGATTCGTATTGTCGCCAAGGGTTCCGGTGCAAAGCCGATGACCTGTATCCAGTGTGGTAAGTGCGAAAAGGTTTGCGAAGCCGGTGCTATTACCCAGAATCCCAAGACCGGCGTGTATATGATTAATAAAAAGCTTTGTACATCCTGCGGTAAGTGTGTGGAAATTTGCCCTATGAAGGTTATGGTTCAGCCTGCTGAGGGTCCTACCTCCAAGTGTATTGCCTGCGGCATTTGCGTAAAGGCTTGTCCTATGGGCATCTTGGAAATCGTGGAGAAATAAGCATAGCCATATAATAAGGAGGGGCAAAGCCCCTCCATATTTGTAACGGAGGAGAGCATATGAAAAGGTTCTTATCAGCCTTGTTGGTATTTGTGCTGACGGCAGGATTTTTACAGGCAATTCCGGTAAAGGCAGACACGGATGCTCTGCAGCTATTCGCCTACGAAGTTGTAGGCGGTGAAGCCACCATAACAAAAGCAGATCCATCTGTTAGCGGTAATATTACAATTCCCTCCGAACTGGACGGATATCCTGTTACCGCTATTGGCAATGATGCTTTTTTTGAGTGTGGCAGCCTGACCGGGGTGGTAATTCCTGAGGGGGTCAGAACGATCGGTGAGGGTGCGTTTTATAAATGCAGCGGCTTAACACAGATAATTATGGCAGAAAGTGTCAATAGTATTGGCTACGGTGCGTTTTATAAATGCACCAGCTTGCAGGAAGTAACAATCCCTAACGGTGTTACGTTTATTGATGAGTATACATTTGCGTATTGCAACAGTTTGGCTGCGATCGTAATTCCTGATGGCATCACCAATATTGGCAGTTATGCATTTTATGAATGCAGCAGCCTGACTGAAATCAAAATCCCGGATAGTGTCACAAACATCGGAATTGGTGTGTTTTATAAATGTATCAATCTGACTTATGTCGGTATTTCTCAAAACATTTCAAATATCAGCAATTATGCATTTGCAGAATGCACCGACCTGGAAAACGTGGTAATTCCCAAAAGTGTTACAGCCATTGGTGAGTATGCTTTTGCATGGTGCGATAATTTGGACGGCATCGTCATACCAGACAGCGTTATCACGATTGGTAAATGTGCATTTGCCTGCTGCATCAATCTGAAGTGGGCAGTGATTGGAAATGGTGTACGGGTTCTTGGTGAAGGCGTATTTACTGATTGTTCAGGTTTGACTGAGGTTACCGTTGGTAATAGCCTAAGTGTTATCGGAAACCATGTGTTTCTGCGTTGCAGCAACTTAACGGAGATTACCCTTCCCACTACGCTTATCAACATTGGCAGTTATGCCTTCAGCGGTTGCGATAAACTCAGCACAGTTTATTACTGCGGCAGTGAGGAGCAATGGAAGGGCGTATATGTTTTTGATTACAACAATTGCCTGAATAATGCGCAATTTGTATTCAATTACAAACCATTGGTCAATGGTAAGGTAGAATTCTGGCGTCTGATTCTGCAGGATCAAATCGGCGTATATTTTCAGATGAAATACACCGAGGGTATAAAATTGGATAAAGATGCCTATGTTGAAGTTGCTGTTGCAGGAGAAATTTCCAAAGTGCCTGTACATACTGCTGTGGATAGCCTGCTTGTGAATGTTGCGGCGGCGCAGATGACAGATGAAATCAGCATTTGCGTGGTGTCCGGTGACGGAATCCGCGGAGAAACAGCAGTATATTCTGTGAAAGCCTACGCCGATCAGGTTTTGGCGGGCAACTATGACAATGCAACCAAAAATTTAGTTGCCAGTATGCTTTCTTACGGCGCAAAGGCGCAGGAACAGTTCCAATACCGGCTGGATGCTAAGGCAGATTCCGGTGTGAACTGTGTGCGGTCTGCTGTTCCCGGTACGGCAGATGTCCCGATGGAAGTAACAGGTGAAATAGAAGGCATATCCTTGTACGGAGCATCTGTGCTGTATGACAGTAAATTGGCTCTTCGCTATTATTTTGAAACAGACGATATCAGCGGTTATACCTTTACAGTAAACGGGAAGCAACTGCAGTCTGTGGGAAAATCCGGCCGCTTTTATGTGGAAATTCCGGACATTCTTCCTCAGAATATTGATAAGTTCTTTACTGTTACAGTTCAGGATGCCCAGGGCAATGCTATGAGCATTGTTTATAATCCTCTGAACTATGTGGTAAGAATGTACAATAAAGCCAATACATCACAGGAAACCAAAAATCTCCTGCAAGCACTCTATACTTATCACTTAGCTGCAAAGGACTACACCAATTGATAAACCGAAGGGGGAGAGGCTACAGCCTCTCCTTTTTTTGTATAATTGACAGCAATTCCATTGTTTTGTATAATGATAATCAGGAAGGCGTTTGATTTTTAGAAAATAACAGGAAAATCAATGTAAGGATGTGAATCTATGGCACTGTCCCCGAAAATGATACGTACGCAGATGGCACGGCTGAAGCCTCTGCTGAAAAGCTGTTCTTTAAAAACCATGCGTAGGGGACAGGAGTTAATCGGCGAATTGATGTGTGCTGCAAAATCAGACCGTTTTGTGGAAAAACGCCAGGATTTTGAAAAATTCACAAGTACCTGGATTGTTCCGAAAGATGAACGGCGGGAAGGGGTAATTTTGTATTTGCACGGCGGCGGATATACCTGCGGCGGCGTGGAATATGCAAAAGTATTCGGCATTACATTGGCTGAAACTTTTGGAGTTAAGGTGTTTTGCGTTGGCTATCGTTTAGCACCGGAGCACCCTTTTCCTGCTGCTTTGGAAGATGCCCTGGAATCGTACCAATACTTAATGGGCTGCGGCTACGGATCGAAACAGATTATGTTATTCGGAGAAAGTGCCGGCGGAGGCCTGTGCTACAGCTTGTGTCTGAAATTAAAAGAAATATCAATTCCGCAGCCCAGCGGAATTGTGGCCATTTCCCCCTGGACAGATTTGACTCTTTCCGGCTCTTCTTATGAAGAAAATCGGGAAAACGACCCATCCTTAACTTGGGATTACCTTCGTTTCTGCATAGATTCCTATACATCCCAACCGGAAAATCCCTATGTTTCTGTGATTTACGGGGATTTATCTTCCTTGCCTCCTTCTTTGATCTTTGCCGCAGATAACGAGATGCTTCGCAGCGATGGGGAGTCTCTCCACGAAAGACTGCAAAACTGCGGCTGTGCCAGCACATTGAAAATAAAAGCTGATCGCTGGCATGCCTATATCGTGTACGGAGTAGGGGAAGATCGGGATGATATGGAGGAAATAGGCAATTTCCTAAACCGTTATCTTTGCCGGGAAAGGAAACTGCGATGGCTGCGGCTGGACAATGCAGCCAAAATATTCCCGTCCACAAGAAGCCAGCGCTGGAGCAATGTTTATCGTATCTCATTTTCTATGCGGGATACCATCGATGTTGCGGTGATGCAATCGGCCTTGGATGTTACGGTTCGCCGTTTTCCTTCTATTGCGGCACGGATTCGAAGAGGCACTTTTTGGTATTATTTGCAGCAGCTGGAACAGGCGCCCACGATCCGGGAAGAGGTCAGTTATCCGCTGGCAAGAATGTCCCGAAGGGAAGCCAGAAAGTGCGCACTGCGTGTGATCGTGTACCAAAACAGAATTGCGGTGGAGTTTTTTCATTCCCTGACGGATGGTTCCGGCGGTATGATTTTTTTAAAAACCCTCATTGCCGAATATCTGGAGCAAAAATACGGTACCGAAATACCCTTTTCTCAAGGCGTGCTGGACAGAGTGCAGCAGCCATCGGATGAGGAACTGGAAGATAGTTTTCAAAAATATGCCGGTCCTGTAAAAGGAAAACGGCGGGAGAAGGATGCCTGGCGACTCTCCGGCACGCCGGAGTACGATGGATTTGTGAATTTGACCTGTTTTGAACTGTCAGCCCAGACTGTGAAGGAGAAGGCAAAGGCCTATGGCGTATCTGTTACTGCGTATTTGTGCGCATTGCTGATGTATGCCCTTCAGGATATGCAAAAACAGCAGGTTCCCAATATCAAGCGGAGAAAACCCATTAAAGTGCATGTTCCGGTGAATTTGCGTAATTTATTTCCCAGCGGTTCGGTGCGAAATTTCTTTCTGTATACAACGCCGCAGCTGGAAACCAGGTTGGGGGAGTATACATTTGAAGAAATTTGCTGCCTTGTCAACCATTGGATGGGATTGGATATTACACCCCGAAAAATGGCAATGATGGTGGCAGGAAATGTCAGCTCTGAGCGTATTTTGCTGGTTCGTCTGATGCCGCTTTTTATCAAGACCATCATATTAAAGCTGGTATATTTTGCCACCGGAGAGCGAAAATCCTGTTTAAGCCTGTCCAATATGGGTAATGTGCAGATTCCGGACGAAATGAAGCCCTATGTTTCCTGTATGGATTTCATTATCGGCGTGAAAGCCACTTCTCCTTATAATTGCGGCGTGATTACTTATGCAGACCGCTTGCGTTGGAATGTGGTTCGCAGCACCCGGGAACCACAACTGGAAAATGCTTTGTACCAGGTGATGCGTGAGCAAGGACTTCTTCCTGAAGTGAGCAGTAACGGCTAATGGATGTAAATAATAAAAGAGGTGAAACGTAATGTATTGTTCAGCTTGCGGCGTGAAGTTAGCTGAAACAGAGGAAAAGTGTCCTTTGTGCGGCACGAAAGCATACCATCCCGATATTTGTCGGGAGATAGCATATAAAAATTATCCTGCCAATCAACACCCTGACCAGCAAGTCAGTCCTTGGGGCATCAGAATGCTGGTGCTGGTCAGCTTTTTGCTTCCTCTTGTGGTTGTACTTCTGTGTGATTTGCCGGTTCACAGGGATATCACATGGTCAGGCTATGTAATGGGTGCATTGCTCCTGATTTATTCGGCAGCAATTTTGCCGTATTGGTTTAAAAATCCCAATCCTGTCATATTTGTGCCCATATCTTTTGCGGTTGCTTGCGGTTATCTTTGGTATATCAATTATGCGGTTCAGGGCAATTGGTTCTTAACGCTGGCTTTTCCTGTAACCGGCTTTTTCTGCATTGCGGTGGAAACGGTTGTGACCTTGACCCGGTATATTCGTCGGGGCAGACTCTATATCTTTGGCGGCGTAATCACAGCAACCGGACTATTTTTGCCTGTTATGGAATTGCTGATCGATATCACTTTTGGCGTGCGGTACTATTATTGGTCCTTTTATCCTATGGGAGTACTTGTTTTGGTTGGCTTTTTCCTCATATTCCTTGGCATTTGCAAACCTGCCAGGGAAGTTATGGAACGGAAGTTCTTTTTGTGATAAAATAATACCGATGGCTGAATATTTTCCTATTTTGCCGTCGGTATTTTTATGTTCGGATTTTGTAATATCCGGTTGCCAAATCCAATACCTTGTGTTATAATATTTGTTGGAAATTTATTATTTGAAGGGGGTCATTATATGACTTACTGTCTGGCGATTGATATTGGCGCATCTTCCGGCCGGCATATTGTCGGTTGGCAGGAAAATGGCACAATTATGACCCAGGAGGTTTACCGATTCCCCAATGGCGTATCAACTCAGGATGGTCATTTGGTGTGGGATATGCAGGCACTTCTTGGGCATGTAGTGGAAGGCATCCGTGTGGCATTTACATCCTATCCCGAAATTAAAAGCCTGTCTGTGGATACCTGGGGCGTTGACTATGTTTTGCTGAAAGGCGATCAGGAGGTATGGCCTTGCTATGCCTACCGTGACAGCCGTACCGACCGCTCTATCCCCGTTGTGCACAGCATCATTCCCTTTGAGGAACTCTACCGCCATACCGGCATTCAGTTCCAAACCTTTAATACCATTTATCAGCTTTATGATGACCAAATGAACGGTCGTTTGGAAGGCGTTACGGATGCGCTGATGATTCCCGAATACCTGATGTATAAGCTTTGCGGCGTGAAAGCCCGGGAGTATACCGAAGCTACCACCGGCGGTATGGTTAACGCCGAAACCGGTGAGTTTGACCTTGAAATCGTGGATAAGCTGGGCTTGCCCCGGTGCCTGTTCCCCAAATTGTCCCAGCCCGGTACAGTTTTGGGCAATCTCCTTCCGGAAATCGCCCAAAAGGTCGGCGGCAATTGTGCGGTTGTGCTTTGTGCTACCCATGATACCGGCTCTGCCGTGGAGGGTATTCCGATGGAAAGCAACCAGCCCTTCATTTCCTCCGGAACGTGGAGTTTGCTGGGTGTTAAGACTCCCAAGCCCATTACAAATGAAAGCAGCTATCAGTCCAACTATTCCAATGAGGGCGGCGTAGGCTATAACCGCTATCTGAAAAATATTATGGGTATGTGGCTGATCAACGAGCTTCGTAAAGAGCTCTGCCCGGACACGCCTTTCCCGGAAATCGTGAAAATGGCGGAAGAATCCGACTGCCGTGTGGTGGTGGATGCCAACGCTCAGGAATTTTTGGCACCTGAAAGTATGAAAGCTGCTTTTGATAAGGCATCTGACGGCGCGCTGAAATCTGCAGCAGATTATTTCTGCTGTGCATATCGCAGCCTGGCCAATACCTATCGGGATGCACTGAACAACCTGGAACAAAATACCGGGGAGGCCTATGATTCTCTGTACATCGTAGGCGGCGGTGCAAAGAATCAGTTCCTGAATCGGTTGACAGAAGAAGCAACCGGCAAGAAAGTAATCGCACTGCCCATTGAAGCGACTGCTCTGGGCAATTTGAAAGTACAATTGGAGGCATAAATATTATGAGTTATCAGGAAGCAAAAAAGAAATATGAAAATCTTGGCATTGATGTAGAAGCTGCACTTTCTAAATTGCAGACGGTTCCTGTTGCACTGCATTGCTGGCAGGGTGACGATGTCCGCGGCTTTGACACCGATCCCAATAAGCCCTTAACCGGCGGCATCCAGACCACAGGTAATTATCCCGGCAGAGCCCGCACTCCCGAGGAGCTGATGGCAGATATCGACCAGGTAATCTCCCTGGTTCCCGGTCAGGTGAAGATGAACCTGCACGCCTGCTATGCTATTTTTGACGAAGAAAACGGCGGCTGGGCTGATCGTGATAAGCTGGAGCCTAAGCACTTCCAAAAGTGGGTGGATTTCTGCAAGGAGCGCAAGCTGGGCTGTGACTTCAATCCTACATTCTTCTCTCACCCCAAGTGTGACCCCCTGACCCTGTCTTCCACCAATGAAGAAAACCGTAAGTTCTGGGTGGAGCACGGCAAGGCTTGTATTCGTATTTCTCAGTACCTGGCAGACGAGCTGGGTATGCCCTGTGTTATGAATATCTGGACCGGCGACGGCTTCAAGGATATTCCTGCTGACCGTATCGGACCCCGTCTGCGCTATAAGCAGTCCTTTGATGAAATCCTCTCTGAACCCTTCGATAAGGAGAAAGTGTTCCCCTGCGCAGAGAGCAAGGTCTTCGGCATTGGTGTTGAGAGCTATACCGTCGGTTCTGCCGAGTGGTGCCTGAAGTATGCCGATAGCCGTGAAGATTGCATCAGCCTCTTCGATAATGGTCACTATCATCCCACTGAGGTTGTTTCCGATAAGCTGTCCTCTGTGCTGGCCTTTGATAAGAAGGTTGCGCTGCATGTTACCCGTGGTGTTCGTTGGGACTCTGACCATGTTGTCCTGTTTGACGATGAAACCAAGGAAATTTGCAAGGAAGTTGTCCGCTGCGGTATTGATAAAGTGTTTATTGCTTTGGACTATTTCGATGCCTCTATCAACCGTATTTCCGCTTGGGTTACCGGCTTCCGTAATGTCCAGAAGGCATTGCTGTTTGCAATGCTGCAGCCCCAGGCTCAACTTCAAAAGCTGCAGGATGCAGGCAATTGGACAGAACTGATGGTTCTGCAGGAAGAAATGAAAACAATGCCCTTCGGCGACATCTGGGAAGAGTACTGCGCACGCTGCGGCAAGCCTGCAGACGGTCAGTGGTTTGCTAAGGTTCAGGAGTACGAAGAAAACGTCCTGTCCAAGAGAGTATAATTGGGAGGCAATAAACCATGTTTGTAAATGAATTGAACGCCCTTGCGGCAATGTCCAACAAATACGGTGCAAACCCGGAATTTGTTCTGGCCGGCGGTGGAAATACATCTTTTAAGAGTGCAGAAAATCTGTGGGTTAAGGGCTCCGGTACATCTCTGGCTACCATTAAGGCAGAGGATTTTGTAGTTCTGGACCGTCCTTTGCTGGATCAGATGTGGAGCCGTCAGTATTCGGGAAATGAAGAGCAGAGAGAGGCAGAGGTTCTGGCAGATATGATGTATGCCCGTGCCCGTGGTGAAAACCGCCGTCCCTCTGTAGAAACACTTCTGCATAATCTGTTCCCCCAGAGCTACGTGCTGCACGTACATCCTACTCTGGTCAACGGTCTGACTTGTTCCGTTGAGGGCGAAAAGGCTATGAAGCGGCTGCTTCCTGATGCTGTTTGGGTGGATGCCTGCAAGCCCGGCTACATCCTTTCTCTGGAATGCAAGAAGGTTATGGATGCTTATAAGGCAGAAACCGGCAAGGATGTGCAGGTTCTGTTCCTGCAGAATCACGGCATCTTCTTTGCCGCAGACACTGTGGAAGCCATTGATGCATTGGCAGAAGATGTCATGGCTAAGCTTGCCGGTGCCGTCACCCGTTCTCTCCAGCTGGAGGAATCCGAATTTGATATTGAAAAGGTTGTGGCCATTTCTCCCGTTCTGCGTATGCTTTACGGTGAAAATCAACCTGCAACCGTTAAGTTTGCTGTCAATCCTGAAATCCTGGCGTATGATCCTGCCACTAAGAGCCTGTCCCCGGATCATATTGTCTATGCCAAAGCAAAGCAGCTTGTTTTGCCGGAGGGTGTTAGCCAGGACCAGGTAAAAGAACTGTTTGATGCCTTCGTGGCAGAAAACGGCTATAAGCCGAAGATTGCCTTTGCGAAGGGTCTGGGCATGTTCTCCTGCGGTATGACTGTCCAGGAAGCTGTTACAGCCCAGGAAGTTATGCTGGATGCCATCAAGGTTGTTGCTTATGCACAGTCTTTTGGCGGTGTTAGTGTAATGCCCGATTTCCTTATTGATTTCATTGTCAATTGGGAAGTAGAGAGCTACCGCTCCAAGGTTTCTCTGGCTGGCGGTGCTGCAAAGCGGCTGGCCAATAAGGTCGCTGTCGTTACCGGCGGCGCACAGGGTTTCGGTAAGGGCATTGCAGAGGCAATGGCTGCGGAAGGCGCATATCTGGTAATTGCGGATATGAATCTGGAAGGCGCAAAGGCAACAGCTGCGCAGTTTGGCTTAAAAGGTATGGCAGTTTGTGCCAATGTATCCGATGAAGCATCTGTTAAGGCTATGATGGATCAGATCGTGCTGCACTTTGGTGGCCTGGATATTCTGGTAAGTAATGCAGGTATTGTCCGTGCAGGCAGCCTGGCAGAAATGACAAGACAGAATTTTGATCTGGTCACAGCAGTTAACTACACCGGTTATTTCCTCTGCACCAAATATGCTTCTGCTGTTATGCAGCTGCAGCATAAGTTTGCACCGAAGTATATGATGGATATTATTGAAATCAACTCCAAGTCCGGTCTGCTTGGCTCTAATAAGAACTTCGCATATGCCGGTTCTAAGTTTGGCGGCATTGGTCTGACTCAGTCCTTTGCTATGGAATTGGCTCCCGATAATATCAAGGTTAACGCAATTTGCCCCGGTAACTACCTCAATGGTCCTCTGTGGTCCGATCCGGAAAGAGGTTTGTTTGTTCAGTATCTGAATGCCGGCAAGGTTCCCGGTGCAAAGACCATCGATGATGTCCGCCGCTTCTATGAATCCAAGGTTCCGCTGAACCGTGGCTGTGAGCCGGAGGATGTAGCCCGTGCAATCTTCTATATTGTGGAGCAGACCTATGAAACCGGTCAGGCTGTGCCTGTTACCGGCGGCCAGGAAATGCTGAATTGATAAAATAGCAATAGGGCCGATGAAATATCGGCCCTGGCTTATATTGAATTTGAGGTTGAAGTTATGACTTTACAGGAATTGAAAGAAATCTATGAAAAAACTCTCCGCGGTGAGCTTTCTGCTCCGGAGGATACCATCTATGTGAACAATCATATTCACACTACCTACTCTTTTTCTCCCTATGATCCCACTGCTGCGCTGTATATGGCCTGGAAGAACGGCTTGAAAACTGCCGGTATTATGGACCATGATTCTGCTTCCGGCATTCGTGAATTTTTAGCTGCTGCAGAATTGATCGGTATGCCTGTAACCTGCGGCGTAGAGTGCCGTGTAGATATGTCTATGACTGCGCTCAATGGTAAGCGGATCAACAATCCCGACCAGAAGAGTGTGGCTTATGTGGCCATGCACGGTATTCCCCATCAAAATATTGAAGCCGTGGATGCATTCTTCGCTCCCTATCGGGAAAAGAGAAACGAACGCAACCGCAAGATGTGCCAGAACATCACAGAACTGGTAAAGCCTTATGGTCTGAGTCTTGATTTTGATACCGATGTACTGCCTTTGTCCAACTATGCTAAGGGTGGTTCTGTTACTGAGCGCCATATTCTGTACGCACTGAGCAAGAAGATTACATCTATTTATAAGACTCCGGCAGAAGTGGTAACCTTCCTGAAAGACGAAATGAAGCTGGAGCTTTCCCAGAAGGTTATCGACCAGATTGCCAATGGCGATAAGACTCCGGAATACTACGAGTATGACATTCTGGGCGCACTGAAGAGCAATATGGTAGAGAAGTTCTATATCGATGCAACGGAAGAATGTCCCAAGGTTGCAGATTTTGTGGAGATGGTCCATAAAAATGGCGGTATCGCTGCCTATGCATATCTGGGTGACGTTGGTAATTCCGTTACCGGCGACAAGAAGGCACAGAAATTTGAAGATGACTACCTGGACGAGCTGGTAGCAGTCATTAAAGAGTATGGCTTTGATGCCATTACTTATATGCCCACCCGTAACACTGCCGAACAGCTGGCAAGACTGACAAAGCTTTGTGATGAACACGGCTTCTTCCAGATCAGCGGTGAGGATATCAATTCTCCCCGCCAGTCCTTCCGCTGTAAGGCACTGGACGATCCTTCCTTCGGTCATTTGATCGATGCTACATATACTTTGATCGGCTATGAAACTCTGGCAAGCGAGGATATGTCTGCCGCAAAAGAAAAGTACGCCCATTTGTTCCGCTAAGTGTGAAAGGGGCTGCCTTACTTTCCTTAGTGGGGCAGCTCCTTTGATTTTTGTACAGAGAGAACGATTGCGATGGAATTTAACGAAAAATTACAGGAACTGAGAAAGCGGCGTGGACTTACCCAGGAAGAGCTTGCACAGGCAATTTTTGTATCCCGCACAGCAATTTCCAAATGGGAGTCGGGTAGGGGATACCCCAATATAGAATCGCTGAAGGCAATTGCAAAATTTTTTGGCGTAACAGTCGATGAGCTTTTGTCCGGTGAAGAAATACTTACAGTTGCAGAAGAAGACAGCCGCCGGAAGGAAAAACATTATCGGGATCTGGTTTTCGGGTTGCTGGATTGCAGCAGTGCAATGTTTCTGTTTTTACCATTTTTCAGGCAGAGTGCAGATGGTTTGATCCGGAGCGTGTCGCTGTTGTCCCTTGCAGAAATTTCTGATTATCTGCGCATTGCTTATTATGCAGTGATGATCGGGACCGTTTTGACAGGTGTCCTGACCTTGACAATGCAAAATTGTGAAACGCCTGTTTGGCTGCGCTTAAAAGATAAAATCTCGCTGCTGTGTAATGTTGCCGGTGTTTTTCTTTTTGTCATAAGTTTGCAGCCGTATGCAGCAATTTTCTTGCTGGTTTTCCTGATTATTAAGGCTTTGCTGATGATAAAATGGCATTGACACGCATCGTGTCATCGGTGTGATAAGCAGTTTCTTGCTCTTTTGAGGGATTTTCCGTAATGTAAATTAAGCGAAAGCAAATTTACAAACAGGGAGGATCCTCTTATGAAAAAAGAAAATAAATGCAATATATGGTTGGCTGCAGGACTGCTGCTGGCGTTTGTCCTGTGGACAGTGCTGGTGCGGTTTGTAGATGTTCAGGCAATCGGACCTGAAGATTCTGCCGTTGGATTTGCAACTGTTAATAAAGCAGTTCATAATCTTACAGGTGTTCATATGGCACTGTATACGCTTACAGACTGGCTAGGCTTGGTTCCAATCGGTTTTGTGGTGGGATTTGCCGGGTTAGGGCTCTGGCAATGGATCAAGAGAAAACACCTCAAATTTGTAGACTATCATATATTTGTCCTTGGCGGATTTTATATTGCTGTAATGGCCGTCTATGTTTTATTCGAAAAGATTCCCATCAACTACCGTCCGGTATTGATTGATGGCTTTTTGGAAGTATCCTATCCGTCGTCTACAACCATGCTTGTGATGAGTGTTATGCCTGCAGCCATGATGCAATTCAATAGGCGTATAAAAAACAAGGCCCTGAAAAGAATCCTATGCAGCTTGATGGCTTTGTTTGTTGTATTTATGGTAATTGGCAGACTCATTTCCGGCGTCCATTGGTTTTCTGATATCATTGGTGGAATTCTGGTAAGTTCCGGTCTTGTTATGCTGTACCGGTATATTATTAATTTCAAATAAATGCGTGTAGAATGGCCTCTTTTATGATAATCAATGCATAACGAATCTTGACATTGAACCGATCTTGGGATATACTTGGCAAGAAAGGGGCGTTGAATGGATGCAAAAGGTATTGCAGTGTTTGGAGTGTAATCCGGTGATTGCAGCTGTTCAGAATGATGCCCTGCAGGAAGCGATAGACTCTCCTGCCGAGGTTATTTTCCATCTGGGGGCAGATCTGATGTCCATCCCGGAAATTATCCGGAAGGTGCATGATGCGAAGAAATACATATTTATTCACATCGATTTAGCTGAAGGATTGGGCAAGGACCGTGCCGCAGTGCGATATATTGCGCAATGCGGCGCAGACGGCATCATTTCCACCAAAGCCCAACTGATTCGGTATGCAAAAGAATGCGATCTGATTACAGTTCAGCGTTTTTTTGCATTGGATTCCAAGGGAATTGAGAGCATCGATGAAACCCTTCGGGCCAGCAATCCCCATTTGATCGAAATAATGCCCGGCATCATCGGCAAGATCATCCGCAGATTTAGCGGCGGTCACATTCCGGTCATTGCCGGCGGACTGATTCAAACAAAATCCGAGGTCACAGAGGCATTAAACTGCGGTGCAATCGCAGTGTCCACAGGCAAGCAGGAACTGTGGTATTTATAATTATATAACCGTAGAGATTAAGAGAACGGGCGAAATAGAGACGCATCCAATATGCGCCTCTATTGAGCCTGTTTTTTATTTTTGGAAGGAGAAACAAAATGACATATGATGTAGCAGTTGTCGGTGCAGGTGTCATCGGCGGAATGCTCTGCCGTGAGCTGTCGAAATACCGGCTCAGTGTGGCAATATTGGAAAAGGAAAATGATGTTGCGATGGGAGCATCCCGGGCCAATTCCGGCATTGTTCACGGCGGCTATGACCCGGTACCGGGTACTCTGAAGGCGAAGCTTAATTCTGAAGGTGTAGAACTTCTTTTTGAAGCTGCCGCAGAATTGAATGTGCCTATTGTGCGTAACGGCTCCATGGTTTGCGCTTTTTCAGCAGAGGAAGAACCGTTGATCCACGAGCTGTACGAACAGGGTCAGCAGAATCAGATTCCGGGGTTGAAAATCCTTTCCGGCGACGAGGCACGAAGCATAGAACCCAATTTGTCTGCTGCTGTTACCAAAGTGCTTCATGTTACAAATGCCGGTATTGTCTGCCCTTATGATCTGTCTATTTCGGCCATTGGTAACGCCATGGATAATGGCGTGGAGCTTTACCGCAATTTTAAAGTTAACAGCATCGTAAAAGAAAACGGTCTATTTACCGTAACTGCCGAAAACGGCAATCAGATTCAGGCCAAATATTTGGTCAACTGTGCAGGTGGGTATTCCGATGAAATTGCCCGACTGGCAGGTGATGATTTCTTCACAGTGATTCCCAGAGCCGGTGAATATATGCTTTTGGACAAAGCGGAGGGATGTCGTGTTAGCCACACCTTGTTCCAGTGCCCCACCGCTGAGGGTAAAGGTATCCTGGTTTCTCCCACAGCAGACGGTAATTTGCTTGTTGGCCCCACGGCTAAAGTTGTTGCCACACCGGACAGTGACGATACAACTCCCGCCGGTCTGGCGGAAGTGGAACGGTTAGCTGCCAAAAGTGTACCCACTGTCAACTTCCGACAAGTTATAACCTCCTTTAGCGGTGTGCGTGCATCTACCAAAGACGGCGAATTTATCCTGCAGGCATCTGAAAATGTCCCCGGACTTGTCCACGCAGGCGGCATTGACTCTCCCGGTCTGACCTGCTGTGTATCCATTGCCAAATATCTGACGAATATCCTACGGGACATAGGTCTTGTCTTGAATGAAAAGGAAAATTGGAACGGGAAAAGGGAAGATGCCCATGCCTTCCGGAAAATGAGCGACGAGGAGAAGAACGAATATATTCAGAAAGATCCAGCCTACGGTAAAATTGTCTGCCGCTGCGAAACCGTAACAGAGGGTGAAATTCTCCATGCCATCCGCAGCAATCCCCCTGCCTGGGATATCGATGGCGTCAAGCGCCGTACCCGCAGTGGCATGGGCAGATGCCAGGGCGGCTTCTGCGGCCCGTATGTGATGGAGCTGATTGCGCAGGAACGAAAGATACCTATGGAGCAGGTTACAAAATTCGGCGGAAACTCCCATATGGTAATCGGAAAGATCGGTGAATGATATGATAAATCACGATATTGTAATTGTTGGCGGCGGCCCTGCCGGTATGGCAGCTGCTGTGGCAGCCTATGATGCAGGCTGTAAGGACGTTGTGATCCTGGATAGAGAACCGCAAATCGGCGGCATTTTGATGCAATGCATCCATAACGGATTTGGCTTGCATAAGCTGGGCAAGGAACTAACAGGTCCGGAATACGCAGCGGTATATGCGCAAATGGTACATAGCAGAAATATTCTGGTTTATGCCGAAACCACAGTCACAGCCGTTACTCCTGAAAAAATTGTGACCGCACAGAATCGTCAGGGTATCTTGAAAATTCAAGCTAAGGCTGTTATTTTGGCAATGGGTTGCCGGGAACGCAGTCGGGGTGCGCTGAATATCTGCGGCAGCCGTCCTTCCGGTGTCTATAGTGCCGGCACTGCCCAAAAGCTTGTTAACTGTATGGGATATCAGGTTGGTAAGCGAGTTGTAATTCTTGGTTCCGGCGATATCGGACTGATTATGGCACGCCGTATGAGCTTTGAAGGGGCAAAGGTGGAAGCTGTCTGCGAGGTTATGCCATATTCCGGTGGCTTGACACGGAATATCGTGCAGTGTTTGGAGGATTTCGATATTCCGCTGTATCTGAGCACCACCGTTGTCCAGATTCACGGCAGAGAAAGACTGGAGGGTGTAACCATTGCCCAGGTAGACGAAAAGCGTCAGCCTATGGAAGGAACAAAACGTTATATCCCTTGTGATACCTTACTTTTGTCTGTTGGACTGATCCCCGAAAACGAACTGACCCGTGCTGCGGGAATCCCTATTGATCCCATTACAAACGGCGCAATCGTGAATGAAAACTGCCAAACCGGAATCGAGGGCATATTTGCCTGTGGTAATGTCTTGCAGGTTCACGATCTTGTGGACTATGTTTCCGAAGAAGCGGAGAGAGCCGGTCTTGGCGCTGTAAAATATATCAATGGCTTTGCAGATGCATCATCTGCGATTGAAACAAAACCCGGTTACGGCGTGCGGTATGTGCTGCCGCAAACCATTTCAAATCGGAATGAAGACGTATCCGTGTTTTTGCGGGTCACCCAACCCTTCGGTAAAGTGAAGTTTACAGTTTCCGATGGTAACACCATACTTGCGGTAGCTAAAAAGCTGAAAGCCGCCCCCGGTGAAATGGAGAAAATCACCATTAAGGCAGAGAACTTAAAGAATGTTACAGGTCCCATTACTGTAAGCCTGGAGGAACTGCAATGAAACGGAATTTAATTTGTATTATTTGTCCTAGAGGCTGCAGTCTTACTGCGGAAATGACCGCCGATGGCGTAAGTGTTACCGGTAATGCTTGCCCCAAAGGTCAGGAATATGCTTTAAACGAATGTACAAACCCTGTCCGTACAGTCACTGCAACGGTTCGTGTTTCCAACCGGCATAATACTATGGTAAGCGTCAAAACTGCCGCACCGGTTGCCAAAGAAAAAATGATGGATGTTATGAAGGCACTGCGGAAAACTGCTGTGCAAGCACCGCTCTATATTGGCGATGTCATTCTGACAAACATTTGCGGCTCCGATATTATAGTTACAAAAGACGTTCAATAAATAATCTCCCCTGATGCATCGTTGATATGCTCCCCATAGAGTAGACACTCGAAATAACAAAAGTTTCGAGACTACACTATGGGGAGAGTTTTTATGCCGAAAAAGAAAAGATCAACAGAAGAAATTATCCAAGCGGTAAAATCATATTTAAGCCTCAGGGGTTATTCTTACTTCGAACGCAAATACATTCCTCACAATGTGCAGAGTTCGTATTTGCGTCCTTTGGTGACCTGCTTTGAGATCCGTTTAATCAAGGTTCGCCGACCTCAAGCCGTCGGCGGCGGTGCTCGTACGCACCGCATATAATTCTTCGAATCTCCAGCAATAAAAAACAGAGGATACTCAATAGTATCCTCTGTTTTTTGGTGACTCGCTGGAGATTCGAACTCCAGACCCATTGCTTAAAAGGCAATTGCTCTGCCAACTGAGCTAGCGAGTCTTATGGCTGGGATGGCAGGATTTGAACCTACGAATGCCAGAGTCAAAGTCTGGTGCCTTACCGCTTGGCGACATCCCAATAAAATGTTGCCCGGATTTGGACACTTGCATATTATAACACGCCTGTTCTACTTTTGCAATACCTTTTTATATCTATTTTTCCATAATTTTATTATATTTCCTCTTGTAAAATCCTCCCAGTTGGCGTATACTTAATGTAACTGTCATTTATGAGAGAGGAATTGTTTTATGGAATTGATTACTGTTCGTGAATTATTTAAAAACACAGATACCTATGCCGGCAAAGAAATTGAGATTGGCGGCTGGGTTCGTTCTGTTCGGGCTAGCAAGCAGTTTGGTTTTATCGTACTCAATGACGGTACTTATTTTACTCCCGTCCAGGTAGTTTACCACGATACGATGGAAAACTTTCAGGAGATATCCAAAACCAATGTTGGCGCAGCGCTGATTGTTAAGGGAACATTGGTGCTTACTCCCGATGCGAAACAGCCTTTTGAGATCCAGGCGTCTGAGGTGACAGTGGAAGGTGCCTCTACACCGGACTATCCCTTGCAGAAGAAACGGCATACTCTGGAATTTTTGCGTACTATGACCCACCTGCGGCCTCGTACCAATACTTTCCAGGCGGTGTTCCGTGTGCGTAGCCTGGTTGCCTTTGCAATCCATCAATTTTTCCGCGAGCGTGAATTTGTCTATGTTCACACACCGTTGATCACCGCATCCGACTGTGAGGGTGCAGGCGAGATGTTCCAGGTTACAACGATGGATCTTGCCAATGTGCCTATGACCGAAGAGGGAAGTGTGGACTATTCCAAGGACTTCTATGGCAAGCCCACCAGTCTGACTGTTTCCGGCCAGCTTAATGGCGAAACTTTTGCAATGGCATTTAAGAATATCTATACCTTTGGACCTACTTTCCGTGCAGAAAATTCCAACACTACCCGTCATGCAGCGGAATTTTGGATGATCGAGCCTGAAATGGCATTTGCTGATCTGTCTGACGATATGCGTCTGGCAGAGGATATGATCAAGTATGTTATCTCCTATGTGCTGGAAAATGCACCGGAGGAGATGGCTTTCTTCAATCAGTTTATGGATAACGGTCTGTTGGAGCGGCTGCACAATGTGGTTAATTCCGATTTTGGTCATATCACATATACCGATGCCATCAAGTTACTGGAAGAGCATAATGATAGCTTTGAGTTCCCTGTGCATTGGGGCAGCGACCTGCAAACTGAGCACGAGCGGTATCTGACCGAAGTGATCTTTAAAAAGCCTGTGTTTGTCACGGACTATCCCAAGGATATCAAGGCATTCTATATGAAGCTTAATCCTGATGGAAAAACCGTTGCAGCTATGGACTGCCTGGTGCCCGGTATCGGCGAAATTATCGGCGGTTCTCAGCGTGAGGATAATTATGAGATTCTGAAGAATCGTATCGAGGAGCTGGGTATGAATCCCGAGGACTACGGATTCTATATGGATCTGCGTAAGTACGGCTCTGCCCGTCACGCCGGCTTCGGCTTGGGCTTTGAGCGTTGCGTAATGTATTTGACCGGTATGGCCAATATCCGTGATGTTCTGCCTTTCCCCAGAACTGTCGGTAACTGCGAACTGTAAAAATCTCGGCCCCCTCGTTCTGAGGGGGCAGTTTTTGTGTTCAATTATGGGATATTCTCACAAAATATTATGATTTTTCCTGGAATAATGCTTGACTTTTTAGCATTTTCCATCTATAATATTGCAGTCTGCGTATGCAGATAATCCTTGCTCCCGGCGCGACCGGGGGCCAAAAGTCCAAAAGGAGGTGCAAACAACATGGCTAAGATCACCGGTAAGTACGAGGTGCTTTACATCATCGACCCTGCTCAGGGCGAAGAAGGCATCGCCGCACTTGTGGAAAAGTTCAAGGCAATGGTGGAAGCGGAGGGTACTCTGTCCAATATCGATGAGTGGGGCAAGCGCCGTTTGGCATATCCCATCAACGATTTGAACGAGGGCTACTATGTTCTGATGAACTTCGAAGCAAAGCCCGAATTCCCCGCAGAGCTGGAGCGTGTGATGAAGATCACCGAAGGCGTTCTGCGCTGCTTGACCACCGTAGTGGAAGAGTAAGGAGGAAACGAAATGCTCAACCACATCATTATCATGGGTCGCCTTGTGCGTGACCCTGAACTGCGTCGCACCGGCTCCGGTGTTGCAGTCGCATCTTTCAGTATCGCTGTAGATCGCGACTTCTCTCCCCGGGATGGTGGCGAACGGGAAACGGACTTCATTGACTGCGTAGCTTGGCGACAGACGGGAGAATTTGTCTCCAAGTATTTCACCAAGGGCCGTATGGCAGTGGTTTCCGGCCGTCTTCAGATCCGCAGCTGGACTGACAAAGACGGCAATAAGCGTCGTACTGCTGAAGTCGTGGCAGACAATGTCTATTTCGGCGACAGCAAGCGTGATGGCGATAATGGCGGCAGCTACAGTGCTGCTCCCAGCTACGGCAGCTATGCTGCCCCGACTCCTGCTGCATCGGATTTTGCGATGCTGGAGGATGACGACGCTCAGCTCCCTTTCTAAAAAACTGAACTTTTCTACAATTGTTACGAAGGAGGTAATCCCATGGCTAACGAACAGCGTGTTCGTCCCCGTAAGCGCAAGAAGGTTTGCGCATTTTGCGTGGACAAGATGACCAGCATCGATTACAAGGATACTGCCAAGATCCGCCGTTACCTGTCCGAGCGCGGCAAGATTCTGCCCCGCCGTACCACCGGCACTTGTGCAGCTCACCAGCGTGACCTGACCACCGCTATCAAGCGCGCCC
>JAZRLK010000112.1:0-15618 GCA_045646805.1 Faecousia sp.
CAATCTCATAGTAGGCAGTTTCTTCTATCGCAAGCTTACCTGAACAAGTAAGATTGTACCAAGAGATTCCCACGGGTCTAACGACCCTCGGAATGACACCCGGTTCGATAGTTTTCATAGTAAGATAAACAATCATTTACAGCAATAAAAGGGTGCTTCGCTGTGTGAAGCACCCTTTAAACTAATTCAATAAAAGACCTAACAGGTTGGCATCGGTGAAGGCAGGATGGGAATAGGCGGAATCGAAAATAGCCTCCCGGTTATCCGGGTCGTTTTCGATCTCCTTGGAGAAAAGCTGCGCCGTCTGCACCGGGTCACCGCCCAATGCATTGACCAAAATGCAGGCCGCCAGAATAAACTTCACCCGGCAAACCAGGTCAAAATCCCAAACGCTTTGCAGCCAATACCGGCGAATCAGATACTCCGCCAAATACCGCAGCTTCGGATCCCATTTCCCCGGATTGGGGTTGTCCAGCCGGTTTTTCCATTCCTCTGTGAGAATCTCCTGCTCCTTGAAAAAATCCAGAAGAAGCTGAAGATCCCCTGTCCCGGCATACCTTTCCCCCATAGCCAAACATTTATGGATATCCAGGGCTTGGGGAATGTTGCCCCCGGGAATCATCTGCTGCTGATGGGCATACATCAGCGTAATGGCCAACGCCCTGGGAACAGACTGGTCGGTGCGGCTCCAGAAATTCAGCAGCATCCATCGGCTTTTTCCCAAAATTTCCATAATATCCGGGTCATACTCCGGCTCTTCTGCAGGGTAATCCGGATCATATTCTGCGGTGATGCCCTGAAAGATCAGCCGTGCCGCCTCCGGGCAGGAAAGTTCCAGACCCACTTCCGTAAAATCGCCGTAGTCCATAATCAGCCGGGGATATTCCCGGCACACCCGGCAAAGACCGTCGTGACCCAACTGCGCCTGAATTTCGCACAGCTTATCCTGCCGCCACATAGGGCATCGGTCATTCTCTTCCAATTCCATAAAGGATGCGCCGTTTTCCGTTTTCAGAACCTGCCGCAGCCGATCACCCAAGGGGCCTTCTATCTTGCGGTAGTATTCTGCCGAAGCATCGTCCACATCCACGATCCAGCCTTTACAGCAGCTATCGGGACAGCGGTCCGCTATGCAGCGGAATTTTTCATAAACATTCCAGATATACCGGCTCATACTTCCCCGTTTTCAATAACCTGCTTTGCTGCCATTTCAGCCTTCTCCATTTTATCGGCATAGCAGCAGTAGAGCTTATTTCTGTCGTGCTTTTTCAGATTCATCAGAAGCAGGACAATAACCGCTGCCAGGCAGGTAACTGCCGCCAAAAGCTGGCTGGCACGGAACGGACCCCAGTACAGGCTATCCATCCGCAGACCTTCAATCAAGGCCCTGCCCAGTCCGTACCAGGCAACATAGCCCAGTGCGATCTGACCGTCATACTGCCGCCGCTTGGACAGCAAATGCAGCATCACAAAGCCGGAAAGATTCCACACAGATTCATACAGGAAGGTGGGATGGACCTGAATGTAGGAAATGCCGTCGATCTCCACCGCCATTTCGCGCAGCAATTTAAAAGCATCCCCTGTGCCGTTTTCCAGATTGGAAATCTCCACCTGCATTGCCAGGAAATTATCGCAGTAGCTGCCGAATGCTTCCCGGTTGATGAAGTTGCCCCAGCGGCCCACCGACTGACCGATCAAAAATCCCAGCGCCACCAGATCCAGCAGGGCAAACACATTGATTTTCTTGATTTTGGTGAACACAACCACGCCGATGGCTGCGCCGATTACGCCGCCATAGATGGCAAGACCGCCGCTGCGCAGGTTGATCACATCCCGGAAGGTTTGGAACTGCTCCGGCTTTGCCCAAACATAGTACAGCCGGGCGCAAATGATGGCAAAGGGCAAAATCCACAAAATGCCGTCATAAATATCATCTTGCTTGATGCCGAACTGCTTGGACCGTTTCAGACCGTAAATGGCTGCCAGCAGCAAACCCACCACAATGATCACGCCGTAAAAATGGATCACAAAATCCGTTCCCGGAATATAGAAGCCCTTGGGGGGATTGAGTTCCAGTCCGCCCAGTCCGGGGAAAATAATCTTACCCAAATCTGTCATATTTCTTCCTCCTTAGCCTGAGCAACATAACCCGAACCCGCCCAAGCGGGTGTCTGATCTGCACAGACTTTGTTTTTATTCATGGATGGGCGTCAGCCCATCTGCCTCATATATTCTCGCCTGACCCAATCATCCATGGGTCCCGGATTTCTGAGCTGCGAGGCCGCTTCGAGGCAAGGCAGAGCTTTGCCGATGGGCTTTGTGCCCTTCAAAAAGCAATAACGATGCCTCGGGGTGGCCTCACTGCTCAGAAACGGGTTCGCGTTATATTGCTCAGGCTTTCGGTTCAATCACAGAAAGGCAGCACCGCTCCGGCGTTACCATCTGACCAATAAATTTTTGCACATCCTCCGCCTTGACACTTTCATATACCTGGGCAAAGCGGAAATAATCAAAGCCGGAAAAATGATAGGCGCAGATCCGGAAGCACACAGAATCAAAGCTGTCCAGGCTTCGGATTCTTCCGCCCAATGTACTGCGCTTGATCCGCAGGAAATCCTCCTGGTCGATGCCCTGAGCGGCAATTTTCCTTGCCTGCTCCAAAATGGCATCCCGAACGGCTATGGGATCGTCACTGTCGCCGCTGGCAGAGAGCATTGCCATTCCCGGCACAGTATCCAATCCGCCGCCGAAGGAAGGATCGATCAGCCCCTGCTCATAAAGGCGCAGATACAGCTCAGAGGATTCACCAAAGAGCACCTCCGCAGCCAGATCTCCTACAAATTCCCCGTAAATTGCCTGTTCCCCGGTTCCCAGATCCTCGCATTTGAAGCCCACCTGGAACATAGGTCTGGCAACCTCCATTTGGGAGGAAATTTTCTCCTCCCGGCAGAAAGGCTCTTCCTGCCAGGCGTTTTTCATCTGCACCTTCGGGCAGCTTACATCCGCCGTCATTTCCAGCGCAATGGCCCGAATTTCCTCCGGGTCGCAGTCAGCCACCACACACAGGATCATATTCTCCGGGCGGTAAAAGGCCTTATGGCAATCATACAAAACCTGGGGCGTAATCCGGGCAATGGTCTGCCGGGTTCCCAAAATCGGCTCTTTGATAGGATGATTCCGGTACATTGCCTTCATCAGATCCTCAAAAATCCGGGTTTCCGGGGCATCCTCGTTCATATCGATCTCCTGACCGATGATGCCCTGCTCTTTATCCACACTTTCCGGTGTAAAATAGGGCTTTGTCACCATCTCCATCAGCAGCTTCAGGCATTGGTTGAAGTTTTCCGTGCAGCTGACATAATAGGCGGTCATATCATAGCCGGTGAAGGCATTGACCGATGCGCCCAAAGTGCCAAATTCGGCGGAAATATCTCTGCCGGGCATATCAAACAACTTGTGCTCCAGAAAATGGGCAATTCCCATAGGGGCGCAATATGCCTGCCCGTCCATGGTAAATTCCCGACAAAGCGAACCTGTACCGGTGACAAAATACGCCATTTTCTTGGCAAAATCCTTCCGGGGAACCACCGCAACCGTCAGCCCATTGGGCAAAACATCCCAAAAGACCTCCTCACCCAGCCGGGGGTATACTCGCTTTTCCATCACTGCACCCCCTTGAGCATAAATACGCTGTGCAGCTGCACTTTTTTCGCCATTTCAGCCAGCTGCTCCACCGTCACCTGCTCCACCTGATGCATATAATCGGCAATGGAAAGATCCATACCGCTCAATGCGCCGGTGGAATAGTAATTTTCAATGGCGCTGGGGGTATCGTGAATTTCCCGGAGGCTGCTCAGCAGGGAGTTTTGCGCACTTTCCAGCTCCCGGTCGGTGATATCCCCTTGGCGGCAGTTTTCCAGCTCCTTCAAGATCTCCTGCTCCACAGTTTCGATCATCTGGCAGTCCATCCCTGCGCCAACAGTCAAAATTCCCTTGCCGCCCTGGTAGGACGAGCCGATGTCGTAGCATAAAGACTGCTTTTCCCGGATGTTCATAAACAGCTTGCAGGTCATACCGCTGCCGAACACCGTGTTGAGCACCTGCATAGGCACAAAATCCGGGGTGTTGATGGTGGTGGGCGTAACAAAGCCCATTTGCAGCTTGCCCTGGGTCACATCCATTTGCTCGCAGTTGCGTGTCCTGCCCCCATCGCAGAAGGGCGTCTGCTCCGGCAGGTTCCCATAATTTCTGTCAATTCCCTCAAAAATCGGTTGAAGCAAACCGGCAATTTCCTCCAAAGGACAAGCGCCCACATAGAAAATATCCACCCGGCTCTCCCGGAGGATTTTCTGATAATGGTCATAAAGTCCTGCCGTTTCCAGCTGCAGAACCTGCTCCCGTTCACCCAGCCGGGGAATACCGGCAGAGTCCCGGGCGCACATATATTTCATCAGCTGGCTGGCTGCGTATATCCGCTTGTCGTTTTTCTGGGCTTCCATCGCCGAAAGGAGGTTTCGTTTCTCCCCTTCCGTAAAGCTTTGGCTAAATACGCCCTTTTCCAGCCGGGGGCGGAGCAAAAGCTCCTGCAAAAAGGCTATCACCGGCTGTAGAATCTTGTCACCCCCCAGGGCATAACGGTCCTGGGTGAAGCTGCAGTAAAAGCCGGTGGTCTGATAGTCCCCCACCCGGCGAACCAAAGAGCCCACAGTTGCGCCGTATAAATCATCCAGATGACGGGTAATATCCCGGATATCCGGATAATGTTCCGTACCACGCAGCAGCACTGCGGAAATCAGCGCATTGGCAGAAGCCTCTTCCCGGCGCATAGGCCGCACAAGCTGCAGGCTCAGACAATTTGTTTTAAATCGAGTATCGGTACAGCCCCGCAGAAAAATGCCGGGCTGCAATTGCAAAGATTGGATCATAATGGATTCTCCGTATCAAATAAATGAAGCTGCTCATAAACCGTCCTTCTGGAATTGGCATAAGACGCCGCCTTCAAAAGATTGGGCCGTTTGCCCAGAAAATACAAAGCCGTATAGCGAACAGCCTTCCCGGTCATAGCGAAAAACAGCACCACCGGTTTCTTTTCCCATTGGGGATGCTGCCGCAGAACAGCTTTGCGCAAGGTTCTGTAAAGTAACCGGACTCGACCGGCCTTTTGTTCGTTTTTATCCCATTGGGGAAGCATATTTCCTGCCCGTGCCCGTTCTTTGTTCTTTTGACCGAAATTGCCCCCTGCCAAAATATCTTCCATCAGTTCCCGGCATAGCTCCGGGTTTGCAGCCTCCGCCCAATCCGGGCAGCAGGTGCCCAAATACATAGCGGTGATCTTCGTCATTACTGCGCAGAAACGGAAAAGACCGATCTGCCGCAGCAGCGGCAGCAGGCTTTGCTGCCAGAAGACTTTTTCTGCCGTGGCGTTAACATAGCAGGCCCAGTCCATCAGATGCCGCAGGCCCATACCCTCCGAAACGGCGTGATGCTGCATATGCAGAAGCAGGATCAAACCGTGGTGGGCTTCCCCGGCGGTGCGGAATTTGCCCCCTGCTCCGGAGATTTCTAGGCTGTTTTCATAAATGGTCCGGAAAAATTCCGTAATTTCCCCGCGGTGCTTTGCCTCAGGAATGCCTGTGGGCTCCAAATGCATTTCCAGACGGCTTCTGCCCTTTTGCAGCAGCCAGTGGTGATCGTTCCACTGGGCTTCGTAGCCCAGCTGCTTCATTTCCGCAATCACAGAATCGATCCGGTTTTCAGGAACTAAAAAGTCCACATCTCCCAGCTGCCGCAGCTCCGGCACGGGATGATACCCTGCAGAAGCCTCACCCTTGAGAATCACATAAGGGCAGGCAGCCTTTTCCAAGGCAGAAACCAGCTCAGTCTGGGAAAATTCCGCCTGCATATTCCGGGCAGTGGCACGTCGGGCACACCGGGAAAATTCGCTGCCGATTTCCTCCGGCAGCAGTCCGGGAACCTGGCTGAGAATATGAAATACCGGCAGGAAAACACCCTGACTTTGCGCCTCCCGGAGAAAATCCGTCCAGCAAATGGATTCCGGCTGTATATTCAGTTGTTTTCCCTGCACAGCACAAGCTGCCGTGTCAAGCAAAAGCTTTTGTTCAGCAGTCAATCTTCTCACCTATGTTTTTTAAAATAACCGATGTCAGACGGCTCTGGTTGCCGTCGCCAACAAAGCTGTTGTGGGGGGTGATGATCACATTTTCCCTGTCCCACAAAGCAGAATTTTCGCTGAGGGGTTCTTCTTCAAATACATCCAGTACAGCCCCTCCCAAATGGGAATCCAGGGCATTGATGAGGGCATTGGTATCTACCACGCCGCCCCGGGCAATGTTTACCAAAATAGAACCGGGCTTCATCATCCGGAAGGTTTCCTCCCCGAAAAGATGATGGGTCTGCTCTGTCAGCGGCAGGGTCAGTACCACCACATCGCTGTGGGGCAAAACCTCCTGCAGCCGGGAAATGTGGTACATTTTATCAATACAGGGCACATCCCCTTCAAAAACATCCACACCCGTCACCCGGCAATCAAAGGCAGAAAACCGCTTGGCGCACTCCTGCCCGATGTTTCCGCAGCCGACGATGGTCACCTGCTTGCCCCATAGCTCCAGCAGATCTCTGCATTTGTTCCAGCCGCGGTTTTTCTGATTTTCTGTAAAATGGCGGCTTTTTTTATAAAGCTGCAGCACACCGCACAGGGCAAATTCCGCCATAGGAATGCCGTAAACTCCCCGTGCGTTGTAAATGGTAATGCCCCGGCGGTTTACTTCGTCCATAGGAACCCGGTCAAAACCGGCGCTGGTCAGCTGAATATACCGCAAATTGGGAAAAAGACCGATATCGTGATGGAGGAAAATGCCGTTGCAGATCATACCCTCCACCCATTGCGGCTCTACAGGCAGAGGGTCTTTTTCATACTGCATAAAGACCACCTGATGCCCCAGCTTTTCCAGTTCCTCTATATGCTCACGGGCAGTATTCCACGCCCCGGTTACCAATAAATTCATTTGATAATCTCCAATATCACTGTGTTAAATATCTTTCCGTACTCCTTGTCCCCCTCGTTTTGAGGGGGATGTCAGCGAAGCTGACAGGGGGAGTTTAATACCTTTATTCAAATGAACTCCCTCCGTCATTTCCCTTTGTTTTTAGAGCAAAGGGAAATGCCACCTCCCTCATAACGAGGGAGGCAAGGCTTCTATTGATAGTACTTCCATAACTATAACAATTAGCCTTTTTGTATTTTGTCCAGGATCAGCGCCACTTTTTCTTTGACGATGCGATGATTCTCTTCGTAATCCACCGCTGTAACAGCCAATTCCTGCTCCAGATCCCGAAGCTCCTTCACGCCGGAATCAAAAACGCTCCGCACCTGCTCCAAAGACTCTGCCTTGGCAGCATCGCAAAAGCTACGGGAGAGAATCACCCGGCTTGATCCCAGCCGATAATGCTCCTTGAGCACAAAGCTGCCCGGCAGCAAACCGCCGCTGATAGCGGCAATGCCGCCAAAGCCGAAGGGGATTCCCTTCCTGCGGAATTTTTCCGCCAGATGATCCACCGTGCCGTCAGCCAAAAGCTGGAACATAAACCGGTACCCGTGAGCCAGACTCAAATCGTTCAGGCCGATGTAAATTTCGTCAATGCCGTCCACCTGCAAAATCTCGTCGATATGTTCGGCAGCCTCTTTGGTTTCCACCAGGGGGAAGGTCTTGGCTCTGCCGTCAACCAGCCGAACAAAGGTTTCCACCTCTTTGGCGGTTTTGAAATAGGGCAGCATAATCACATCTGCGCCGCTTTCCACAATCGCCTCGATCTCCTCTTGGGAGGAAGTATACTCCGCCGTTGCCTGGTGAATGGGATTGCACCGCACCATCAGCTCTGCCTTGGAAATGACCTTGCGGATGTTGCAGGCATCGGCGGCGGTATGGCAGTTTTGCACCGTGTCCATACCACCCTGGCGCAGACCCTTGCCGATATATTCCATATCCACGAAAATCCGGTCAACACCGGCATTTTCCGCAATCAACGCCACATCCGGGTCTTTCGTTATGTACATCAGCTTGATGTTATCCATGGTTATTTCCCACTTTCTACAGGTTCTTTTTCTTCCTTCACCAGGGTAGCGCCCTTATTTTCGTTATCTGCGGCGGTCAAAACCTTGAAAACCGTGAGAAACAGGATTTTCAGATCCAGCCACATGGTCAGATGCTCCACATACCAGACATTAAGTTCTATCCGGCGGTGCCATTCCACATCCTTGCGGCCGTGGGTCTGCGTCCAGCCGGTGATGCCGGGGCGGACATCAAACATTTTTCTTTGAAAATCCGTGTACTCCTCCAAAGGCCAGGGATGATAGGTCAGCGGAGGACGAGGACCGATAAAGCTCATATGACCAAACAGAACATTGAAAAACTGGGGCAGCTCATCCAGACTGGTGGCCCGGATGATCTTACCCACCCTGGTCACACGGGTGTCTTTTTTGTCAGAATATACGCCGCCCTTTTCTGCGCCTACGCACATAGAGCGGAATTTATAGATTTTAAAAACCTTGCCGTTTTTGCCGATCCGATCCTGCTTAAACAGCGCAGGTCCGGGAGATTCCAGCTTCACGCACAAGGCGATGATCAGCATAGGAATGCCGCCGAGAATAATGCCGATGAGCGCCAAAATAATATCAAAAAGCCGTTTTAAAAAATGTCTGTACATATTTTTTCCCCTTTCTGCAGGCTTATTTCCGGTTTTCTTCCGAAAACAGCCCATACCACCCCATAATATTGTCATTATTATACCTAAATCACCCCCACCTTGTCAATTGAAAATTCAGGGCGCGCCGGTCCCCTGAATTTTATTCTTAATTATTTATTATTTAAAAATCGACAACGGTATCGTCAACGAAAAGAATAAAGAATAAATAAGAAATAATAAATAAAAAACTGAGGGAGGGGCAATGCCCCTCCCTGAGTGAATCAATGTTATTTTCCGGGTCCGGCGGTATCGGCGCCGTCACCCACAAGACCCAGCTCTTTTGCTGCGTCCTGGCGCATTTTATACTTGAGGATCTTACCGGCGGCATTCATAGGGAAGCTGTCAACAAAGCGGATATAACGGGGCACTTTGTGCCGTGCCATACTGGCTTTGATGTAATCGGTCATTTCCTCCACGGTGATGCTGCCCGGCTCTTTCAAGATAATGCAGGCCATAATTTCCTCGCCGTACTTCTTATCCGGCACGCCGATAACCTGCACATCCCGAACACCGGGATGGGTATAGATAAATTCCTCGATCTCCTTGGGGTAGATATTCTCACCGCCACGGATGATCATATCCTTCAGCCGCCCTGTAATGCGGTATGTGCCGTCAGCATCCCGGCAGGCCAGGTCGCCGGAGTGGAGCCAGCCTTCGGCATCCACCGTGTCCTTGGTGGCTTCGGGCATTTTGTAGTAGCCCTTCATGGTATTATAGCCACGGGAACAGAATTCGCCGTTGACCCCATCGGGCACGATCTCGCCGGTTTCCGGATCGATAATCTTGCATTCCACGTGGGGGAAGTCGTAGCCTACCGTGTTGGTGCGCAGATCCAGAGGGTCAGTCCAGGCAGACATGGTGCTGCCGGGAGAGGACTCCGTCTGACCGTACACACTGACGATGCCCCGCATATTCATCTCATCCGGCTGAGCCGCCCGGCGCATCAGCTCCGGAGGACAGCCTGCACCTGCCATAATGCCGGTGCGCATATGGGAGAAGTCGGTTTTGCGGTAGTCCTCGTGGTTAAACATGGCGATAAACATCGTAGGCACGCCGTTGAAGCAGGTGATCCGCTCCTGATTGATACAAGCCAAAGAGGACTTTGCGGAGAAATAAGGCAGCGGACACAGCGTTGCGCCGTGGGTCATACTGGAGGTCATGGTCAGCACCATACCGAAGCAATGGAACATGGGAACCTGCACCATCATCCGGTCAGCGGTGGATAAGCCCAGCCGGTCGCCGATGCATTTGCCGTTGTTGACCACATTGTAGTGGGTTAACATAACACCCTTGGGGAAGCCGGTTGTGCCGGAGGTATACTGCATATTGCAAACATCGTCGGGCTGCACATTGGCTGCCATACGGTGCACTTCCTCCACGGGAACCATATCCGCACGAGCCATAGCCTCCTGGAAGGTCAGGCAGCCGTTTTGCTTGAAATCCACGGTGATCACATTGCGCAGGAAGGGCAGTTTTTTGCAGTGCAACGGAGTTCCTGCCTTGTTTTTTTCAATTTCGGGGCAAATTTCGTTGATGATCTTGCGGTAGTTGGAATCCAGCGCAGATTCGATCATCACCAGCGTATGGGTATCGGACTGACGCAGAAGATATTCTGCCTCGTGGATCTTATAAGCGGTGTTCACGGTAACCAGCACCGCGCCGATCTTGGTGGTTGCCCAGAAGGTGATGTACCACGCAGGCACATTGGTTGCCCAGATCGCCACCTTCATACCGGGGCGCACGCCTAACGATATCAGCGCACGGGCAAAATTATCCACATCCTCCCGAAATTCTTCATAAGTCCGGGTGTAGTCCAATGTGGTATACTTGAAGGCATACTGGTTGGGAAATTCCTCAACCATCCGATCCAGCACCTGAGGGAAAGTCAGATCGATCAGATCGTCCTTTTTCCAAACGTACTGACCGGAGCCGTCGTGGTTGTAATAAAGGGATTTTTTCCGGGTTCTGGGATTGCTGAACCGGCTCATAAAGTTCACAAAATGGGGTAAAATCACATCCCGATCCTGCAATTCCTCCATCCATTCCGGCTTCCATTCCAGGGAGATAAAGCCGTCATAATTGATGGAGCTGAGGGCCCGCATCATATCGGCAATGGGAAGATTACCCTCGCCGATGAGGTTATAGGTGCTGGCATCGTCAGAGTCACGCAAATGGACTTGCTTGACATAAGTGCCTAAGTTTTTGATGGTAGCATCGGCACTTTCACCGCAGTCCCGATAGGGGTGGTGCATATCCCACAGCGCACCCAGATAGTCGCTGGCGTAGCTTTCCAGCAAGGACCGCAAAGCGGCCGTATCGGCATAAATACCGCTGGTTTTGATCAGCAGGCACACCTGCAATTGCTCTGCCTCCAAAAGCACACGGGAAAGATTTTCTTCTACAGTTTGGGCATTTTGGGAAGAAACCCAAGCACAAACATAGGGGATTTGCATATCGTGAGCGATGTGCATAAGTTCCATAAGCGTATCGCCGTTTTCTGTGTTTGCAGACAGGTCTAAGGAACTATCCAGGCAGGGAATCTGCAGCTTCAGATCCCGCAGCTGGCGGCGTGTTGCGGCGATATTGTGCTTATGGAAAGGACCGCCCCGGTCGGTCAGGGCAGGAAACTTAAAAAGGTTATAGACCTCGATGCCGGTGAATTTCATATCCACGGCAGTATGGAGCATTTCCTCCCAGGTCATATCCCCCCAGCCACGGGTGGAAAAGGAGAGATTCATACCGTTTCCTCCTCATATACGATCTTATTCAAGGCGTTGATATAGGCCCGGATGCTGGCGCCCACAATATCGGTAGAAATACCTCTGCCGGAATACACCTTGCCGCCGGAGCGAAGCTTAACCACCGTCTGACCCATAGCTTCCCGGCCTTCTGTTACGGCCTGGATCTGGAAATCGTCCAGCTCATAGTGCTGACCGGTGATTTGCTCCACAGCCAAAAATGCCGCATCGATGGGGCCGTCGCCCAGGCTCACGCCCTGCAAAATCTTATCCTGCTTTTTCAGCACCAGATTGGCGGTAGCGGCAATGGTATTGCCGGAATTGACCACATAGCTTTCCAGAACATAGGTAGGCGGAACCTGCATGGCCGCAGATGCCACAATGGCATCCAGCTCCCGGGCAGAGACTTTTTCCTTCTTTCCGGCGATGATGCAAAATGCCTCATAGACCTTGGCACCGTCTTCTTCGGAAAGATCGTAGCCCAGGCGGTCTGCCACCTTCATAACAGCGTGCAGATCGTCGTGGATGGTCAGATAAATGCCGTCGTCATCTTCCCGAACGCCGTTGTCGAAGGGGGAGTTTTTGCTCCGGGCAGTCTGGCACATCCAGGCGATCTGATCGGTGATGCGCTTCATCACCGTGGTTTGGATGGAGCAGGTAGCATTGTAAAACTCGCCCTTGGCGGAAAGGACCTTGGCAACATTGGGCAGGGATACGGCATCCAGCCGGTAGGCAGCAGCCTTAATTTCCCCTGCGCCGTAACGCACGGCGGCAATGGCGCAGGAATCAGCCATGGAAAGACCGTCGGAGCAGGCAACGCCTAAGCAAACCTCCTGCAGCCGGGGCACATTGGCGTAAAGCTCCCGGATAAAGGCGGTAAATTCATTGGGCAGCATAGCGCCGGCAGTATCGCAGACGGTAACGGTCTTGGCTCCGGCATCGATGGCGGCAGTCAAAGCCCGGTACAAAAAGGCAGGATCGCTGCGTGTGGCATCATCGGCCACAAATTCCACATCGGAGCAAAGCTTGCAGCAGGCAGCAACCCCGTCGGCAATGGCGGTCAGCATAGCTTCCGGCTTTTTGTGGAACAGATATTCCATCTGCACGGAGCTGACCGGTGCGCAAACCTGCAGTCGGGGATATTGGGCTTCCTTCAGAGCGTTCCATACCGTCAGGATATTTTCTTCATTCAGAGCCACCGGAACGGCAACAATGCTGTTTTTCACGGCAGCGGCGACGGATTTGATCCGCAGGCTGTCAATTTTCGCCTGCTCAACGGGCTCCAGCTCGATCACCGAAACACCTAATTTATCCAGCAGCTTGGCAAGCTCGATCTTCTCTTTGAAGGACAAAGAAAGCTCGCTGCTTTTCTGCTTCATGGTCATATCACTGATTCGGATTTGTTTCATATGGATCACACTCCCTAAAAATAAAAAATCCCCAAGGCCAACCGGCCTCAGAGACGAAAAAATTCGCGGTACCACTCTGATTACCCTGCTTTGGGGCAGGATCACTCTCGAACTCCCAACAGAGTTCCAGCCGATAACGGGGCATCCGGGTTTCATTACTGGCAAAAGTATCTTCTTGTCATTCCGAGCCCCGAAGGGGCGTGGGAATCTCTTGGTACACAGTTGTTCTTTGAGATTGCCGCACCAGTGTGCGCACTGGTTCGCAATGACAGTGTACATAGGTACAGAGTTTGCGTTCACAAAACCGACTCAGGAACCAGATCGATCCTCTCTCCTGCACCGGCTCGCACCAACCGCCGGCTCTCTGAAGCGATCTGAAAAGATCAAGTTTTCCTTCGTTGTCTTTTACATTATATTAGTGCCATTTAACCACAAAGCCGGCGTTTTGTCAATATCTGCGAAAATGTTGTTGCAAAATATCCAAAAACAAAGCCCTTCCAAGCTCCCAAATTGCCGGATTGTGAGAAAGAAATGTTTTCGCAGGAAAATCATTTGACTTTTCCGGGCGGACATATTACAATGGTGGCAATACAAAAAAAGCTGCGACGAAGACGGTCCGGCAGACCGGTTTTTCCAGAGAGTCAGCATTTGGTGCAAGCTGATAAAACGGTGCCGTAAGACCTATCACTTCTGAGCCGAAGAGCCGAAAAATTTTCAGTAAGTTCTTCCGTCTGCCCGCGTTAAGGGATAGGGTTTATTGGAACCTGAAGGGGCAGCTTCGGCTGCAATTTGAGTGGTACCGCGGGTATTGTTATGCTCGTCTCAAGTTTTGGAAGCTTGAGGCGATTTTTTATTTTCAGAAAGGAGATCCACTATGACCAACGCAAATACCTCTACCCAGCTTATGGATATTGCAACCCGTATCCGAGGTATGCGGGAAATTTTGGGCTACAGTATGCAGAAAATGGCCCAGCTAACGGAGGTGGATGAGGATATTTACCGCCGGTATGAATCCGGCAGTATCGATCTGCCTTTCACCTTCCTGCATAAATGCGCCAAGGTTTTCGGCGTGGAAATCACCGTTTTGTTGGAAGGCCGCAGCGCAAAGCTGACCGGCTACACCGTAACCCGGAAGGATAAAGGCCTGGTCACCGCCAGCGAGGACGGCATCACCATCCAGGATCTTGCCCCCATGTTCCGCAAAAAACTGGCAACCCCCTATTGGGTCACCTATGAATATTCTGAAGACCTGCAGGATAAGCCCATCCACACCACAACCCACTCCGGTCAGGAATTTAACCTGGTCATCAAGGGTGCTATGCGCATCAAAGTAGGCGAGCACGAGGAAACCCTCCATGAGGGCGACAGCATTTTCTATAAATCCTCCACCCCCCACGGTATGATCGCCGTGGAAGGCAAGGACTGCGTGTTCCTTTCTATGATTATGGCGTCGGATACCACCGACCAGCCCCTTTATATGAGCCAGGGCAGAAAGGAAGCTCCCCGGCAGAACCTGCTGTGCAATAAGTTTGTTTCTGCCCAGGAGGATGAAAACGGCGTTTTGCAGGGCGTTTCCTTTGCCGATACGGATACCTATAACTTTGCCTTCGACACCGTGGACGCCATTGCCCGAAGAGAGCCGGAAAAGCTGGCTATGGTTCACGTTGCCAACGATATGACCGAGCGGCGTTTTACCTTCAAGGATATGAAGGATGCATCCAGCCAGAGCGCCAACTACTTCAAATCTCTGGGTATCAAACGGGGCGACCGGGTGATGCTGGTGCTCAAGCGGCACTATCAGTTCTGGTTTGCCATTTTGGGCCTGCATAAATTAGGCGCAATCGCCATTCCTGCCACCAATCAGCTGATGGAGCACGATTTTGTGTACCGCTTCCAGGCTGCGGATGTGAGCGCAGTTCTTTGTACCGCCGACGGCAATACCGCAGAGCAGATCGACCTGGCAGAAAAAACCGCAGGCATTGGCTTAACCAAAATTCTGGTAGGCGGCAGCCGGGAGGGCTGGCATAACTACAACGAAGAATATAATCTTTTCAGCCGCCGCTACGAGCGTGCAGAGGATGCCCCCTGCGGCAACGATCCTATGCTGATGCTCTTTACCTCCGGCACCACCGGCTACCCGAAAATGGCGACCCACTCCTATAAATACGCCCTGGGTCACTATGTCACCGCCAAATACTGGCATCTTTGCGAGCGTGACGGCCTGCATTTCACCATCTCCGAAACCGGCTGGGGCAAAGCCCTTTGGGCCAAGCTGTACGGTCAGTGGCTGTGTGAGGGCGCTATCTTCACCTACGATTTTGACCGCTTCGACGCAGAAAAAATTCTGCCCATGTTTGCAAAATACAACATCACCACCTTCTGCGCACCGCCTACTATGTACCGGATGCTCATCAAGCAGGATCTCAGCGGCTACGATCTGTCCAGCATCCACCACGCAACCACTGCCGGTGAGGCGCTGAACCCGGAGGTGTTCTACCAGTTTGAGAAGGCCACCGGTCTGCGGATCCACGAGGGCTTCGGTCAGACGGAAATGACCCTTGGCATCGCAAACCTCCTTGGCACTATGCTCAAGCCCGGCGCTATGGGCAAGCCCGTTCCCGGCTACGGCATCGATCTGGTGGACCAGGATGGAAATCCCGTGGAAGACGGTATCAACGGCGAGATCGTCATCCGCACCGATCCCAAGG
>JAZRLK010000113.1:0-13872 GCA_045646805.1 Faecousia sp.
CGGTGAGATCGGAAGTGTTTTTGAATTGACTGCAAAGCACTGCAAAATTTCCGAAACCGTTACTGCCGGTAAGGTCTTCGTTGACGGTACCGGTGTTGGTGATGTGGGCGCTGTGGTTCTGCGGGACAGAAAGCATCTGGCGCAGGACGGTATGATCGTGGTGTGCGTCAACATCAGCAGCGAAGACGGCGGCGTAATCACAGGTCCGGACATCATCACAAGAGGCTTTGTCTATGTGAAGGAATCGGAAGAATTGATGGAAGAGCTGCGCAGCGTTGCTATGGAAGCCATCGAGCGGTGCGCCAGAAAGCGTGTTCGGGATTATACTTCCATCAAGAGCGCCATTAAAAATGATTTGAGCGGCTATCTGTACAAAACAACAAAGCGCAATCCTATGATCCTGCCTGTGATTATGGAGGTATAAATGCAGTACTATGCCGCGCCCTTAGAGGGTATTACGGACAGCATTTACCGCAGGCTGCATCACCGATATTTTCCGGGGGTGGATCAATACTACACCCCCTTCTTCTCCCCCACCATTCACCGGGCTTTGACACCCCGGGAAAGCAGGGAGCTGCCTCCGGCTGACAGTCTGGGCGTAACGGTTGTCCCTCAGGTGCTGACAAAATCATCTGAAGATTTCCTATGGATGGCCGAAGTTTGCAAGGATTTGGGATATACCGAAATCAACTTGAATTTAGGCTGCCCCTCGGGTACGGTAACAGCCAAGGGAAAAGGCTCCGGGATGCTCCGGCAGGTAGATATTTTGCAACAATTTCTGGACGAAATCTTTGCGCAATCCGCTCTTCCCATATCCATCAAAACCCGGCTTGGCTTTGAACAGCCGGAAGAATTTCACGGGCTTTTGGAGATTTTTAACCGCTACCCGGCGGCAGAACTGACTGTGCATCCCCGGGTAAGGCAGGATTTTTACAACGGGCCCGTCCGGATGGATTCTTTTCAATACGCCTTAGCAAATACCAAAATCCCTCTCTGCTACAACGGCAATCTATGCTCCAAAGAGCAAATCGAAAGTTTTTCCGCAAGCCATCCCCAAGTCCAGGCAGTTATGCTGGGCCGGGGTCTGATCGGTGATCCCGGTATGCTCACTCCCGGCGGAACAACGGTGGAAAAATTAGAAATCTTTCTTGAAAATCTTTTAGAAGAATACACCGCAGCCTTCGGCGGCAGCCGCAACGCTATGTTCCGGATGAAAGAAAACTGGCGGTATCTATTCTGCCTGTTTGAGCCCGATGCCAAGCTGCAAAAGGCCTTACGGAAAACCACCGATGTTCGGGAATATCAGTCGATTACACGGCAAATTCTACATAATCTGCCGATACAAAATCAATTGAACCCGGATTGGTAAAACACAAAATCCCCCCTGTAGATTGCCACGCCGCTTTGCGGCTCGCAATGACACAGGGGGGATTTTTTTCTTCACAGATCATAAAATCGACCCCAGTGAGGGGTCGATTTTGTTATCTATAGGCAAGGATGCCTGTTTATGGGTTTAGCTCAGAACGACGCTTTCCAGATCCTTTTCCATAGGGAATTTATTTTTTGCGGTATCGATGGCATATTGCATAGAATCGTTCAGAATCAGATTGGAGCAGGATGCACTCCAGGTGTACTCTCTGCCAACGAAGAACATAATATGGTAGCCAAACTGCGTTTTGACGATATCCACATCGCCATATTCCCGGACAGCATCAAAAATCCAGGCATCGAAGGTCTCCACCATATAGCCCTTGGTTACATCGGTATAGATACCGCCTTCGCTGGCGTTGCCATCGGCAGAATGCTCCTTGGCAAGCTCTGCAAAGCTTTCTTCTGTTGCTTCGCCGGCCTTCCAGCCATCGAGGATCTCCTGTGCCTTCTGATAGGCAGCTTCCCATTCTTCATCGGCATAGACTACCTGACCGTTTTCATCAGCAGTGCCGCCATCGGGCTGGATGAGAATATGACGAACATCCACGGTGCAGGTATCTTTAGTGATACCCTGGGCAGCAAGGGATTCTTCATTTTCTGCAAAATAGGTATCAATCTGCTCCTGGGTGGGAGTGAGTTTTTCCTGCAATTGGGTCATATAGCAGGTATAGAAATACTGGTCTTCCATAAATTTCTGCAAACTTTCTGCAGAAGCAGAAGCGCCGATATCCTGCTTGACCATTTCGTCTACCGTAGCATAACCGCCGGAGACTGCCATTTCCTCAAGCTGGGAAGGAATGGTTGCCATATACTGCTGATCCTCTGCGCTCAGCTCGAAGCCCTCTTCTTTGGCCTGCATACACATTGCGGTGATCTCATGCCAGCTGCTGAAGGCATTATCAATAATCAGATCCTTCCAGGTCATGCCGGTGGTTTGGTCGTAAATCAGCGTATCCAGGGGCTGGGTCAGGTCGATGCCGTAATAGTAATACAGATAATAACCGTACTCAGAATTTTGCAGATTCAGCAGATTAAACTGATAGTATACCTGCAGGTCGCTGTTGGTCAGCTTTTCTTCACCGATTGTTCCCACAACCTGATCGGCTGCATCGGCAGGATTTGTTTCAGGCTCCTCAGCAGGCTCCTCGGACTGGGTAAACAGCTTATCCAAATCGATCACATCAGCGCCGTCCAGAACCCACGCAGTCAAGCCAATTGCCAGCGCCAACACAAGAATTGTAGCAACCACGGAGATCAGCACCACGGCAAATGTGCTCTTTTTCTTTGCAGGCTTGGGCTCGCTTACCAAAACCTCAGGTTCCTGTTCCACCAGAATTTCTTCAACTTCTTCAGCAGCAGGAGCGATTTCTTCTTCACCGTCGGCAACGGGCGCCACCGTTTCCTCCGCTGCGGTTTCGAATTGTTCCATTTCGTTTTCCATAAATTACCTCTTTCCGCGCATAGCACGATCATTACCGGGTTAGTTTACCACGGCTTTCCAAAAATTGCAATATACTTCTTAATTTATTAATAATTCCACAGCTTTAACCCTTGCAAAAGGGGTCAAAAAATGGTATGATTATAAATTGAAGAAGTATATTGAGGAGTGTTTGTATGAACACAGAAACAAGAAGAATTTCACAGGTCGAACTGGACAGTCAGTTTGCCTATCAGGATAAAATCGCCGCTCTCTGGAACAGCCGGGGTATTATCCCCACCGCTTATGTGGAAACCTACGGCTGTCAGCAAAACGAGGCCGACTCCGAAAAAATTCGGGGTATTTTGGTGCAAAGCGGCTACACCATAACTGACACAGCGGAAAACGCCGATGTTGTGGTTATGAACACCTGCGCCATCCGGGAACACGCCGAGCAGCGGGTTTGGGGTAATTTGGGCGCTTTGACCCACACCAAACGCCGCCATCCCGGTCAAAAAATCTTCCTGTGCGGATGCATGGCAGGACAGACCGTGGTAACTGATCGGATCAAGAAGAGTTATCCCCACGTTGACGGCGTTTTCTCCACCCATCATTTATGGCAATTCGGCGAGATTCTCTACCGGGTTTTAACCGGCAAAAAAAGAGTCTTTTTCATCGAAGATGAACCCGGCTCCATCGCCGAAGGTCTGCCCCAGATGCGGGATCACACCCTTAAGGCTTGGGTATCCATTATGTATGGCTGCAACAATTTCTGCACCTACTGCATTGTTCCCTATGTCCGCGGCAGAGAACGCAGCCGAAAAAGCGAAGATATTTTACGCGAATGCCGGGAACTGATTGCAGGCGGTACAAAGGAGATCACCCTTTTGGGTCAAAACGTCAATTCCTACGGCAAGGATCTGGAGGAAAACATTGATTTTTCCGATCTTCTATTGAAAATTGCAGAAATTCCGGGAGAATTTCTGATCCGGTTTATGACCAGCCATCCCCGGGATGCCTCCGAAAAGCTTTTCGACACTATGGCATCATCCCCGAAAATTGCAAAGCAGCTGCATCTTCCCTTCCAGTCCGGTTCCAGCCGGGTTTTGAAGGCTATGAACCGCCATTATGATCGGGAAAAATATTTGCAGAAAGTGCTCTACGCCAAGGCTAAAATGCCCGATCTGGTACTAACCTCCGATGTAATTGTAGGTTTCCCCGGCGAAACTGCAGAGGAATTTGAAGAAACCATCTCTTTGATTGAAAAAGTGCGTTACGATTCCCTGTTTACCTTTATTTTCTCCCCCCGCCCCGGCACACCTGCGGCGAATATGGAAGATCTGACCCCGAAGGAAGAAAAAAACCGCCGTTTTGACCGGTTGTGCGCAGTACAAAACAGCATTTCCGAAGAAATCCACAGTAGCTACATTGGAAAAACCTTCCGCTGCTTAGTTGACGGAACTGACAAGGAACTGCTGACTGCTCGGACTGAAGGCGGCAGACTTGTTCGCTTTGCCGGAGATCCGGCGTTAATCGGTTCTTTCCAGGACATTTCGATCACCGGCTCTACAACCTGGAGCCTGACCGGCAATCTGATAGAAAAGGAATGATTCTATGGCATCCAAAATCCCCGAAATGACCCCGATGCGGCGTCAGTATTTCGAAATTAAAGAGCGCAATCAGGACTGCATCCTGTTTTTCCGTTTGGGTGACTTTTACGAGATGTTCGACGAGGATGCCCGTGTTGCTGCCCGGGAACTGGATCTTACCCTGACCACCCGGGACAGGAACAAGCCCAAGGAAGAGCAGACTCCTATGTGCGGCGTTCCCTACCATTCTGTTGATGCATACATCGCCCGACTTGTTGCCAAGGGCTACAAGGTAGCTATCTGCGAACAGATGGAAGATCCGTCCCAGGCTAAGGGAATCGTGGAGCGGGACATTACCCGAATCGTCACCCCCGGCACAGTTACAGAAAGCTGTATGCTGGAGGAGAGCAAAAATAACTATATCGGATGCTTATATGGTATGGGCGGTCAATTCGGTCTTGCTTTCTGCGATCTTTCCACCGGCGCATTTTTTGCAACGGTTTGTGCCGATGCACCGGCTGCTGCCTCTGAATTGGGCCGTTTTGCCCCCACAGAAGTGCTGCGCGGCGGCGAAAACTGCACCGATCCAATTCTGGAAGATGCCTTAAAAAACCGCTTAAACTGCTGCATTGATGAGGCGGCAGAAGGTCAATTTGATTTGACAGAAAGCGAAGAACTTTTGGAAAAGCACTTCGAGCAGTCACTGGCAGATTTAGGTTTAACAGGTTTACCCAGCGCCATTATTGCCAGCGGTACCCTGCTGGATCTGCTGCTGACTTTGCAGAAAAACGACTTAAAGCACATCCGTCAGCTGCAATACTACACCACCGGGCGTTTTATGGAACTGGATCTGGATGCCCGACGGAATTTGGAACTGACAGAAACTATGCGCTCCAAGGAGAAAAAGGGTTCTTTGCTTTGGGTGCTGGACAACACCCATACCGCTATGGGCGGCAGAATGCTCCGCACATGGCTGGAGCAGCCGCTTATGGATCCTGTGCAGATCACCAGTCGGCAGAATGCTGTTGCGGAACTGGTGGATGCTACGATGCAGCGGGGTGAATTGGAGGAAATGCTCCGGGATGTGACAGATCTGGAGCGGGTTATGACCCGCATCGTCACCGGCACTGTCAACGGCAGAGATATGCTCAGTCTTGCCCAGGGCTTAAAGGCACTGCCCGGCATCAAAGCATTTTTGGAAAGCTGCAATTCTCCTCTGCTTAAAAAGATGGGGCAATCCATCGATTCTTTGGCAGATTGCGCCAAACTGATCGATAAAATTATTGTAGACGAGCCTCCCATCACCATCCGGGAAGGCGGATTGATCCGCCCCGGTGCAGACGCCGAAGCAGACCGTCTGCGGGATATTATGAATGGCGGCACAGGCACCATTTTGGCCATTGAAGCTGCCGAAAAAGAAAAAACCGGAATCCGCACTTTGAAAGTCAGCTACAACCGGGTATTCGGTTATTACATCGAAGTTTCCAAGTCTTTCGTGGATCAAGTGCCTATGCATTACATCCGCAAGCAGACCCTGACCAACTGCGAACGGTACATCACCCCGGAACTGAAGGAACTGGAAGATCAAGTCTTAGGCGCAAAGGATCGGCTCACAGCACTGGAATATCAAATTTTCTGCCAGCTTCGTGATCATCTTGCCAAGCAGGCAGCACGGGTACAAACCTCTGCCACCGCCGTTGCCACCGCAGATGCTATTTGCTCTTTGGCAAGCGTGGCCGTAAAGCGGAACTACTGCAAGCCGGAAATTGTAATGGGCGGAGAGCTGTCCATTACCGATGGCCGTCACCCTGTAGTAGAAAGAGTGCTGAAGGATTCTCTTTTTGTTCCCAATGACACCGCTTTAGGCATCGACGGCAACCAGGTTTCCATTATCACAGGTCCCAATATGGCCGGTAAATCTACTTATATGCGGCAGGTTGCTCTCATCGTGATTATGGCGCAAATGGGTTCTTTCGTGCCTGCCCGTTCTGCCCGACTGGGTATTGTTGACCGGGTATTCACCCGAATTGGCGCCAGCGATGATTTGGCATCCGGTCAGTCTACTTTTATGGTGGAGATGACCGAAGTTGCTTCCATCTTAAAATACGCCACTGCCAAAAGCCTGCTGATTTTAGATGAAATTGGCAGAGGCACCTCTACTTATGACGGTATGGCTATCGCCAGGGCTGTTTTGGAATATGCCGCAAACACCCGGCATTTGGGCGCAAAGACACTGTTTGCCACCCACTATCACGAACTGAGCTGCATTGAGAACGAACTGCCCAATGTCAAAAACTACAATATCGCCGTTAAAAAACGGGGCGACAAAATGATTTTCCTGCGGAAGATCATCCCCGGCGCAACTGACGACAGCTACGGCGTTGACGTTGCCAATTTAGCAGGTTTGCCTGCCAGTGTGATCTCCCGGGCACGGCAGATCTTGAAAGAACTGGAAGAAGGAAGCTATCAGGCAACGGTCGTTCGGGTCAATCAGGAGCCTGAAGATCAGATCAGTATGATGGATCTGAGCCACCAGCAGGTGGCAGAAGCGCTTCGGGCAATCAATGTGGAAACACTGACCCCCATTGAAGCTATGAACGAACTTTATAAGCTGAAAAAGCTTTTGGGGTAATCGCTTTATGATTACGAAAATGGACAGATCCGAAATTATATGGGGCAGCATCTATTATATCCTTTCTTATTTTCTGCTGCCCTATCTGTTCTCGTTTTTGGGAATAATTTTACCCATTCCCCAGTGGCTCTGCCAGGTTGCCCTGTTTTTCTCCAATTTCCTGTTCACCCTTTTGATTTTCCGCCGTTTTCTTCTAAGAAGCCTCAAAACGGCTTTGGGTTCTATAGGAAAGTTTTTCGGGTACACTGCTCTGGGGTTTGTTTTCTACTACACCGCCAATTTTGTGGTCGTTTATCTGATCACGCTGCTGCGGCCGGACTTTACAAATCTGAACGATTCCACCATGGTTTCTCTTGCTCAGGATGGGGGCATATGGATTGCCGCAAGCGCAGTTGTTCTTGTCCCGGTGGCAGAGGAAACACTCTTCCGCGGTTTACTCTTTGACGCAGTAGGAAGAAAGCACCCCATTGGCGCCTGGTTTCTTACCGCCGGCGTATTTTCTGCCATCCATATTGTTGGTTATATTGGGTCTTACGATGTATTTTCCTTTGCTCTGGCATTTATACAATATTTGCCCGCCGGATTTTGCCTGGCTTATGCTTATAAGGCATCGGGCACCATTTTGGCACCCATTTTTATGCACACGGTTATCAATCTGATTGGCGTTTTGATTCTTTTATAAAAGGAGCTTTTTTATGGCACTTATTACCCTTAATTTCTACAGTGAAGCCCTGGGCATGCAGACAGAGGCTATGGTCATCCTGCCCCAGAAATCTGCAGCCGGACAAATCGGTATCAACAGCAAAGCCGAAGACAGCGCATACAAGTGCCTGTATTTGCTCCACGGACTTTCCGACGATCACACGATCTGGATGCGCCGCACTTCTATCGAACGCTATGCTTCTGAATACGGCATTTGTGTTGTAATGCCTGCCGCCGGCAGAAGCTTTTATACCGATATGGCCCACGGCCAGAATTATTATACTTTTGTTGCCAAGGAACTGCCTCAGCGGATTCAGGAATTTTTCCGGGTTTCGGACAAACGGGAGGATAACTACATCGCCGGTCTTTCTATGGGCGGCTACGGAGCTATGAAGATCGCTCTGCGGGAAAAAGACAGATTCTGCGCCTGCGGTGCGCTCTCCCCCGTATGTGATATCGACCAGATGCACAGTCACGGTGAGCCTTCTATGATGATCAATCTTTTCGGACAGCTTACCACTCCCGATTTGGATTCTCTGTCGTTTTTAGCAGACCGGGAAAAGGACAATCCCAAAAAGCCCCGCATTTATATGGCAACGGGCACTGAGGATTTCCTTTACGAAAATGCGCAGCCTTTGCGCCAAAAGCTAACCCAAAACGGGTATGAATTCACATATGTAGAAAATCCGGCAAACCACAACTGGGTCTACTGGGATGAACAGATTCAGGAAGTCTTAAAATGGATGTTTAACAAGGAGTGATTTGCTATGGCAAAAATCATTCAATTATCTCCCCATATTGCAAATTTGATTGCCGCCGGTGAAGTGGTGGAGCGGCCTGCCAGTGTTATGAAAGAATTGCTGGAAAATGCTGTAGATGCAGGCGCTACATCAGTTACTGCCGAAATTCGTGACGGTGGTATGACATTCCTTCGCGTCACCGACAACGGCTGCGGTATGCTGCCGGATGATGCCAAAACCGCATTTTTGCGTCACGCCACTTCCAAGCTCCGTACCGCAGAAGATCTTGCCGCTATTTCCACGATGGGTTTCCGGGGTGAAGCTTTGGCAGCTATCGCCTCCGTCAGCCGTATCGATCTTCTGACAAAAACCACCGGCAGTATCTCCGGCACCAGCATTTCTCTGGAAGCCGGTACGATAATTGAGGAATCTGAGGCTGGTTGTCCTGACGGCACGACTATTATTATCCGGGATCTATTTTACAACACCCCTGCCCGGATGAAATTTATGAAATCCGATGTGGTAGAGGGCAGCCGGGTTGCCGCAGCTGTACAGCTGCAAGCCATTGCCCATCCGGAGGTCGCTTTCCGGTTTATCCGTGACGGCAAGGAAGTCCTCTCTACCCCCGGCACAGGCAGGCTGCAGGATGCAGTTTACTGTGTTTACGGCAAGGACAGCGGAAAAATGGCATCCGTGGACAGCACTTGGGAGGGCTATCAGCTTACCGGTTTTGTTTCCCGTCCTACAGATTCTCGCCCCAGCCGGAATATGCAGACCTTCTTTGTCAACGGCAGACCGGTGAAATCTCGGCTGATGATGGCCGCTCTGGAAGAAGCCTACCGCAACCGCATTATGGCAGGAAAATTCCCCGCCTGCGTGTTGCAGCTGCAGCTTCCTGCCACCGCTGTGGATGTGAATGTTCACCCGGCAAAAACAGAAGTTAAATTCTTGAACGAAAAGGCAGTTTTTGACTGCATTCACTATGGCGTTTTGGGCGCTTTGAACCGAACACCGGACCGCCCGGATGTGCACTTCAAAAGTCAAAGCGTACCGGCCGCAACTCCGGCGGCTTCCAAAACCGTTACTCCCCCACCTGCTCCCCGGCAGGAAATGCCCAAGCAGCAGAACTTCTTCCGCACGATGACCTCTTCGGAATATCAGGCGTTCACCGGCGCAGTAAAGGATGCACCGAAACCCAATCCCACTGCCGCAGCTTTCACATACGCAGCCATTGAAAGAGCCGATTCAGCCCCTGTTCACGAGCCGGTTATCCTGCCCACTGTTTCCATTCCCACACCGCCGGAGCCGGTTATTACCGAAGAACCGGAACAGCAGGTTCTTCCTATGCCGGAAGTAACACCCTGGCGGTATGTTGGCGAATTATACCGCAGCTATATTATCGTGGAGCAAGGTGATGAGGCTTTCCTCATTGATAAACACGCTGCCCACGAAAGGATTCTTTTTGATAAATTGAAGGAAAATCCCGAAGCCATCACTTCCCAAACTCTGCTCACCCCCATTCCCTGCCGCCTGGATGCGGCAAGCTGCGGTGTACTCCTTTCCAACACAGAACTGCTGGGTAAACTTGGATTTGAAATCGACACCTTGGGGGAAAACACCGTTGTATTACGGCAGATCCCCATGGATTTGGATGAAGCCGATGCTGCAGATGCCATTGAAACGCTGGCTTCTGATCTTCTGGACGGGAAACAGGAGGATACTTCTGCCGTTCGTGACGAGCTTCTTCATACTGTTGCCTGCAAGGCCGCAATCAAGGCCGGCTGGCGCACGGATGAAAAGGAACTTTTGGCACTTATCGAGCAGGTTATGGCTCGGGAGGATCTGAAATACTGTCCCCACGGCAGACCTATTTGCATTACATTGAGCAAAAAGCAACTGGAAAAACAGTTTAAACGCAGTTAACGAGGTATGTTATGAACAATATTATCTGCATTGCAGGCCCTACCGCCTCCGGTAAGACCGCCCTTGCAGTAGCCTTGGCGCAGGAATTAGGCGGCGAGGTGGTTTCCTGCGATTCCATGCAGGTATACAAAAAAATGAATATCGGTACGGCCAAGCCTACCAAAGAGGAAATGGCTGGAATCCCTCACCATATGTTAGATGTTGCCGATCCTGAAGAGGATTTTTCCGTCAGCAGATACTGCAAAATGGCTACCCCCATTGTGGAGGACATTATTTCCCGGGGAAAGACTGCCATCATCGCAGGCGGAACCGGTCTATATATGGATGCACTGATCCGGGGCAACGATTTTGCCCCCTACCCTTCCACCGGCAGACGGCAGGAGCTGGAAAAACTTGCCGCAGAAAAGGGTATCGACGCTGTGTTATGTCAACTTCGCGAGGTTGATCCTGAATCTGCTGCAAGGCTGCATCCCTCCGATCAGAAGCGGATCATCCGGGCTATGGAGGTTTATTTGGAGACCGGTCAGACCATCACCGAACATAACCGCAAAACTCAGGAGATTCCCCCCAAATTTAAGCCCGTTTGGTTTGCTTTGGATGACGAAAACCGGCAGACCCTTTATGACAGAATCGATCGGCGTGTGCTTATGATGCTGGAGCAGGGATTGATCCCGGAAATTCAAAGTCTGCTGGACGGCGGCGTTCCGGAAAAAGCCACCTCTATGCAAGCCATCGGCTACAAAGAATTTGTGGATGCCCTGCAAGGCCGATGCTCAATGGAAGAAGCAACCGCACAGGTTCAGCAGTCCTCCCGGCGTTACGCAAAACGGCAGCTTACCTGGTTCCGCAGGAATCCCAATATTCACTGGCTAATCCGGTCAGAGGGTGAAAGCACAGGGGAAATTCTTTCCCGTGCCCGACAAATTTTGCGTGATTCCGACAATTGAATTATGATAGCATATGTACATCCAAACTCAAAGATAAAGGAAGGATTACATATGACAGAAACCACGAATTTACAGGACGCCATTTTATCTGAGGTGCGCCGGGAAAAGATCCCTGTCACCATGTTTTTGATGAACGGCTTCCAGCTCCGGGGAACGGTCACAGGCTACGACAGTTTTGTGGTCGTGCTGGTAACAGATGGCAAGCAGCAAATGATCTACAAGCACGCCATCTCCACGGTAGCCCCCATTCGACCTCTGAAAGCCGCAGCAATGACTGCATAGCAAAAGGGCGACGGAGCAACGCTTCGTCGCCCTTTTGTGTAAACAAGAAAGAGAGATTCGCAAATATGACAATCGCTAATAATATTGCCCAAATTCGGGCGCAAATGGAACAAGCTGCCATCGCCGCGGGCAGAGATCCCAAGGATATCCTTCTTTGTGCGGCTACCAAAATGAATGATGCCGATGCCGTACGGCAGGCCATTGCAGCCGGTGTGGACTGCTGCGGTGAGAATCGGGTGCAGGAACTGACCGCCAAGCTTGCAGACAAAGCCTATACCGGAAAACCGGTGCATTTTATCGGTCATTTACAGACCAACAAGGTACGGCAGGTCGTGGGCAAGGTGGATCTGATCCAATCGGTGGATTCGCTGCGACTTTTGGAAGCTATTGCCAAAGAAGCTGCCCGGCAGGACATCCGTCAGGAAATTCTTTTGGAAGTCAACATCGCCGCAGAGGAAAGTAAGTCCGGTTTTTCGCCTGATGCACTATACCCGATTTTGGAAAAAATCGGCAGTTACGGCAGCATTTTCGTTCGCGGACTGATGGCCATTCCTCCAGTTTGCCAAAAAAAGACACAAAATCACAAATTTTTTCAAGAAATGTTTAACCTTTCTGTTGACATAACGGCAAAAAAATACGATAATGTATGGGTAGATGTATTGTCTATGGGTATGTCCGGAGATTTCGAGGATGCTATCGCCTGCGGTTCCACAATGATCCGCATTGGCACCGCCATCTTTGGACAGCGCAACTATAAATGATCCGTTTCGGATAAACATACAGGAGGAAAGAAATATGAGCATTTGGGACAATATTAAAAAATTTGCCCAACCCTATTCTGAAGATGAAGGATATGATGATTTCGCCGACGAGCTGGATTCTCTGGACAATGAACCCCAGGAAAAAACTACTGCTGGCCGTCGTACATCTCCTTTCTCCAGCAATGCAGGAGAAAGTAGCTTCCAGACCAGCAATTCCGGCAATTCCGGTTTTAACGGCCAGGTTCTGAATATGAACTCCGGCAAGCAGGAAGTGGTTCTTTTCCACGCAAAGACTTTTGATGATGCTGCCAAAGCTGCGGATGAACTGCGCAGAAAAAAGGCTGTTATTCTGAATATGGAGAATGTAGAAAAGGGTCTTACCCGCCGGGTAGTGGACTTCCTGTCCGGCAGTGTTTATGCTCTTGACGGTACTGTGAAGAAAATTGCACAGTCTACCTACCTGTTCTGCCCCCATAATATGGATATTGTTGGCGACCTGGAAGCACAGGCAGGCATTGAATCTCTTGTTTAAGAAAGAGGATTAAATTATGATTACACCCCAGGAAATTGAACAGGTCTCCTTTAGCCGTGCCACCTTCGGCGGCTATGATATCCAGTCTGTGGATGCGTTTCTGGAGCCTTTGACTGAGGATTACATCACCCTTTATAAGGAAAACGCTCTTTTGAAGAGCAAGATGAAGGTTTTGGTCAGCAAGCTGGAGGAATACCGCAACAATGAAGCGAGTATGAAGGATGCTATTGTGAACGCCCAAAAGACCTGCGATATGATGGTCAAGGATGCTGAAGCAAAATGCGCCCAAATGCTCAACGCTGCCAACAACGCTGCTTTGGAGAACGCAAAAAATGCGGATTCTCTCATTGCTGCAGAGAATGATCGGGTGGAAGAAGCCCGTCAGGCTGCTTATCTGAAGATTGGCGAAATTGAATCCCAGCTGAACGCCTGCATTCAGGCTTTGGGTCGGATCAAAGAGGCAAATATGCCTATCCACAAGCCTTCCGGCGCATTTGATTATGACCGCAATGAACGGCGCGCTTCCAGTTCCGCAGATGCCAATGCCGTCGCAGACGAAATTTCCGCCAATGTGGAAGCCATCGTTGGCACAGCAGAGGAAATCGCTCCCAAGCCGGAAGCCCGGCATCCCGTTTCCGATACTACCACCAAATTTGCCAATCTGCAATTCGGTCGGAATTACGACCCTGAAAATCAATAAAAATCAGCCCTCCGGCTTTGAACAGAACCAGTAAAACTGGACAATAGACAAACAGCCCCCTAATGTAGGATAATAACTACATTAGGGGGTATTGCTATGAGTAAACGAAAATGGACAGATGTGTCAAAATACAGTGAGATAATTTCAGAGATGCGAAACGCAGGATGTACACGCCAGGAGATCGCTGACGAACTTGGACTGGAGAAAATCCAAATT
>JAZRLK010000114.1:0-3633 GCA_045646805.1 Faecousia sp.
CCATATCGGAGTTGATGTAGTTGGAGAAATAGGGCGTGCCGTACTTGGCGGTCATCTCAAACAGGAGCTTGTTGTTCTCGGTCTCGCTCCAGTCGAAGTCACGGGTGATGGAGTAGGTGGGGATGGGGTACTGGAAGCCGCGGCCATTGGCGTCGCCCTCGATCATAATTTCGATGAAGGCACGGTTGACCATATCCATTTCCTGCTTGCAGTCGCCGGAGGTGAAGTCCATCTCCTTGCCGCCCACGATGGCAGGCTGATCCTTCAGATCGTTGGGAACCGTCCAGTCCAGGGTGATATTGGAGAAAGGAGCCTGTGTGCCCCAACGGGAGGGGGTATTCACGCCGTAGATGAAGGACTGGATGCACTGCTTGACTTCCTTCTGGGTCAGGTTGTCCACCTTGACGAAGGGAGCAAGATATGTATCAAAGGAAGAAAATGCCTGTGCGCCTGCCCATTCGTTCTGCATAATGCCCAGGAAGTTGACCATCTGGTTGCAGAGGGTGGAAAGGTGCGCCGCAGGAGAAGATGTGATCTTGCCCACTACGCCGCCCAGGCCTTCCTGGATCAGCTGCTTCAGGCTCCAGCCTGCGCAGTAGCCGGTGAGCATAGAAAGATCGTGCAGGTGCATAGCGGCGGAGCGGTGTGCTTCTGCCACTTCCTCGTCGTAGATCTCGCTGAGCCAGTAGTTAGCGGTGATAGCGCCGGAGTTGGAGAGGATCAGACCGCCTACGGAGTAGGTAACGGTAGAATTCTCTTTTACACGCCAGTCGTTGATTTTCAGATAGTTATCAACCAGGTCCTTGTAGTTGAGCAGGGCAGAGCCAACATTACGCACCTTCTCACGCTGCTTGCGGTAGAGAATGTATGCCTTTGCCACATCGGCATAACCGGCATCGGAGAGAACCTGCTCCACGCTGTCCTGAATATCTTCCACGGAGATCAGATTGTTCTTGATCTTCATCTCGAAGGCAGATGTGACCTGCAGAGCCAGCATATTGATCACGCTGGGATGATAATTCCGGTCCAAAGCCACGAAGGCTTTCATAATGGCACTGCTGATTTTGCCGATATCAAATTCCGCAGTTGCGCCGTCTCTTTTTAATACTTGATACATATTTCTTGCTCCTCTATATAAAATGAATACAGGCGTTGCCCGTAAAAATAGCGAACGCCTGTATTATACCAAAAGGTAAAAATTTGTCAATATATTGTATGTAGAATATTTTGCAAAACACAATATATTGTGTTCACAACTGAACACCACGAATCTCTGTATTGCGGACACAGGATTTTGCCGCATCCAAAAAAGCAAGTAAATCCGTGGTGTTGGGCGTGTGAAGTCCGCCGGACAAAACATTGTCATTTTCCACAAAGGGCTGCAAAAAATATTTTTTTACCTCCCTGTCCGGGCAAAGCTTGCCGAACCACTGCACGATGCTGCGGATATCCTCGGCGGTATGAAATTCCTGCACCACGGTTGTGCGAAATTCGTAATCGACTGAGCCTTCCATCAAAAAGGTCATACTTTCTTCTATTTTGGAAATATCCAGTCCGGCGCAGCCTGCGGTTTCCCGGTAACGAGCTGGGCAGTTTTTGATGTCCATCGCCACATAGTCCACCAGCCCGTCGGCTACCAGTCTTTTCAGAATTTCCGGGTGGGATCCGTTGGTATCCAGCTTTACCGCAAAGCCCAAAGCCTTGATTTGGGATAACAGGGACTCCAGCTCCGGGCTGAGGGTAGGCTCACCGCCGGTGATGCACACGCCGTCCAAAATCCCCTGGCGTTTTCTTAAAAAGCCAAGCAGCTCTTCCTCAGAGATGGGAGGCTGCTCCCCTTTACCCAGTAAAGGAGAATTATGGCAGAACGGGCAGCGGAAATTGCAGCCCTGTAAAAACACGGTGCAGGCAACCTTGCCGGGGAAATCCAAAAGTGTCATTTTCTGCAGTCCTGCGATCATACCGCCGCCTCCTTGCGATTTTTTTCCCGGAAGCTTTTTACGATCAATTCGATAAATTCCCAAACAGGGGGCTCCAACCATTTATCGTAGAGGATGCACATATAAAGGGCCTGATGCCAGTTGTCCAAGGGAATATAGGCAATTTCCGGTCTTTCTTCCACGCATTCATCGGGGATAAAGGCAATGCCAAAGCCGGCACTGACCAGGTCCAATGCCGCCCGGGCAGTATTTGCCGTGCAGACAACCGCTTCTTCCCCAGAGCTTCCGATTGCCCACTCTTTGAAGCTTTGGGCAACGTCATAGTTGAAAACAACCTGCGGTTCTCCCACCAGATCCCGGGGATTGATGGATTTTTCTTTTGCCATAGGGTGGCCTTTCGGCAGAGCCAGAAGGAAATTTCTCTCATAAAGCTTGCGGAAATGCAGGCTTCTGTCCCGGTCGGAGGAATCCACAATGGCCATATCCAGTTTTTCCTGGCGAACCAGATCCATCAGCTGCTCAGAGGAACTTTCCGTCAGATGAAATCGGATACGGGGATTGTTCCGGGTGTAGTCTGCCATCTGATTGGCAAGGAGTCCGTCCAGTGTGCCGGAGACGATTCCCATCCGGATCACCACAGGCGCCATGGTCTTGCTGTCCCGAAGGGTATCCGACGCTCCGTTCAGCTTCTGAATGGCTTCGTCCACCACCTCCTGGTAAAACCGCCCTTCCTCGGTCAGACGGATGTTCCGCCCCACCTTCTCGAAAAGCTTCACCCCTCCCAGGGAATTTTCCAAATTATGGATGGCACTGCTCAAGGCAGGCTGGGAAATGCCCAATCGGGCAGCAGCAGTGGTGTAATGCTCCGTCTGTGCCAAAACGGAGAAATAAAGCAGATAATTGTAGTTCATAAATCGTCTCCAAAAATCTATAAGTAGAATCTATCAATAAAATATCACAATTCTATTGCCTTTTGCAAGTAAAATCTGTACAATTGCCGGTAGATTTACTGTAAGGATGAGGACTATGAACAAAAAAATTTTATGGATCACAAAAACTGCCATGCTTCTGGCATTGCTGATTTGCCTGCAATGGGTGGGATCGCTGATCCCGGTGCCCCTTGTAAAGCAGCTGATAACCGGAACATTTGTAAACTGCGTGCTGGCAGTAGCCGTTTTGTATGTGGGCTGGGGCAGCGGAATCACCATTGCGCTGATTAGCCCCGTGTGCGCATTTTTGCTGAGCATTGCTCCCAATTTTATCACCGTTGCGCCCATTATGCTGGGCAACGTCAGTTTCGTTGTGCTGCTGCGGTGGATCGCCGGGGGGAAGGCTGTTTGGAAAAAGCCTGTTGGGCTGATTGCGGCATCTGCGGTTAAATTTGCGGTGCTGTATGCTCTGGTGGTGAAGATCATTTGCGGCGTTGCTGCCGATGGTCTGCTGGGTAAAAAAATCGGCAACATCGTGGTACTGGCTCCTCCAATGCTGAAAATGCTGCCGACCATGTTCGCCTGGCCTCAGCTTGTCACGGCTCTGACCGGCGGCGCCATTGCCCTGCTGATCCTCCCAACGCTGAGAAGAATTGACAATTGACAATTGACAATGGACAATTGACAATGATTCCAATTTTATACCATCTACTGTAAAGGGAGTGCTGCAAAATGTTGCAGCACTCCCTATAACTATGTATTTG
>JAZRLK010000115.1:0-20425 GCA_045646805.1 Faecousia sp.
GATGAGATCGACTATGTGATCCCCGGCAACGATGACGCTATCCGCGCCATCCGTCTGATCGCTGCTGCTATGGCAAACGCTGTGATCGAAGGCCGTCAGGGCGAGGACGCAACTGCTGAGGCTGAGGCTGTCGAGGCTCCCGCTGCCGAGTAATTTTTGAAATCTATGCTGCCCGGTAAACCCGGGCAACAACCACGAATGATACAGGAGGATACAAAAATGGCATTTACTGCTCAAGATGTTAAGAAGCTCCGTGAAATGACCATCGTTGGTATGATGGACTGCAAGCCAGCCCTGACGGCTACCGACGGTGATATGGACAAGGCTGTTGACTGGCTGCGTGAGAAGGGCCTGGCAAAGGCTGCTAAGAAGGCTGGCCGCATCGCTGCTGAAGGCGTTGCTCTGGCTACCGTCGTTGACGGCATCGGTGTTGTGATCGAGGTTAACTCCGAGACCGACTTCGCTGCCAAGACCGACGCTTTCATGGACCTGGTCAAGAACCTGGCTACCGTTGTTGCTACCGAGAACCCCGCTGACGTGGAGGCTCTGAAGGCATCCAAGTACCCCAACTCCAACCTGACCGTTACCGAGATCATGCAGGAGAAGGTTATGTCCATCGGCGAGAATATGCAGATCCGCCGTTTTGCCCGTTTTGCTGACAACACCTCTGTTGCCTACGTTCATGCAGGCGGCACACACGGTGTTCTGGTAAACCTGGCTGTTGAAGGCGGCATCGACGCTACCGAGATCGGCAAGAACGTTGCTATGCAGATCGCTGCTATGGGCGCTAAGTACTGGGACAAGTCCAATGTTCCCCAGGCTGATGTTGACCACGAGCTGGCTGTTCAGGTTGCCGCTATGGACAACGATCCCAAGATGGCTGGCAAGCCTGCTCAGGTTAAGGAGAAGATCGCTGCCGGTAAGATCGCCGCTTACTTCAAGGAGATCTGCCTGCTGCAGCAGGACTTCGTCCGCAGCGACCTGTTCCAGGGTTCTGTAGAAGGCTACATTGCCGACGCAGCTAAGAAGCTGGGCGGTTCCGTTAAGTTCGTAAATGCTCTGCACTACATTAAGGGCGAGGGCATCGAGAAGAAGGAAGAAGACTTCGCTGCTGAAGTTGCTGCTCAGATCGCCGGCGCTGCTAAATAATTAGCTCTTAATTAAAATCACGGAGCGGACTTGATGTCCGCTCCGTTTTTTATGCGCCGAATGCACTTTAATTGATTTTCAAAATTTCGCAGAGCTTTGCAACAGCCTCGTCGTAGCTTTCAAAGCTTACCACATAATCGCAAATTTCTGCATTTTGCTGTTCAAACTCAATGGCGGTAAGCCGGTTGACCTTATCTTCAATGGAAGAATTTTTCTTCAAAATATTGGCCATCAGCGCCCGTTTTTCCCGCTGAATGTAAATCGTTGTCACGTTTTTAAAATTGGTCTTCAGCGACATTGCACCGCAGATATCCATAGTTGTCAACACATGATGTCCGCTTTGCAGAATCTGCTCCACATCCGCCCTTTTCGAGCCGTAGCCGTGACCGGCGTACATCGTGGACTGGAACATCTCGCCGCTGTCGCACATCTGCCGGAATTCCTCCAGGGAGACATAGTTATACCACTGATTTTCCTCCACAGCGGTGGGGTCATTGGTGGTATAGCTGACCAGTTTCCGGAATTTATCCGTCAGATGCAGAAGCCTTGTAGCAATTTTGGATTTTCCGCTGCCGGAGGGTCCGACCAGCACCACGATGCCCGGCTCGTCGGTGGAGAAAGCATCCTCCTTTGCCACATAGCTCTCAGCAATCACTTCCACCAGCTTCAAAAATTCATCGTAATTATTCACCGCCAGCATACCGGTGGCCTGCTGATTCCAGGGTCGGCGCATCAGAATAGGATACCTGGCTTCGGAGCGGAGAATGTTGTGCATAGCGTCATCGAACAGGATATCCATCCGGATCTTATCCTTCCGGGATCCCATATAGATGTGATCGGGGTTAATCTCCGGAAATTCCTCCATAATTCGCTTTGCCCGGATGCCCATAAATTCCGGGGGAACAGCAGTTGTCACATAGACATCGGTCATCTGCGACAGCTTGCGGACAAATTCCTTCGCACCCTCGTAAACCGGCTGGGTACGGTAAAATTCCGGGTCGCTGAAATACTGATAAATGGTGTCAACACGGGTTCCCAGCTTCCCCCAGGTTTCCTTTTCGTAAATAGTCATCGGTGGGTCGAACCCGTATTTTTCATTGGCCAGCCGAATGGCATAGGCAGTGCATTCCATCAAAAGATCGTCAATGTCCAGCGCAGTGGACAATCTGTATTTTCTACTCATATTTTGTCACTCCTTCGTCAAATTTGCGGCGCAGAGAAAATCCGTCCCGGAAATCCCAAATCTTATCAAAAACTACACCGCATTTATCAATCATATACCCGTTAACCAGGGCGCAAATCACCGTTGCGATGCCTACACCCTCAATTTTACCCAGCAGCACCAGCGACATCAATACCGCCACCAGCAGGCTGCCGCAGTCGTACAGCGTTTTGACCCTGCGCACAGGGAATCTTCCCCGTGCGGCAATCTCCTTGATAAACAGTTCGTATACCTCCGGCGGCAGATAAGTCCGCAGCATCAGCGCAACACCCAAGCATACCCCTAAATCACCTAAAACATAAATGGCGACCTGTAAGGAAAAAGCCGATTCCGCAGGCAGCAAAACACCGTTGAGCCGGATACCCAGCTCCAGCAAAAAGCCGTAGAGAATGGCTGCCAAAAAAGAAAGAAAATAGCGGAATTTAATGCTGCGGAGCAAAAACATCATAACAACCAGCACCGCCGCCTGCAGCACATATTCTCCTACACCAAAGGAAAACCATTCCCAAATGCCGGACAAAGCCAAGTGCAGCACATAGGCCGGTGCAACCACCATAGAAACGCCAAAATCCGCCCAAACAGTCAGCGCTGTTCCCCAGGCCAGCAGCCATAAACCGATCAGCCAGGCAAGTTCTGTATAAAAAACAGGTTTTTTCACGCTGCATGCCTCCTGTATACCCAATGATTAAAAAAGCAGCCTGCCGTGTTTGATACAGAAACACGGAAAGCTGCGGAAGCATATTATACAGGATGTTGGCAAAAATTGCAAGTATTATTTTGCAATTTGCACAATTTCTTAATTCCCACCTTCTCTCCCCCATCCGGCTCCATTATTTTAAAATGAAGGTTTGACTTTTTGGCTAAGCAATGATAAAATACTACCCGTGTGGACCAAGTGTCATACTCCACCTCGGGTACCTCCCCGTGTAAAAATCAGAGGAAATAAAAAATTGTCAATTGTCCATTGTCAATTGTCAATTCATATATGCGGATGTGGTAGAATTGGGGAGCGATGGGAGCGCCGCCGGGGGCGGATGAAGCGACCTGAGCGAGTGGCTGCGGTCGATAAAATTGAGGGAATGCGTAAGCCCGAAAATTTTATCGGGCACCGCAACAGGAAGACACGTTGGATTTAGGTGCTGTCACCTCAGTGAAGGTTTTTTCTTCCCGCTGTCATTGCGAACCAGTGCGCACACTGGTGGGGCAATCCGTTCTCTAAAAGCAGGTTCTCCTGTTTTTATAAATTGTGGATTAGGCGAAACGCCCCACCTCGGATCCCTCTCCGTGTAAAAATCAGAGGCACAAAAGAATATGCGGGTATGATGAAATTGGTAAACATACAGGATTTAGGTTCCTGCGCGCAAGCTTAAGGGTTCGAGTCCCTTTACCCGCACCAACTTTATACATTAACTACTTATTTGCAAATAGACAGGAGGTTGCAAGCTTGGCTGAGACAAAGACAAAAAACAAAAGAGCTGGCAACACCTCGAAAGCACTTGGAAATAAGTTTGACAACCAGCGAGAAGTAACGATATATAAACGCAAACGGTTTGAACTTGTTGAGGTTGATAAGGAAAAAATTGACAACATCAAGAATGCGGTAGACGGCAATAAGGATAGCATCAATAAAGGGGTAATTACAAGCGATGTTATTCTTGGCTTGTCCACAACTCTTTTCGGCAGTTTTCTAGGCTTCATTCCTAGTGTTGTGGATATGTTCAAGCAGAATGAAATCACTTTGGATATTCTATTTTATATTGCGCTTCTATTTGTTGCCATCATTTTATTTGCTGTTTACTTAAGTTCAAAGCGCAAGAAATGTGCAGACATTACTGCACTAATAGAGCTGATATCGCAAAATATAGATAGTATATCTGATAGTCTAATAATGCCTGATAATGATATCCCCGAAGATACACCGTCCAACAACCTTAGTGGAACTTCGAAACATACCAATGACCGTCTTTGAGTGGAGGAAAGTATGACATATAATTTACAGAATTATAATGCGGTAAAAGCATATTTAGATGAACATGAGTTTAAGTATAGAGCCAATGATGATGAAGGATCGATTCGTCTAGGCATTAACATTCCAGGGAAAGTCCGAAATGTCAAATTACATATAGATTTCGCCTATGAGGACTGCTATATAGTCGTTTGTTTCCTTCCTAATAATGCACCTGAACAAAGCTATTCAGAGATACTTCGCTTTATAAATTATATTAATTTCGGTGCTAAATTTGGTAGTTTTGAGTTAGACGAGGAAGATGGCGAAATTCGATTTAGAATGACTGTGGATTGTGAGGGCATTACCCCGTCGAATAAGATGATCGAGAAGAGCATTTATATTCCTGCTACCATGCTGAAGAATTATGGTGGATATATGATTGATATTATCATGGAATATAAATCCTATGAAGATGTCAGAAAATCTCTTAAAGAAACCGATAACGATAGTTAATGCTTTTTAAATGGTGGTAAGCAAGAATGTTCTTACCACCATTTTTCACTATTTCTTTATGCCAGACATTACTGATAATAGATAAAATACCGGACAGAAAAAGTGCGGACGACCTACGCATCGTCCGCACTCTCGCTGTTGGCTACAAACGGGAATTTAACCACCGCTTTGGATTTTCTCCAGAAGTAGGTCATCAATCTCCTGTTCCAGCTGCTGGATTTCAGCGTACAGATCAGCAATATGGGTATTGATCGCCGGACGTTTCATTTCCCATAGCCGATGCAACCTCCGTAGGTCTGCCTGTTCTGCTGTCCACTGACTCCGCAGTCCCTCTGCGTACCGCTGCACCCTGGTATCCATACCGAGTGTTCATAACGAACTTGCGTTATGAACACTCGATTTTCTTTTTCAGTGGGTACTACCGGCTGAAGCGGAATTTGTATATACAAATTCCCTGCTCGTTATGGTGTAGGACATTTTTACATAGTGTTGAACTTGCACGATGCTTATGATAGAATGAAAATAAGATTTCCTACGAGTTTCTTTGGGAGGCGAATTAGATATGAGCATGGACTACTACGTTTATTTAAAACACCCGGATGCGTTTTCTGCCCAATCCTTTGAACAATACTGTCGTTCTCTGGGGTTGCATATCGAACTGCATCCTTCGTTTAACCTGTTGGAAGATTCCGGCTTTTCGCCAATTCGCCTTATTGACGAACGCTTCGTCAAAGATGGTAGAAATCACGACTTCTTATCCGGCTTCGAACTTTATTCTTCTGAATATCAACATGTTTTACAGCCACAGAAAACTGTTCTGATACACAGGATATACTCACTTCTTAATGTTGTGTTGCCTCACACACCATGATATAATGCAATTGAAAAGCTTGAATTGGAGGTTTTATTATGACAAGCAGTATTGTTACCTTTCTTGTAGGCGTTATATGTATTGTCCTCGGCATCTCCAATATGCGGGGAAATATCTCATCACTGCATTCCTATCACAGACATCGTGTTTCAGAAGAGGATCGGATTCCATTTGGAAAACAAGTAGGCCTGGGTACTGTTATTATTGGCATCGGTATTGTCATATTCAGCGTTTTGTCTGCTGTAACTATGTATACCGAAAAGGACTTGTATATATTAATTGGCACCGCAGTTATGATTATTGGTATTATCGCAGGCCTTATTGTCAGTTTTAAAGCTATGATAAAATACAATAAGGGAATATTCTAACGATGAATTTTGATCCCGGTTTCCCCCTTGACAAACCAATCCCAAAAGATTTATAATTGCCCCGTAGCCGGGCTTGTAGCGCAGTTGGGAGCGCACCACATTCGCATTGTGGGGGTCGGGAGTTCGAATCTCCTCAAGTCCACCATAGAACGCAAATACGAACTCTGCATATTGTGAGGAATGTATTTGCGCTAAGCGTAACAGTAATCCCTGAGGCTTAAAAACCTCAGGGATTACTGTTTTTGATTCTATTTTAGAGTAACATATTTTATTCGTCGTTTTCTTCGTTGTTTGCAATTCGTACGACAATGGGGGCTTCGCTATCAGTAAATTCATCCCACTCATTAGTTATACGAATAAGTGGCATATGATTCTCAATATAGCCGTGAGAAGCACCATTTTTTCTCAAGTCAATCACGTCATTGGCAGCAGACGACATAATTGTTTCCAAAAAGGTATTTGCTTCTTCCTGTGTTTCAAACAAACGATACCCAAATTCATTACTTTTGTCCGCTGGACGAATTCTATAAACTCGCGTCATAGCACCAGAAGTCGCACGGGCTTGGATTTCAAAGCGGTCCCCATTTCCCCAATCCGATCTTACCGCAGATAATTCTTGAATATCTGCAAATGTCAAACTCAAATCCGAAGTTAATCCTGTTTTAAAATAACCAATGATTCTCATTTTGCCTCCTACTATAATTTTGTGTTACTTGTCAAAAAACTACTTAAAATATTATACAATTTTATTTTGAGCAAATCAAGAGTTTATGTTATTATTGAGCATTTTAATCGCAATATTGAGATGCCTTGCAAACACTTTTTCACTATCCTAGGCTTCATGTAAAATATAATATCCGGTAGGAACACCTACGGAAATAGTTGCGTATCTGTGGAATGTAACTTTCTCCGCCCGTATTACGGGAAGGGAATTCTAGTTGCAAAATGTATTTGCGCTAAGCGTTACAATAACCCCCGAAGCTTAAACTTCAGGGGCTATTGTTCATTAGCAAAAAAATCTACTCTCTTGCCACGTATGACCATCTATACGAAGTTATACCCAAAGACTGTTTAAATCGCCGTAAATTAACCTTACCATCTCTTCGTAGTAGTCAAGGTACGCTTCGGGGGCGTATGGCTTAAGCTTTGTCACATTCCCATTTGGCGTAACAAACCCGTTGATGGTTGCAACGTAACCATTGTAGAAGAAAACAAAGTCATCAAGCTTTTGGGTAGTCCTATTTACATCTAGATTCTTTATCTTTTTCAAGGATGACCCCGGTATTACTCTTAAACCAGGCCCACCCCGCCTACAATCGTTTGGCAATTTTGAATCTATCAACGCGTATAAGTTACGGAAAAGATTTATTAACTCATCAATGGTGTGTGTCTGCCTGCTAGACTGCAAGAAGGATATCTGCTCGATGCTACCTGTATTTACAAGAACAACCTCAACCTTTTCGGGCATGACATCACCTATAACAGAAGCGGTACATGCCTTGACATAATCGTATCCAGAAAGCACGATATACTTTTCCTGCTGTTTGTAAGCAACAATCGGCATACTTGGGATAAAGGGGTCTGCACAATTCTTGCTCCTCCAATCCGCAACATCTATACACTCTTTTGAGGAATCTGGCAGCATATCAAAAAGTGTATCCTCTCTAACTGCAAAATCAGCGACAGCAACAATAACATTATCAAATATGGTATCTGACCGTGTAATGGTAAATTCTTCCTGGCTAATATCAAACCATTCCGGCCAACTATGGCGTTTTAGCAGAATGACAGTTTGATAAAGTTTATAAAACAAGGATTTGAGTTTGTTTGCATTGCTGCTTTGATTAAAGTATGCAAATATTCTGTCGCAAAAGAAGGTTGATATGTTACGTATACACGGATTGGCGACATAAACGCTAAAAATTTCTATACGATCATTGATCAGTTTTACAGCATAGGATTGGAAGGCATCTTCAATATTGTAGGAAATGAGTTGCTTGTATAGTTTGCAAAGCCCTATAACACACAGTTTTGCCGTCTTTTCCGGATCAGCCTTATAGATTTTGATGATATGGTAAATTAATGTATCAGTCCTCAATCCATATAGCTTTTTAATTTGCGCATGCGAGAGATTGTTGTTGCATAAATCCTGCAGAGTATCCTCTAAAAAACGATTGTATTCGGCATATTGTTTTTCAAACATATCGATGTAATCATCAGCATGAAGAAGCAATGCAGTTTTTACTTTTGTATCCAGCAACGAAAAGGCTCTCTCTTGTTTTAAACCTTCGAGTAACATATAGAAAGAGTCCCTATATTCTCTCTTGTTTTTTGTATAGTGTAGTACTAAACGCTGAATGTCCTCAGGAGCGCACAAAAAAACATCACGAGAAAGAATCCAGTTACAAATTTGGAACAAATAGACTCTTTCCCAGGAGTAGCCCTTTACAGATCTTATGAGTTGATAAAAGGTTTCGTAGAACTGGCTGTTTTTTCCTTGCTCTACTAAAGAGTTGGTAATGAATGAATATCCAATCTTGTCTATTACGATTCCAAGCACCTTCAGCTTGTCAGTAAGCAGCAGATTTGTTGTGTGAAGATCAGTGACAACATGATATGCAAGTTCGGTACTAAGTGTGCCCACTTCTTTTTCTATGGTGTTAATTGCTAATTTAATTTGGGAATAATGAAGCTGTGAAAGGCTATGTTGCAAAAGACTATCAGCATACTTAATGATACGTACTTTATTTTCCGCAGAACAGAAAGGTATGCTTTTAAGAATGAATGTTGCAACTGAACAGTTATTTTCGGAATTAAGCCAATAGTCTATACATTGATTAAAAATATCCTTTAACTGCGGATCCTCTCCGCTGGCCAACAAACATTTGAAGGGATACCATACCTGTTCTATGATGGCAGACGGAATTAAGTTGAATTCCCCGGATTTCAAAATATGTGCATAAAGGTTTGTCTTTCTTTCGTTTAACGCTTTATATTCCATTCCATGAAGGTAATATTCTGCGTTAGAGATTGCGAGTAAGTACTGTTGTTTTGGGTTTTGATATGTTGCTTCAATAAGCCAACTTACGACTTTATCGAAAAATTCTTTAATCCCATCATCAAGCAAATGCCTCTTTCCTGAAACCATTTTTCTAAGATAAAGGTAGGAAGCCAGAACCAGAGAATCAGAATCCTGGACGAAAGGATTGTTTTTGAGAGGAAAATAGTTTTCCTTGACAAATGCGATGAACTTTTCTTCTGCCTGATTATTTCTCTCGATAGAAAAAATCTGAAGAAAGTCAATTTTAGATTTTGTTGGAAGAATTCCAAAAACCAAAAGATCATATACTTCGCGAAGAAAAATATATTCCTTGATGCACGAACTGTTTTGGTCGATTCCGGTAAAAATGTGCTTTATATTATTGGTATTTTTCTCTATCGAGGTAATGGCTAAAAGACAATTAGCCAAGCCTTGCGATATATCTCCTGTTCGCGCTGGAAAATATGATACTATTTTTTCTAAATGGACCAGCATATAGCGAATCGTTAATGCAAAAGTCTTAGAATACACACTCTGGGGATCCTTATCATAACAAACAGGAAGGAAGCTACCCCGCGCAAACATACATATAAAGGCAACAAGTTGTCTGGCATCGGATTCTTCTATGGTTTGTTTTTGACAGATTGGGAAAACAGTCTTCGCAATATAATCCCGCAGAAGGCTTATCTCTCTTTCATCAGTAATTCTTGCCAATGCCTTCCAAATTGTTAAATTAAAGCATTTACATTCAAATATCAAATTCTCAAGGATATGAATTTGGTTTGTTAAATCTAGCTTTTTTATCGTAGCCAAGAAATTATTAGACCAGTATACCCAGTTGATATCTGTTGAGTAGATGTCTTCGTAATAATTAGCAACGCATTCTGTTATTATATTGCTTTGAATTGCAACTGGCGGCGATTTCGTTTCAGAATCATACAAGACAGAATACATATAATTTGAGTCGTGGTTATGAGTTGCAATCAGCGTTTGAATAATTGATATAAGCAAGCTCTTTTCTTCGGTAGTTTTGAAGGCACGGGAAAATGCCATCGCTCGGACATATTCCGAAATAGTTATATTAAGTTCTTTCTTTTTTAAAGAGAAATGGTTCTCATGGTAACGCTCAGACTTATATGCTTCAAAGAGGTTTTCTAAGATAATGAAAGATGAGGGCGATTCGCTTGTTTTTTCGGAGCCGTTATCTTCCAAAGTTACAAGGATTGTATCTTTGCTATCAGCAAAGCAGAAGCCTTGCTCTTCAAATTCTTTTAAAATTGGAAGAGTGCTTTTGGATACTATGCTGTTGAGTTGTTCTGCAGAATAATCCACACTTAAAATCGAATCAACATCCTCATTTGCTACATATTTGCACAGGGAGACAAAGCTCGTTCGCGTAAGCGGACAAGCTTTGTCTTTTTTTTGCGCATTCTTTGCGTAATCAGGGGAGGTTGTATTGATTATTGCTGTAACAAGGGAAAACAAAAATTCATAGGGATTCTTTTGTTCATCTGCACGACTGTCTTTTTGTTCTAATTGCTCGCATTTTTCAGGCTCATCTAAAACACGGATAGTAATGTTAGGGTCTATTTGATAACCCACGTTCTTACGGTTTTGAATGATCGTTCGGCGGAATATCTTGTTTAAATCATTAACCTTATTTTTTAGAGAATCCCTTCTCGTTCCATCCCATTCTTGGTCTCCCCATATATCTCGGGCAATCTCATAATGATAGTAGATATTATGATTTTTTTCCACTAATCCTTCAAGAAGCTTTAGAGCCATTGGCTGCGCCTTATAGGGAACGTTATCAACATAAACACGTTTTTCTGCGAAATCGATTAATATGTTGCTGTCAACTCTGACTTTTAGTAACATTTTAAGCCTCCTGTAAAAAATTACACTTCAATTACCTTCCTGATTACATTCTTAGGTTATTGTTGTTGTAGAAACATTTGAAACATACAACAACAGGAGGAAGTTGCTTATGTACCAGTTATTATATGCTAACAGAGCTGTAGAGTCAATTGAGGATTATATGGAAGCGCTGGATTTCGAACTCTTCAGTGGTTATTACTTTGTAGTCGAGAAAGAGACCCCAAAAGGTGCAATCTTGCGGTGTCTGGATATTCCGGAACATACAGCATTCTCTTTTACCTCCTTACGGCGCGGTGAGAAAGTACTTGCCAGCATCCGGAAGGCACGGCTTGACAATGGTATCCCAAGAATCTTGGCTCAGGTCGAATCGGTCATATATCCGGCGGCTTAACGAAAGAAAGGAAGTACCCCAGATGTTCTGCTTAACTCAACCAAGACCACCGTGAATAAAAAGGATATATCCACCATCGTCCGTCTATTCACAATATTATAAACAAAAAAGGAGAATTTACTATGAAAAGAATCTTTGCTCTTGTTTTAGCGGTTATAAGTGTTTTTTTGTTGTTTACGGTGTTTACACCTACGGAAGTTTTTGCTGCGGAAAACACATATATAAAACCTGGTAATTATCGTCTTGAGAGCGCAGCCAAAAGCAATGTTATGTGGAATCTTTATGGAAACTATTCAGCTTCTTGCACAAAGATTTGCACATGGAAAAAGGATAACTCTTCAGAGCAAATTGTAGTTATTCGGTATGAGGGCGATGGAGCTTATAGAATCTATTATAAAGACCATCCTACTAAATGCACCGATGTGCTACGCTACACATCTCCGTTAAAAAACGGGCAAAAAGTAGAGCTCTATGAGGATACAGACGACATTGCACAGTTGCTGGTTCCGTACAAGGTTAATTCTTATACGGTGGTCTTTAGAATGAAGGCTAATCCGTCCCTAGCCATCTCGGTGGACAAGACATCGAACGGTTCCCAACTTGTTTTACGACGGTTTAATGCATCGGACAAGAAACAGCAATGGGTGTTTAGAAGTACTGATTCCTCTTTCAAAAAGGTGAATCCATTCACAACAGAGGAACCTAACACCAACGCACCAGCTTCCGCAGGCTTGACAGGGATCCCTAAGTCTGCATACAAGGTTAACGGCACATATACCATCTATGGCAAATCATACACTTGGTGTACTACAACGAAGAATTATAACGATGTAAAGCAAGGGACAAAGTTTTATCTCGAAGGCAAAAAAATTGTCCAAGATCAAAAGACTTTAAATCGCCTGGCAACCATTCATTTGATAAATGATGTACGAAATACATATATTTCTACCCTGAAATCACAAAAAACAGCGGCAAACGAGGTCTACACATGCACAAATGCTTGGGTGAGAAATCAGCAGATGTCAAAGGCAATCGGAACAGCCGGTGGAGCTGCCCTACGGACTATAGCAGATACTTCTATGGGAAATCCTGTGGGATTGTTTTCTAGTGCAGCAACGTTCGGAAAGGAAATGGCAGAGGCGGAAACGGTTTTGTCAATTACAACGGTTGCGGTTCTTAGAAGTGCATCTATTAACTGTATATATTGGTGTGATACAGCAATTTCGAAACTTCAAAAACCGTTTACGGATTACAGCCAAGCCGTTTATGCGGCGGAGTATATTTCTGAGGCAAGTGCATGGTTTGCTGTAAATCAATATTTAGGTAGACCAATTCTCGATGATGCGATCAAAGCAAACCCTTGGTCGGATACTTTTTTGAACATAGGACTAAGCGTTTTAGAGGGTACAGGTGTTTATGATGTAATGGATATTGTATCAGACCTTCAAAACACCTTTTCTATGAAGGAATTTATTGACCGGCTCGGAATAAAAAAAGTACATCAAGCCAATTATGATTTAGTCTACGATAAGCTTGTTCTGGGATGATTATGCTATAAGGTCAAAAAATGTAGGCCCTGGGCGGCATGACCGCCCAGGGTAAAGGAAAATACATTTGATAAAAATGTTATATCAAAAATAGATGGACAAGCCATTGTTCAAGGTAATAAAATCACCCATACCGACTGGTTGGGCACCCACACTGGTTACTCAGAAATTCGAGATGACGGTAAAATTTAACATAAAAATTTCTGGGGCAGTATGATGATCACACTGAAATGAGAGGAGATGATCGTATGGTGCATTACGACGAATGGGGACGAATTTCCGGTTACTCAGTGAAGGAATACGATGGATCCTGGTGTCATGAAGATGAATTTGGCATAACACAATCTTATTCCCGAAAAATAGAGTAAAATAGGAGGGTAAAAAATGAAGCATCAGACTCGTAAGGCGGCCTTGCTGGGATTGCTTTGCTATGTATTGTTGATTATTATGGGTGTAGCAATCATTATAATCACAAATAGCCCGGTAGATAATTTAATTCGCGGACACTATGCTGATATAGCCAGGTTATTAACCGTGCTGATTGGTTCCGTACTGATGACAGGTGTGCTGCAGTCTAGCCTATACATAATCCATCATCGCTTTCCCGTAATGACAGTGACCAAATATCTGTTTCTGATTATTACATCTTTTGTGTTCCCGTGGTTGCAGATTTATGCGCTAGCAAGAAAAACACTATCTGTAGAAAAAGTAGCCGCATTTATTAGAAACGGCAGATACTATGCATCTGTATATGGTGAAGGAAAAGAATCGACAATTTTAATTGCACACAATTCAGGCGACATCATCACGAATTTTTACCCTGATGCAATTTATCTATTTATGCGGATGGAAGACCCTGCCGGGATTGCGGTACCGCATCCCGAAAGTGCTTGGGTGCTGGAAACCTCACAAGATGGACAACAAGCACTGGTTTGCAGATTGTCTAATCATTCAAGCAGCACGGAGATGGAGGCTGCGAAGAAAATAACAAAAGCCGTGGAAGATTTAATGATGTAAATATTGTAAAAAGGAGCGAAAATGTGATATGATTAACCCCGATGATGTTATTATTCCAGACGTACTATTTAGCTATGCGCCGATGGGAACCATCCGGATGTTTGAAATGACGGATGGTAACTGTATACTTTTGGATTTTCAACCTGAGCATCTGGCAGTTGTCTGCCAAAGCGAAAAATTCGACATTTCGGAAAAGCATCAAAATATTACTCTGGCATATTGTATGCTAGACCGGCTGAATAACAAACTGGTGGAAAACGCCAAGCCTGGAAAGTGGATTTTGGATATCAATCTACACGAGAACCTTTGTTTCTTATATGTGGCAAGCATTCCATCATCACTGCCCATAGAGGCTGTAAACATTATGGTTCAGCAAGCTTGGGAAGCCATAAAGTCTACTTGCCCAAAAGCTTCTTTGTTAGTGGAAAAAATCAATCGTAATGAGGCATCTCTTGATGATGTTTTTGGAGAGCTTGAAGACCAAATGCATGTTAGCATAGATCCGCTGTTGATGTTGTTGAACGGAAGGGAAGACGATGAATGAACTGGTGAGAGGGTTATATTGCTCAATTGACGGTGACGAGACAACCCTTGAACTTGATTGTGGAGATGTTCACCCGGTTGTTTTATTCTATCCGGATAAAATTCAAATTCAGCATTGCGGTTGCTTCTTTTTACTGAATGATCTAAACACACACAAAAAGTTGGTTGAACACCTTGTCAATCATCTTAACAAGCAAACTCCCGCGGGGGAATGGCGCCTTGCGGAAGAAGATGGAGAGGGTTTTTATTTGGAATACTTTGCGGGATTGGATCGCCAGTGTTCGCAGGAAGTGCTTTGTGAGATTGTGGAGATGTTGGTAGATACGGCTGAAATCGTGAAGGAAGCTGCGTGCTATATTGCACAGAATCAAGAAACCCTATAATTGAATAGGAGGAAACTGTGGAAATAGAAAAGTTATCTTTTTCACAAGCATTTCAAAGGATCTATCTTCACCATCACAAGGAGCCGGCGTGGAAACTATTTGAGCTTTTATGTGGAGAACAGCGCACTGCATTACAGGTTACATATAATATCACCGATCACACAATGGTTGACATAACCGCATATATGTGGATACCCAAAGTTCATTGTATGGTCCGTTGTTCCGTATTGCCCTGCTTTCGTGAAGATGGAGGCGTAGATATTTGGACAATAATTAATGATGAGACGTTGGATGAGGGTTCTGACGACATCCGAGAATTGGAGGCAATTCTGAAGCCTGAATACCTGAAAATCAGGTATGCTCCGCATCAAATGATTCCGGATTGGGATTTTTATCAAGAACGGTGGTATCTGGCTGAAGATCACGGAAACTATGATGGCTGGATTCAGTGCCTGTTTGCTGAAAAATTCCTGCGATCACACCCAAAATACAGTTTGTCCAACTACATATTGTCAGAGGATTGAAAAATCACATCCGTATATATTTCTATTAAAAGTTGATATTTTGTGGAAATCAAAGTATAATTTTTCTGAATAAAACAGAAGGAGATTAAAAAATGGCTGTTGATCATCGTTTTATTGCCCAGCAAATCGTAGTTAGGATAATTGCAGATCGCGCCCGTGACAAGGAACATACAGCTGGACCGATCATTGTAAAACGAGCTGTCGTGGAAAAATATGGTGCAGAATATTCCCAAAAGTATAAATTTACTTTGGACAAAGAAAGGTTTGAACGCGAGTTAAATAAATATGGTGTAAAAATTGATCCAACAGAATAGATATAAGGATGAGTATTATTACTAATTTATTACTAAAAACCATTCGGAGGATACCATGAAGAAAGCACTGTTTATTGTCTTATTAGTCGTTATCTCTCTAGGATTGCTTGCTGCAGGAACATATTACATCATCTATGATTTGACCCAACAAAGCAACTATGTTCGAGTAGGCTTCTCTAAAGAGGCTTCACCGGTGACAAGCGGCAGCGAGGTTACCTATTGCAGGGCTTCCGATCTTGATAACTACATCTCAGTTTACAGCGAGTATAACAGCTATGTTTATTTCTCTCAACTGTCTGAGCAGGAGCAGAAGGTTTATCGTATTTTGGAATATGCCTTAGATAACAGCTGCCCCAACATCATGGTTGATAATCGACTTCTAAACGGGAACCAGCATTCCTTGGAAGATATCTTGAGATTTCTATCTATGGATTCCTGTATGGTTGAGCAAAGCCTTGTCGAAGGATATACCGACTTTCATATTGACAGTTCTCGCTACGCACGTTTTGGGATCACAACAAAAGTTACAGGAGAGCTTCTCTACGTTTCCAATTTTACTAATGAAAAATTGGAGCGCAAAATAGAGGCCATAGAAACGGCTAAGGCAATTGTGGAGGATATGCCCTCTTATGTAACTCAAGCTGGGAAAGCCGCCTGGATTTATGATTATCTTGGAAGGAATGTTACATGGGTAGAGGGCGATGAAACAAATAAGGATTATTTGTATGATGCAATTTGCATAAAAAAAAGCAACTGTGACGGTTTTGCGAATGCCTTTTCTTTATTATGCCAGCTGGTTGGCATTGATTCCGTAGAGAAAACATATCTATCCAGTACCATAAAGCCAGGACATACCTGGAACGCTCTTTTTCTTGATGGCGATTGGTATAATGCAGATGCAACTGGTGCACAGGCTGACATCTCTCGAGAATACGAATGGCAAAGAAATATAAGAATCTATTTTGGATTTTCTGATCATTATCAGTCTTACACGCCTATTTTTGCTGACATGCTTCCTGCATGCACAATAGACCTTAACCCCGTTGCACACAAGTATGAATCTATCACAGATACTGCAGTGAGAGTCGATCTTCTCAATGATTTTTCTAAGTATGGTATGCAATATACCGTTTATCAGTTTGAGCATCTTACAAGAGATGATCTGCAAGAGTTTGTCAACACTTTCGGAAGTCCGATCGGTGCCACCATAAGAAACGTAAGTGACAACTGTACCCTAGTTTTCTTCTATAATTTCGCCCCCGCCTAATACTGCTGCTTACACAAATAAACATCAGTAGTGCAATAATCTTTTGTTGGTAATATACCTGACCGAGAACGGTATGGTTGGAATTGGAAGTAAGACCAATCTCCACTTTCCTTTGCTATGTTTAGCGACTGTGGAGTGTGGGCAGAAAATGGCTGACACCTATAAGGCGTGTCAGCCATTTCTGCCCCTCTCGCGACTGTTCTGTTCGGCCGTGTTCCGCTTGCAAAATGTCCTCACAGAACCCCTCAAAAAAGCGTGTTAAATTGGGCGGATACCTCAGTGCTAATGACTGCATAAAAATTACAAATCCGTACCGATTACATCCTGTTTCACAGAGGTATCCCCGGTCTTTTTCCATACTCTCTATGACATTTTTGAAAACCTCATAGGATTTCATCATTTTTGCTTAAAAACGAGCGGTTTTCCCAATAGGCAAGCTCGCAAACTCGGATCGTTGTCCTGCCAATTTCGCCCCAGTTTGCTACGACACTAAAGGCCATATGCTCAAAATCATCGTCCCGAAAAAAGATACCTTTCAGGTTGTTGATAATCAAATTGATGGCTCGATTTGAGCTATCCCACACCTTTGGATTGTTCGTTCCTCTCGGTGTCGTGATCTCAATCTTTACCATTGCTTTTTGAAATTTTGGTATTCCGGTAATACTTTCCTTTTCGTTTGTATCGTGGATCATTGTTACCCAGTGTTCCTCCACCGCAGCAGTCAGCTCTTTCATTCCCGGTAGCGGTTCTGGAATGATCAATGTTACCGTCTGTTTCTTGCTGCTGATTTCTTGGTTTGGGAAATCATTTTCAGCAGTTCCAGTATATTGCTTCATATCATATATGACACCGATTATCTGACTGCGCAGGCGTAATGTAATCTCGTAAGCCTTTTGCAATTTGGATAGATCCTGCACTCCCTCTTGCGGGAGTGCTTTTTCAATTTGACTCAGTGTTTTTTGTAGATTTATATACAAGCACCGACACCCTTTCTGACTGTAATACATCCAGATACATCCGCAGTATCCGCCGATCCTCCCAATGAATCACGATGTGATATTCTGTCTGAGGAACCGGTATATCCTCGTCCTCTAACCGTAGAATTGATTTTACCGCAGAAAAGAAATAAACGAATTTCAAAATATCGCAGGCATAATTATAGAAATAACGAATTTTCCCACACGATACATCACCGCGGCTTCTGTCATACATTCTTTCCGCCCCCGGCATAGAGGTATCTATCGCTTCATCGTCTTCGTATATTCTCTGCAAGCTTACAGATAGCCGACTGGGAGTCGTCAAATACACATGCTTGTACTGAGTTCGTAATTTAATAGGTGACCTGGAATACCGAACGGGTTTGTCCGTTTCGGTATATCTTTCTTTTAGCAATTTCTTTCGACTCCACATTGTCTGACGGATAATGTTCTGGGCAATCTGATCCCGTTTGTCATCATCGCAGATCAGGATCATACCGTCTGCCTTGGTTTCATAAGAACCGTACTTTCTATAGAACAAAGAGGTCTCTGCCCGTACCTGCCATTCCATAGTTCCGTCACCAATATCATAGACGGCGTATTTCTTGCCGTAGGCTATCAGCATACCGGCAAAGCGGGTGGTGGACAAGATCCCCGGCGCAATCTCACGCCAGCAGGCAGATGGTATAAACTGGGGGTCGTCCATATCGCACCATTCTCCCGATATCTCAACTCCGACTTTTTCCAGCAGGGCTGCCACTCTTGATACCTGTAAGATTCTCTTTTGATTTTGTTTCCCGCCGCCTATAGAAATCAGCGGTTCTTCCTCCGGGAATAGTTCTTTACCCTTTTTCAAAACGGATACAACGCCGTCTTTATCTTTGATTATGTATTTGTGTTTTGTTAGTGGCCGAAAAACATAAGATAGTGCCACTTTATCATTGGTGTTTTCAGTATCCAACACTTGCAAACAGCTTTCATAATCCAAAATATGAAAGCGTATGAGATGTCGAATTAGCATTTCTTGATTATCTTTCACTTTTGTTTTCCTCCTGTTTTGATATAAAAATCAGGTGATACGAATGACAACCGCCATTTCATATCACCTGTTACGAGATTGCTTCATAGAAGACAACCACCTCACACTATTTATTTCTCTATCGTTATGGGTAACTCGCCGTTCAAATAAGCTATTAGTCTTTCCGTATACACACGGACATACTTCTGCGTTGTTCCTATGTTTGCTCCGATCGAAGCAAAGGGGTGTCTTTCATCTGCAATTAGTTGGGATAACCGTCTTGGTGATACAGCCAAATACTGAGCTGCCACTTCAAGAGGGATATGGATGGGATATAATTCCCGGAGTCTATTTGCGGTTTCCTGGTTCAAAAAGTATTTCTCCTTTCCCTGCCTGCCACTTTTCAAATGCTGCCATATTCTCAGGCTCTTCATAAAAGCGAATGACAGCATCTAAAATCGTCGTACACAGTAATTTCATTTCCATTGGTGGGATCTCTTTCGGATCGATCCGAACATCAGAAACAGCATCTATCACCTCCAGCCTGCTCTGTCTCTGTTCGTTAAGATATATGTAGTCATAATTTGATTGTCTACGGTTTTATTGTATAGGGATTCTCTCTTGCTGTCAAGTGTTTGGTGACTTTTCTATACTTCTTACAAATACACTTGTTTTAGTTGACCTAATGTGCTATGATACGATTAGATTGAAATAGGAGATGGTTAAAATGGACAAAACAGAAACGAGAAAGTATTACTATCCGAACTTAGATAAGTATTTACACTACTGCACCTTTGGTCAAAGAATGCGGCAGATCCGGAAATCCCGGGGACTGTCTCAGGATGAGTTTGCTGCAATACTGGGCACATCCAAGCAGATATTGAGCCGATATGAGTTGGAACAACGCTCCCCCAGAATTGACCAGGTAAGCAGATATGCGGAAAAGCTGGGTGTATCTGTGGATTATCTGCTTGGCGATGATGATGCGGAGGCAGATTCTTCCTTCCTGTGTGACGGACTTCGCGGAAGACCTTTTTATGAAGTTTTTGCAGAAGTTCTTTCGGAGCTGAATTTATCTGTTGAGGAGCTTGTCCGTGTTACAGGCTTAACGGAACAACAATTAAAAACCATTTTCATTCGGGAAATGAAGGATGCCCCTTTGCCTATCGCTATGCGGCTGTCAGAGACGCTGAATGTGCCGTTGGAGGTGTGGGCTGGAGGAAAGGCTTTCGTGCCTGCAGAGCTTTCTACGGCTGCATACGAGGTTGCAAGAGCCTATGAAACCGCAACGCTGAAAGACAAAAACACTGCCAGATTGGCGCTGAACTTAGAACTTGTAAAGGAGGATACCATTTGAACGCTGTTGTTTATGCACGATTTTCCAGTCATAGACAAGGAGAACAATCTATAGAAGGACAGGTTGCTGAGGCGGAGCGTTTTGCGAAAGCACACAAC
>JAZRLK010000116.1:0-10126 GCA_045646805.1 Faecousia sp.
TCAAGCTCATTCATATTTAGACAACAGGGAATGATCCCTGCATACCGGATTCCATTCTTCACTTTTTCTCGAAGCGACCTTCGGGCTCGAGGTCACAATTTAATAATTTAAAATATAAGCAATGGGTATAGTACACCCATAAGCTTACTAACGTACATACAAACATAACGTGTGCAAGGTAGTCAAAACAACTACGATTCGGGCCAGCCAAGCCTATATCCGCGAACAATACATATTACACGGAAAAACGCACATAGAGCAATAACACCTATAAGATAACACAGCATAGATGTCATTTGCTCACGAAAGTTGTCGTACACAATAAAATTCTTTCAAAAAATGCCTGAAGCCACCATAGGGTAGTTTCAAGCACTTAATATATTGGCAGCAGAATATACTACTCCTGTTAACCAGCCATTATTCACATTTTGAAAAGGGTAGAACATCCCTGTTTCGCTTCCATTCTAACAAGGGCCCAAAGGCCTACGTAAGGGCATAACACCCCCATCTAAAAACGCCAATAGCTGCCTCGCCTAATCAAAGGCTAAGCCGAGGCTACTGACACGTACAATCTTAACTCCGTATGCAACGCAAGGAATCTTGCGACAGTCAAAAGACTGGTTTCTCATTTTGAGAAGGCGCACATAAATCAATCACACTCTAAGAATAACATATTATTCGTGTCAAATGATACGGAATTGTGTCGTTAGAGTAAATAATTCTTTAAATTTTCGTGGGATAATAAATGTATATAGTCTCACGAAAATAGTGGCACGTTGAATTTAATGATATATAAAATACAGCATCCCAGATTTGAGATGCTGTATTAGTATACTTGGCATCGGTGATGTCTTCTGCGATGGGGACGACGATTTCTTTTTCACCTTTCAGATTCCAGACTGCCAGATAAATTTTGTTTCTGTCTTTCAGACCTGCACAAAGTGTTTTCTCTCCAAAATTTGTAAAACCAAGAGGGAAGTACTTCTATTCAAAATTATTCGATTGCCAAAGGCATGCCGCCTTTTTGACGACTTTCTTCTGCTTTGAAACCCATCAAATGACATTCAATAGAATCGTTGATGGTAGTACGAGTCATACTGGGGGAATTAACGGTGATGTAGTCGATAAAGTCTTTGTACAGGAAGTAATCACCACCACCGTGACCATCGTCCAATGCTCGGTCAGTCAGCTTGTTCACATCGATGACCTGCTGAGGCTTGCCGTATTCGGTTAGATAGAGAATACCTTCTTCTGCGTCGCCATAGATCTCGGCTTTTGTTCCATGAACTTTTATGTAACGGTAGCAGCGGTCAGAAAATGCGGTCATTGTTAAGTGTGCAGTTGCACCACTGTCAAAGAGCATATTAACGACCTGATTATCAATAGCGTCGTTTTCACCACGGAATACACAGCGTCCAATAACTTCTTCTTTTGAATCCAGTACATCATAAATATTTTTGCCCTTCAAATGTGCAGTGCCACCGATTACAGAAGTGTTCATTCGTTCGGGATAAATACTATAGGCATTGTAAATACATTTTGCTTTAACTTCCGGAGCACAATCTGCGCAGTAGTCAGCACTTCCTTCCGGAGCGTGGGCGCAGTTGAAGTAATACAGATTGCCATAGGAACTGACAGAGGTGCATCTGGCCGGAATCAGCCAGTTAATGATGTCGAGATCATGGCAGCATTTGGCTAAAATTGTTGCGCTGCTGTCGGCCATTTTACGCCATGCGCCGCGAACATAGGAAAGAGCAAAATGCCAATATGCAATATTTTCTGTCTGATTTAAGGTGACAACTTCACCCAGGGTTCCGTTATCAATCAAATTTTTGATCTGTTGATAGAAAGGAGCATAACGAAGAACATGGGTGAGCATTACTTTTCTACCAAGCCTGTTTGCAGTATCACGAATGGTGACGCAGTCTTCAAATGTAACAGCGGCAGGCTTTTCTAAGCAAATATCATAGCCTAATTCCATAGCTTTCATTGCCATATCAACATGTTGAGCATCTTGCGTACAAATAAATACTGCATCACATATCTTTCCTTGGGCAAAAAAACTGTCTGCACTGTCGAAGCACATACTTTCGGGAATTCCGCGCTCCATAGCATATTCACGGCAGGATGCCGCGTTGTCTGCAATGGCAATCAACTCTACAGAATTATCATTCTGAATGAGGTTGCCAAACATTCTGCCACGGCTACCAAAACCAATAATCGCTACTTTAGTCATAAAATATACTCCTTTTATGTTAATTGAAAATTGTCAAAAAAGATATATGCCACTTCATCGGTGATATTATTGGCAAAATCAACAGAGATCCGGAAACCAATTACCTGCTTCAAATGTTCTTCTTTAGCAGATTGTCCGTCCTCTGTTTGGAACCATTCAAATGGCGCATTAGTGGTAAGCCAATGATTAAAGACAGTATCGTGATACATACTCAGAGTACGCTGTCTGCCTGTCTCGTCTAAATAGAGGATTTCAAAGTGCATCCAGTAATGTGCATTGACCTGATGGGTTTCAAATGTCAGCACGCCGTAATCAGACCAATCCTGTACGCTGTCAAACATAAAGGTTGCTGTGGGATAACCGCATACACTGTTTGCCCAGAAAAGGATCGTGCTGTTGCTTTTTTGCAAACCTGTTTCGTCGGCAGCCACTTTACAAACGCCACTGGTATTTGGCTTGGGACTGGTAATATATACAGGTGCACTTAAAAGGTCGTTATCTTCGGTCAAAGCGGGGGGGAACTGAGGTTCATCTTCGGGATAAACATAGAGAGAAACATTGTCGAAATAAACACAATTAAAACAGTTTTTCTCAAATCGGCTATCCATATGTATTGAGAAGCTGATACCGATGACTTTTGTTAAATCATCGTTCTTTAAGGAATGAAGATTCAAATATAGTGTTCTCCATTGCTCTCGCTTAAAGTCATAGGAAACCCCAAGCTTCTGTGTTTCGCCGTTGTCGTCAATATATCGAATTGAAGCAGAAACAAAGGGATAACAATTTTCGGCATAAACATCAAATTTCAGATAGTCAAATCCACTGATATCTGTAATCTTCGGAAAATCAATATGAAAAGTGGGATATCCGCACTGTTGGTCCGCACCAAAACAATAGGCATCCTTACTGCCGTTTCCATTGGTAGAAGCAGAAAGCGTTGCGATGGGATCGTTGGTGTAAACTGTGTAGTTTTTTAGCAAATCGGAGAAGTTGCCGGAGGGAAGTGCAGGTACTGTGTAGCCTGTTTGCAATTCCGGTATGGTATCTGCGTGAACAATGTCTACACCGTCGATGTAAAGCGTACAAACACCTTCGCCGGCATATTGCGCCAAAACTTTTAGACAATCATTTCGACTTTGATCAGGAGAACTGATCAAAGGTTGTGTGATGTTCATATCGTAAATTGAGAAGATTACCTGTGTCCATTGCCCTGGAATCGCGGTTTGGGTATAGATATTTTCTGCACTATTCCACAGTAAAGTTACGCCGGTTTCTGGGTTGTGACTGGAAAGCTTGAAGGTAACATTTTGCTCCATAGGGTTATACACCCAGAAGCTGACAGCAGCGTTGCGCCACACTTGGGCGGTGTAATAAGCGTGCAGACTGTAGTGACTCAGCGTAAGAAGATTTGTGCCGTTGTCGGCATCGGTGGAGTTGGAAAAGGTAACTGATATTGCAGAAGTGGAGTGCTCAGCTTTGATGAGCGAGGGCTCTTTTGTGATAACCTTGGTTACACCAAGATCTGCCTCTCCGGCGATTCCGTCAGAGACCAAAAGTGCATCAATAGCATCTGCAGTAATGCTGATAGGCACTACAAAATCAAGAGTATTTGTATTTGCTCCTTTGGTGGCAATGACAGAAACAAATATATCAGACTCTGCCTTGGGAGTTATTTTGCCTTTTTTTACAGTTAAGGTTTTGTCCTCACCGGATTCGGGATCTTTATAGCTTGCAGAATATTTATAATCCACACCTTCTTCTTCGATTATTAGGGAGGTCAGATTATAGGGTGTGCCAATATAGGCTTTGGGAATGTTATCCTTTAGTTCAATAGTGAAATTGGCTTCTTCTGGTTTTGTTTCTGTTTGAGTATGCGTGCACCCTATCAAAAGGGCGGTCACAATAATGCAAATTACGAGCAAAACTGGACATAATCTGCAGCGTTTCATAAAGCTGTCCTCCTTAAATTTACTTGCTTTATAAATGACACGAAAAGCCTTGATTGTCAAGGGTTAATTGTAAAAAACACAAAAAATACAGCACCCATTAGATGCTGTATTTTTGATATTTATTTATGACTGGTTTGTACTGTATGAGGGGGTCGATGCAGTTTCATTGGATATCTTTCGGTACTGCAATGGAGTCATATTGTATTGCTGGTAGAAGACGCGGTTAAATGTGCGAACAGTCGGAAAGCCGGATTGCATTGCGATTTCAATACAGGATTTCTTTGTTGTTTTAAGTAGCATTTCAGCATGCTCCAGCCGAAGCGTGTTAATGTATTGCGGAAAGCTGCATCCTAAGACATTACCGAAAATGTGACCGATGTGGCTTTCGCTAATATTCAGTTCTTTGGAAACACGTGAAACGGAGATTTCTTCCATATAGTGATTTCGGCAGTATTGTAAAATGCGGTTTTCGGTTTTTGCTTTTTTGGTGTGGTCTATAAGTGTCATACTGCTGATGATGATAGAAATGATAGAAGACAAAAGCAACATAAGATCATTATTGCTCAGCTGTTTCTTGTTCTCAAATGCATAATTTAGCAAAGGCCAGATGACGCTGTCTTTTTTTGGGTTGCGCCAAATCGGGGATGTTGGTGTTTTGGATACTAGTTGGGCTGCAGAACCGGAAAGCGATTTGGGGTGTGCGATTAAAATGATGCTATTAGATTCTACTGTAGGATTAGTGGAGAAATGGACTGAATTAGAACCAGCAAGGAAAACATTCCCACCGGTCACAGTGTAATCCACGCCGTTGTAATGCGTTTCGAAAACTCCGTCGAGCACAAAAACAATTTCGATTTCATCATGAAAATGCGGGGGATGGGAAAAATGATTTTTCTTTTCAAACACAAATGAAGTCCAATACTCGTGGCGAGCTTCCTGTGCGTTTTTTGTTTTCTGTAGCATAATAACACCTCTTGTGCAGAAAGTATCTATGATTTAAGCAGATAATAACGAGAATTTTAGCAGATAGTTTGCTATAATGCAAGAGCGGAATTGTAATTTAAAAAATATTTTTCGCATTTGACACTAAAAAATTAAAAATAGTAATGTGAAAAATGGGTTATTTTACCAGTGATGTATACAAAATGCTATGCTGCAAGTATACATCGTGCATTCTTTGTATGCTAAATGAGAAAGAACCTATTCAATATGCAGAAAAAGTCCGTTATTACATAATCCATCCCGAAAAAGTTTCGGGTAAATATAACTAGGAGGAAATGATAATGCAAAAGAACCTGAAAAAAGTTTTGTCGCTTGTGCTGGCAATGGTGATGGCTTTAGGCATCGTGACCCCTGCCGTCCCTGTGTTCGCAACTGAGACGGCAAGCAGTTCTGATCTGCCTGGCGAGATGGCGGGTCTAAGCATCGCATACCCCTACAACACAGAAACAATCCAACAGACAGGTACACCTGTCAGCCGCTTTGAGGCACTGACCTTTGAAAGCGCACGGGGTGAAGTGGAGTCCGCTCAGATGATTCTGACTCCCAGTTTTGCCGTTGACTCTTTTGAACTGACTATGGGCAGCCTCAAGAACGAGAACGGTAACATTATTCCCGGTTGGGCATTTGATGTCTACACACAGCATTATGTGACTGTGAGCGATAGTGGAAATGCACCCAACTATTCCAGTACACACGATATGTACCATCCTAAGGATGGTAATTCCGGTTGGGACGGCACATATCCTGATGGCCTGATTCCTCAGGATGCCGCCATTTCTGCGGGGGAGCATACCATCTCTGCAGGCGATAATCAGGGTATTTGGGTGAACTTGAATGTGGGAACCGCAGCCCCTGGTACATACACCGGTTTTGCAACTTTGACCGTTAATGGCAACGATATGCAAATTCCCGTAAATGTCCGCATTTACGATGTAACGCTTCCGGAAGAGGTGCACACCAATACGCCGATGGTCGTCCAATGGGATCAGGTTGAGATCGCGGAAGGAAAAATTGACCGGACGATTGCAGATAGCTATTTCAATTATCTGGTAAGCAAGCGTATTATGCCCTATGATTCTTGGGCCCGTACAAAGTTTGATGATTCGTTTGCTGATTATGCCGCCAGTTATTTGGCAGATGCTCCGGAAATCTCGTCCTATTCTCTGCATTATGTAAGAAATGCAGAGGACACTTTGGATACAGATGCATTGAAAACCACGCTGACAACTTTGATCAACAAGAATCTGGAGTTGGCTCAGTCCGGTAGAAATACCGATCTGTTCAAAAAAGCATACTTGTATGTCATTGATGAGCCCGCAGGTGATGCGGAGTATGGAAAGGCAAATACCATTACGGCAGAGCTGGAGTCTGTCAAGAATGAGCTGGCACCTTTGCTGGCTGCATATCCCCAGCTGCAGGAAAGCTTTATGGGCCTGAAACATATTGTCACAGCGCCCAATCCTACCGATAAGACCTATACAAAGGTGGGTAGCTTCTGGAATTACTTTATCAACGAACAATACGGTGACACACCCCTTACGGGTAACAGCTATATTTATGTACCTCAGTTCCAGTGGTTCCATACAGAATCTCAAAGAAATCTGTATGCCAATGAATCTGAACTTTGGTGGTATGGCTGCTGCCATCCCATTGCACCGTATCCTACCTATCAGCTCAATACGCCCCTGGTAGCTGCCCGTGCCATCGGTTGGATGATGTATGATTACGGCATTGACGGTAACCTCTACTGGAGCGTTAATAGCTGGAATCAGTATAACTATCAATACGATATCTATAGCAATCACGGCACGCCTGGTGATGGTGTTCTGCTGTTACCTGGCTCTGCCTATGGCGTAGATGGACCTATCGGCACCATTCGTATTGAGAATATCCGTGAAGGCAATGAGGACTACGAATATCTGTGGATGTTGGAAAATGTGTATGGCATTTCCGATGTTTCTGCCTATACCGCCAATATGTATAGCGGTGTCATCCCCAGCACGGATGCTTCTATCCACTACAACAATCGCAAGGCATTGCTTACTAAGCTGGAGCAGCTGAATATTGCTGCCAATGGCGCAACTGAAATCGCTCCCGGTCAGGAAGGCTTTGTCCGTGGCGAGAGCTTCAACAGCGCAGTGAGCACCACCATCAATCTGGACAACAATCAAGAAGTGGCAGCAATCCAGTTTGATTATAAGATCACCTCCGGCAACACCATGAAAATGGCACTGTTGCCCAACTGGTCCAGCTACTATGGCTACTTCAGCTTCGGTGCCAATGGTCTGGATGCAGATGGCGTATATTGCCAGACTTTGAATGATAGTTATATCCGTGCCGTTCTGGTGCTGGATGAACTGACCATCATGCATGAAGATCCCAGCAATGTGATCACCATGTTGTATATGAATGGTACCAGTGATGCAGTTGGTTATATGGATAATATCCAGGTGCTGTACGAAGTTCCGGAACTTCCTGAGGTTGAGGAGCCTACCGAGCCTCCTGTAACTGAGCCGGAAAAACCTGAGGTCGTTACCTATGCGATTTCCTCCGGTTTGGAGATCGATGTGACCGATGGCGCATACGACTATATCTCCTTTGAGTACCAAATCACCAATGACGGCGAAATGAGCATTTGCGCATTGAGCCCTGACTGGGGTAAGTACTATGGTTACTACTCCTTCAATGCAAACGGTAAGGTTTGGGAAGATGCCGGTATTTATGCTCAGACTTTGTCTGATGGATTTGTTCGGATTATTCTGAAAATCTCCGAATTGGAGCGTACCAACAGTGCATACAATTTGAACAATGCTCCGGAGACTATCGGTTTACTGTTGGTTGGCAGCAATACCGCAACCGGCACGATCCGTAATGTAAAGCTGGAATGCGGTCATATCTACGAAAGTGTTGTTACAGAGCCTACCACCGAGGCACAGGGCTATACCACACATACCTGCGGTGTTTGCGGTCATAGCTATGTAGACAGCTATGTGGATCCCATTCAGCCGGAAGAGCCTGTCAGCTATGATATTTCAACCGGTTTGGAGATCGATGTGACCGATGGCACATACGACTATATCTCTTTCGAGTACCAGATCACCAATGACGGCGAAATGAGCATTTGCGCATTGAGCCCTGACTGGGGTAAGTACTATGGTTACTATTCCTTCAATGCAAACGGTAAGGTTTGGGAAGATGCCGGTATTTATGCTCAGACATTGTCTGATGGATATGTTCGTGTGATTCTGAAAATCTCTGAGCTGGAGCGAACCAATAGTGCGTATAACCTGAATAACGCACCGGAAACAATTGGACTTCTGCTGGTTGGTGGCAGCAACACCGCTACCGGCACGATTCGCAATGTAAGAGTTTATAATCAAAATGATTGCAGTCACAACTACAATGCAGTTGTAACTGAGCCCAGCTTTGTTGCTAATGGCTATACAACTTACACTTGTTCTTCTTGCGGAGATAGCTATACAGCTGATGAAACAGCCGCATATACAGCATCTGTTAAGGAATGGAATATCGCATTGGGCGATGATATTTCTGCAACCTTCTATGTGAATGTGGATAGCCGTATTGAAAATCCCACTGCACAGATCGCAGTTGGTAAAAATGTTTCTTCCGCCGATTTCATCAAACAGGATGACGGTACTTATGCTGTAACTGTCAAGGTTGCTGCAGCCCAGATGACTGACGATATTTCTATTCAGGTTGTAGTTGGTGATTTGGTCAGCGATACAATGACATATTCTATCCGCCAGTATGCAGAAAAGATTTTGACCGGCGAGTATAATGCAAAAACCAAGAATTTGGTTAAGGCTATGCTGAACTACGGCGCTATGGCACAGACCTACTTTGGTTACAATACCGGTGATCTGGCCAATAAGGACTATGTGAATACCGACGCTGTTGAGATCCCCGCTGTGGATACCTCCAATATGGTTTCCGGCAGTGTTGACGGCATCCGTTTCTACGGCGCATCCTTGGTATTTGAATCTAAGGTTGCTGTTCGTTTCTACTTCACGGTTACCGGAGATATTAACAGCTATACCTTCAGCACCGGCAGTGATCCTGTTTTGAAGAACGGTATGTACTACATTGAGGTTGCTAATATCAATCCTCAGGATTATGCCAATATCATTGAATTGGCTGTCAATGATACGCTCGTTGTCCGTTACAGCCCCCTGACTTATATCTCCCGTAAGGCAAATGCAGACAATGCTCTGGCAGATTTAGTGAAGGCAATGTATCAGTATTATGAGGCTTCAGTGGCCTTCTTGACTGAGGACGACGATGAACCCGAAGTACCTCAGGATGTTTTTGCTGGTGGTGATTTCACATCCGGCGATACATTGACCGTCAACTTGGACAATGCTCAGGCAGTGACTCACATGACCTTCGATTATCAGATTACTGATGGTGAATCATTCTCCCTTGCATTACTGCCCGGTAGCTGGAGCAACTACTACGGTTACTTCACCTTTGAGAGCGCCGGCGCAAAATATGAGTACACTGGTATCTTTACAGAACAACTGGATAATGGTTATATCCGTGTCTATGTGGATTTTGCAAAACTGACTCAGTTTACCGGAACTCCTGATTCTACTGTGATTGACACACTGTATATGAGAAATGTGACCGCAAACGGCACCATTACCAATATTTGCATCAACGGCGCTGCAGAAGTTGCACCGCGTGGTCAGGCAATCGTGGCCGGTCAGTCTCTTTCCGTGATGACAGAGGCTGGCAACTACAGCCAGGTTATCTTGGATATGATCGTACCTGCTGAAGGCGGCGAGAATGAGATCGGTATTGCATTGCTGGACACCAACTGGAACTACTACGGCTATTTCTATCTGGAAAAGACCGGTTTGGAGAACCCCTATGCCGGTGTTTCCGCAGAGCAGTTGTCTGACGGCTACTGGCGCATTAC
>JAZRLK010000117.1:0-3018 GCA_045646805.1 Faecousia sp.
GCGTTGCACATTGACCGCGGCCACTCGTTCAGGTCGCTTTACTCCGCCACAGGCGGCGCTCCCATCACTCCCCCTCAAAACGAGGGGGACGAGATTCCCCACCACAATTATGCATTTTGCATTTTACATTTTGCATTACGAAGTCAGTTGTGGCCGCGCCGGGAGCCTATAATATCCCGGATATTCATCAGCCGGTTGCGGATGGCTTCCAGCTCGGAGGTGTTTTTGACCTCGAAGCGGACGGTAAAAATACTCTTTCCGTTGGGCAGATCCTTGCCGAACAGCTCCTTGACCCGAACCCGGGCGGCAGTCATAGCCGTAGCCACATCCAGCAGCAGCCCGTCACGGGTGATGCAATCCAGCTCCAGGGTGGTTTCAAAGGGCTGCTCATCCTGGGTTGCCCAGCGGACACGCACCCAGCGGGCCGCCTGACGGGGATCGTTGCGATGGATGGTATTGCCGCAGTCTGCCCGGTGGACAGAAACGCCGAAGCCCTTGGTGATAAAGCCCACGATGGCGTCGCCGGGAACGGGCGTGCAGCATTTGGAGAATTTGATCATACAAGAATCGATGTCCTCCACGATCACGCCGTTGACTGCGTGGCGGTTATGGCGGTTGTCATCGGGGACCAGCTTCAGGGGATTGGTATTCTTATCCGCAGGCTGACGGGTTGCCCGGTTGATATCATCCCGGATGCGTCCTACGGCCTTGGTGGCCGTCAGACCGCCGTAGCCAATGGCGGCGTACATATCCTCCCAGTTGTCAAAAGAGAGCTTGCGCAAAAGCTGCTCTTCCAGTTCCGGATCGTTCAATGCGGAAAGGGGCAGCATCAGCCGCTTCATTTCCGCTTCAAAGCTGGATTTGCCGTGGATGACATTTTCTTCCCGTTTTTCCTTCTTGAACCACTGCTTGATTTTGGTTCTGGCCTGGTTGGACTGGCAGATATTCAGCCAGTCACGGCTGGGACCCTTGGCGGCTTTGGAGGTGATAATTTCTACAATATCACCGTTTTCCAGAGCCTGGTCGATATTGCAGATGCGGTTATTCACCTTGGCACCTACCAAGGCGTTGCCCACGCCGGAATGGATGGCATAGGCAAAGTCGATGGGGGTAGAGCCTGCAGGCAGACTGACGATTTTGCCCTTGGGGGTAAAGACGAACACCTCATCGTCAAACATATCGATCTTCAAAGAGGAAACATAGTCCTCCGCATCCGTATCCTGCTGGCTTTCCAGCAGACGGCGCACCCATTCAAAGTCCTTTTCGTCTCCTGCGCCTGTGCCCTGCTTATACTTCCAGTGGGCAGCGATACCGTATTCGGCAGTTTCGTGCATTTCCCAGGTGCGGATCTGCACTTCAAAGGGGATACCCTGATTGCCGATGACGGTGGTATGCAGGCTTTGGTACATATTGGGCTTGGGGGTGGAGATATAGTCTTTAAACCGACCGGGCACCAGATTAAACAGATCGTGAACGTGACCCAAAACATTATAGCAATTGGGAATGGAATCCACGATCACCCGGAAGGCGTAAATATCATACAATTCGTCTAAGGTCTTATCCTGCTGCTCCATTTTCCGATAAATGGAGTATACGTGCTTGATGCGTCCATAGGTGGAATTGTGGATACCCATGGCAGAAAGACGCTGGGTAATTTTTTCCTGAATGGTGTGCATAAAAGCCTCGTCCTGCTCCCGGTGGGCTTGCAGGTGGGTCATAATGCCTTCGTAGGCCTCCGGATCCAGATACCGCAATGCGATATCCTCCAGCTCCCATTTGATCTTCTGCATACCAAGACGGTGCGCCAGGGGGGCATAGATATCCATGGTTTCCCGGCATTTGATGATCTGCTTTGCCGGGGTTTGATACTGCATGGTGCGCATATTATGCAGCCGGTCAGCAATTTTGATCAGCACAACCCGGATGTCCTTGGACATTGCCATAAACATCTTCCGCAGATTTTCCATTTGCTGCTGCTCAGAGCTGGAGAAATTGGCCCGGGTCAGCTTGGTAACACCCTCCACCAATTCTGCGGCAGTCTTGCCGAACAGCCGGGAAATTTCTTCAAAAGAGGCATCGGTATCTTCAATGCAGTCGTGGAGCAGTGCGCCCAAAATGGCATCCACATCCAGACCCATTTCCGCAACGATCACCGCCACCGCCAGGGGGTGAATGATATAAGGCGAGCCGTCTTTACGCTTTTGATCTTTATGTTTCTCCCGTGCGTACTCCACAGCCTGGTCTATGATGGTCATATCCACGCCGGGGATGCACCGGTTGACCGCCTGGTACATTGCGCCGTAATGTTCCGCAAAATTTTCCATAAATCAGCATAACTCCTTGGCAGCGATGAGCCGCTGCATTGTTTGACTTTCATTCAGATCCCGTTTTTCCTGGGTATCTGAGATCCGGATCACGATCCGGTTGTTCAGGCGGTGAAGCTGAATCAGCCCCACATCCGCAAAAATATCCAGGCAGACCAGCAGCTGCCCCAAAACCAAATCCTTTTCCGCCCAGCGGACAATTTTCCGGCACAGGCAAAGGGGATTTTCTGTGGTTTCCGTTTGGCAGAATTTTGCCAGATAACGCCAGATTCTGCCCAAAACCTCCCGATCCGGCAGAAGCTCCCGGGCAATGGGGGCGGTCAGCCGGTCCTTTCGCAAAGCTGCGTAGGCAGAGATGTCCCAGGAGCAGTTTGCGGTGCAGTGGGGGCGGATATCCACCAGGTTCATCTGCACCGTGCGGACACCCCGAAATTCGTTAACCTGGGGATGAAACGCCACATCCACCACATCGCCCACAGCGATATCGGCACTTTCCGGGCTGGCAGAGAAGAAAATAGCGTTGAAGCTATACTTTCCGCAGCTAAGCTGCAGACGCATATGCTTGCCGCCGCCAACCTGGCTGGTCCGCTCAACCGTTGCTTTTTCCATAATCAGCAGGGGTCGGGGGCAGCCGTTGCCGCAGGGCTCTAAAATATCCAATGCGTCCACATTGGCGGTGGTCAGCAGCTCCGGG
>JAZRLK010000118.1:0-3617 GCA_045646805.1 Faecousia sp.
GAAAGTCCTGGCTCGTCTTGCAAATTGCCCATCATATCAGCACCGGAACACCGCTGTGGAACCGTAAGGTTATGCAGTGCGAGGTGCTGTACTTATCTTTGGAAGATACGCTCCCGCGCATTCAGCGCCGCCTGAAAAAGATCTGCGATGGAGAAACAGGTAATGTGGTCTTTGCAACTGAAGCAGATATGCTGGGGGACGGGTTTGAAAAACAACTCACCTCATATCTGAACAGCAATGCCAGCACAAAGGTCGTGATTGTCGACACCCTGGCCAAGGTGCGGGGTGTGGTATCCTCATCCAATGTCTACTCCAGTGACTACGCAGCAATGAATGTGTTTAAGCACTTCGCTGACAAGTACAAAATTGCGCTGATTCTCGTCCATCATACCAGAAAACAGGATGCGGATGACACGATGCAGAAGATATCCGGCACGAATGGTCTGATGGGTTGCGCTGACGGCGCGATGATTCTGGAGAAACCCAATCGTGCGAAGCTGGAAGCTATCCTTACGATGACCAGCCGGGATTTCGAGGATGCCAGAATCCTGCTTCACCAGAACAATGAAACAATGTGCTGGGAGTTTGCGGGATACGAAGAGGAACCGCCGGAAGATACTACCGAGCCTGTGTTGGCTGCGGTCGCTGAGTTTATTCATGCCTATGGGGCGTGGAAAGGATCGGCGCAATCACTGGTAGAAGAACTTCAGAAACATAATCCGAATCTTAGAGTATGGCCAAATACATTATCGAGAAGACTGAAAGCAAATGCAAAGCTATTGCAGGAATCGTTTGGTGTGCTTTTGTCCCAAAGTAGAACCCAACAGGGAAAGTATATCGAATTGAAGCCTGTGGCCGATATGACCGATATGTCCGATGATTAACCTTATGAAAAACATCGGACATACCGTACATACCGTACAAGAAACCGCCGATGGGGACCTCATTTGAGAACCCTGTCGGCGGTTTGATAATCCATTTAATTTACGATGTGTTAATATGTCTATTCTTTCCATTTTGTTGCAAATATGGTATAATATTTGCAGCGAAACAGTATAGACGCCAGCAGAAAGGAGTAAAAATGGCGAGAAAAAGATCCAACGGTGAAGGAAGCATCCACAGACTGCCCAGCGGCAGCTGGCAGGTTCAGGTTATGGTTGGCTACCATCCGGACGGAAAACGAAAATTCAAAACTTTCACAGCTCCAACACAACAAGCGGCCAAAAAGCTGAAGTTGGAGTTTGATCAAATGCGGGCTGCAGGAATTCAGACAGAGAAGGATTATACCTTCATGGAATGGGCGCAGATCTGGTTTGAGCATCATAAGAAAAATGTATCGGCGACAACCCAAGAAGGATATAAATATACGCTCCGGATATTGATCAATCATTTTGGACATCGGAAATTGGATAGTATTAAAGCTTTTGATATAGAGGAGTTTCTGATGGAGAAAAAGATGGAAAAGGCATCCTCATCTCAGTTGACAAAACTTAAGGGGATGCTGGTTCAGATATTTGACAGGGCTGCTGCCAATGATTTGATTCTGAGAAATCCTGCTGCGCATCTGGAAAAAATGAAAAAAGAGCATAAGACACCTGCAGAAGCTTTTACAAAAGAAGAAGTCGATATAATGATGGCAGAACTTCCCGATAACAAAATCGGCTGGAGTATTCGCTTGCTTCTCTTCACGGGTATGCGCCCAGGAGAACTTCGTGGATTAGAGCCACGGCATATTGCAGAAGACGGTTCCTGGATTACCATTGAGCAGGCTGCTATTAAGGTAAAAGGTACTGCTGAGATTGGTCCTCCCAAAACAGAGGATAGCTACCGTACGGTTCCTGTTCCGGAATTGGTTCGATACTGTGCCCGAAACTTGAGAAATACAGATAAGAAGTTTATTTGGGAGTCTCCGAAAAAACCAGGATCTCCCTGCAGTGACTCTTATTATAGAGCACTTCACAAAGAGGCAATAGAAGCGCTGGATGGCGTAAGACCGCTTAATCCATATAGTTGTCGACATACCTGTATTTCCCATATGATTGCACTTGGGGTGGATCCAATTACCATCATCAGTATTACCGGGCATGTAGATATGGACATGATTAACGAGGTATATGGTCATCCTATGGAATATGCCAGACAGAGCGCAATCGAGCGCATGGATGACGCATTTTCGAACCGCCAGGAGGATAAAAGTGGTCGGGTGCTCCAATTTGTAAAGTCGTCCTAATTCATGTTGGATTCATGTTGACGGGTTGCGCAGAAATGCCAAGTTGCGGGGTGGTTGAAAAACCACCCAAAAACGGGGGAAAACCCCGAATTATAAAAAGAAAAAGTCCTGAAAACCAATGGTTTTCAGGACTAGGTGGTGGAGATAAGCGGGATCGAACCGCTGACCTCTTGAATGCCATTCAAGCGCTCTCCCAGCTGAGCTATACCCCCATATTTTGTTCGCTGTCAGACAGCTTTCGTATTATAGCATATATAAGCGAAATGTCAAGAGGGTATTTGAACTTTTTTAAAAAATTTGCCAGCAGGCGGAAATTGCACAGGTGAGTGCGCGGACTGTTTTCTCTAGGGGGAGAGAAACTGCGTGCTGCTGGGGTAGGGCGGGGACATGGATGAAGCCTACACGGGTTGCTGTGCCGGCAAAATGGTGGAGCAGGAGGTAGAGCGTATCGTTGCAGACGAAGGCACCAGCACTGTTGGAGACAGTACCGGGGATGTTGGCATCGCGGATGGCCTGGGCCATGGCAGCCACGGGAACGGTGGCAAAGTAGGCGGCAGGACCGTTGGGTACCACATATTCTCCAATGGGCTGATTGCCTGCATTGTCAGGAATACGGGCGTCGCGGATGTTGACGGCGATACGCTCCGGAGTTACGGCATCCCGGCCTGCGGCAACACCCACACAGAGGATCACATCCGGATGAAACGCTTCTGCAGCGTCCAGAACTTCCTGTGCGGCCTTGCCGAAAACGGTGGGCAGCATACACTTTTTCAAAGTAAATCCACCGACGGTATCCGGCAGCTGACATACAGCCAGCCAGGAGGGGTTATCCTCGCTGCCGCCGAAGGCATCGAAGCCGGTGATGAGTAATTTCTTTTCCATATTCAATCCTCCAGAAGCAGGCCCAGCAGACGGATATCCGCCATGGCAGGCGAGGTGTAGGCGGCATCCAGAAGGGTGTCGATATTGTCGGCATCATTTTCGATCTCTTTGGAATAGCGCTGTGCCGTTACGAAAATATCGCCGCCCAACAGCTTCACGGTGAGACAGGATGCGATGATAAACTTCACCCGGCATACCAGATCCAGATCGGAAACGGCCTGCAGATAGTAACGGCTGACGCTGTAGCGGGCAAAGGGCAGCAGACGGGGATCCCATCGGGGTTCCGGGGCGGGGGACAGCAACCGCTTGCGCCAGGTATCTGTGAGGATCTCCAGCTGCAGGTAAAAGTTCCGCAATGCAGTGGGATCTCCGGGCTTGGCAATGCTGCGGGCAAAGGCCAATTCGGCATCGGCATCAAAAGAATCCAGGCTGCCGCCGTCCAGGGCATCCTGCACCCGATAGCCGTACAGCAGCGCCAGGGCCAGCGTCTCGGGCAGGGGACGAG
>JAZRLK010000119.1:0-12089 GCA_045646805.1 Faecousia sp.
CCCCTTTGCCTTATTCAATACTAACTCAAGATGAAAAGTAGCTGGCAAATCCGGTGTATCGACCGGGTTCTGAGAAGCCGGCATTTTGAGGTAAAACCGCCACTTTAGCAAAGAAAAAGTACTGAAAACCATTGGTTTTCAGGACTAAGAGGTGGAGGTAAGGGGGATCGAACCGCTGACCTCTTGAATGCCATTCAAGCGCTCTCCCAGCTGAGCTATACCCCCATATTCAGTTTGCTTCTCACAGCTTTCATATTATAGCAACGGAAAAGTTATTTGTCAAGGTTTTTTTGTATTTTTCATTTTATACTTTTCGGCAATTGAATGCAGCACATTTTTATGCTAAAATGGAGAAAAAAGGAGGTTATGGTCTATGGATCGAGAAATACAGGCAGTGGAATATTTTGTAGGAGGATACAACTGCGCACAAGCGGTGATTCTGGCCTATTCCGATATGATCGGCTTGGACACGAAGACCTGTGCAAAGCTCAGTTCTTCCTTTGGCGGCGGTATGGGTCGGATGCGGGAGGTCTGCGGTGCTGTCAGCGGTATGCTGATGGTAGCAGGTCTGCTTTACGGCTATGAAGGACCCGAAGAAGGCTCTATTAAGAAAGATCACTACGCCACAGTGCAGCATCTTGCGGAGAAATTCCGTGAGGAAGCCGGGAGCATCGTCTGCCGGGAGATCCTGAAAAATCCCCCCACAGATCCCACACCCTCTCCCCGGACTGCCGAATACTATGCCCAGCGTCCCTGCGCCCGTATGGTCAGTCTCGCGGTGCGTGTGATGGAGCAATATATTGCGGAAAATCCGCCCCACAAAGGCTGAAACGTTTCATAACAAGGGGGGGCTTTTTTACAGCCCCCTGTAGTAAAAACACAGCCTTTGCAGAGCGGAAAGATTTTTATTCTATTTTGTCCTCAAACACAATCGTATAAGCGTCCGGTTCTAAGTTGTACACATAGGATATTGTATAATATTGTCCTACTTTGATATCAGAAAAAACTGGCGCGGCATGTTTCACCAGGTTTCCATTGCTGTCAAAGACTTTAAATGCAAATCCTACCTTGGAAGGTTCGCTGCCGTTATACCCATCAAAAGTCTTTTTTATTTTAATGTTTATCATGATACTTCCGTCATATACGGTATCATACCATACATTCGTAATGATGATTTTTGAAACCGTAACATTGGTTGACTCCACATGGTATTTAAGTGTGGCGTTTGAGGATTCTGAATCCACTGTTAACGACATTTTCTTTGCGCCGCATCTGTCGCACGCAGAGGGAATGCTGTTGGAATAATTGTGTCCTAACGGTTCACCCTCTTTTTGATCACAGTTCTCACAATGCTTCGCCGTTACACAGCTGGCATCGACCCATTTATGACCGGTAGCTTGTTGTGTTTTTCTATAACTATCTTTGCAACGGGAGCAAGACATGGTTATCTGACCCTCTGATGTACAGCCGACCTGTGTGATCACAGCGCTTTGTTGGTAGTTATGCCCCAATTCTTTTACAAATTCCTCGCTGGAATCGTTACAGACAGAGCAGGTCAAGGTATTTACACCTTTTTCGGTACAAGTTGGTTCGGTCTTTACATTCATTTGGTAGCTATGTTCAACTATAGGAATATTTTGGATTGCACCAGTTTCGCCGCAAACTGTACAATTTGCAGCTTTCTCACCTTCTGCAATGCAAGTAGTTTGTTTTATAACCTTTACTTCACCGAATTTATGCTCAATCGTAGGGATCTCTTCTGCATACGATTCATTACACTTGGTGCAAATAAAGGTCTTGATGCCAACCATTGAGCAAGATGCCTCTGCAGTAATCTTTTCCTCATATTCATGCTTGCAACTGCAACCGGTTAGGGCAATACATATTGCAGCAACTGCGACTAAAAAAGCGGTTGCTTTTTTCATAATTATGTTTCCTCCTTTACGATGGAGCGGATGAAGTCTTCCTACCTATTTCATTATAACAAAAACAGCTATAATATGGATTAGTATGGACGCCCGTTCTCGGCAATGTCATTTAGTTAGTGTCATTGCCGTCCTCGGGTGTCCGAAATTATTTTCGACCGAAAAAGGCAAAAACAATTCGTTCGATGCATATTATTCTTTTATCAGGTCCTTGATAACTTCTCCGGCGATAATCAGCCCCATCACCGACGGCACAAATGCGCAGGAACCGGGCAATGCGTTTCTGCCCTCGGGCAGCTCTGCCCAGGCCGGATCATCCGGCGGCAGCTGGCAGACTATGGGATCTTCCTGGGAATAGACCACCTTCAAGCTGTCGATCCCCCGCTTGCGGCATTCCTTGCGCATAATCCGTGCCAGGGGGCACACCGAGGTTTTGTAAATATCCGCAACCTGGAAGGCAGTGGGATCTAATTTATTCCCTGCACCCATAGCGCTGATAATCGGCGTTCCGGCGGCCTTTGCGGCAGCGACCAGAGCCAGCTTTCCCGTTACAGTATCGATGGCATCGACTACATAATCATACCGGGAAAAATCAAATTCATCCACCCTATCGGGGTGGAAAAAGCTTTGCAGGGCCTGGACTTTGATCTCCGGATCAATGTCATACACCCGCTGGGCTGCCGCCTGGGCTTTGGGCATTCCCACGGTTTTCCGGGTGGCTAAGATCTGCCGGTTTACATTGGTGATGCTGACGGTATCGTGGTCAACCAGGTCCAATGCGCCGATGCCGCTGCGAGCCAGAGCCTCCACGGCATAGCCGCCCACGCCGCCGAGCCCGAAAACAGCCACACGGCAACGGCGCAGCTTTTCCATTGCCGCCTTGCCCAGCAAAAATTCAGTTCTGGAATAAGGGTTCATAGGAACCTCCTTGGTATTGTTTTTGCCATTGTCGCAGGCAGCTTCCAAGCCTTTATTTGCTGGTAAAATTATCGAAATAGCCCTGAATATAGACAATGGGTGTGCCCTTATCGCCGGAGCCGGAGGTCAGATCGCACAAAGAGCCGATCAGATCCGTCAGCCGTCGGGGTGTTGTACCCTGGGCAGCCATATTGCCCACCAGGGAAGAGCCGTCTTTTTGCTGAATCTTCTCCCGGATGGCATTTTGCAGTGCCTCACCGGACAGATGCGCAAAATCATTATCTGCCAGATATTTCAGCTTCAGTTCATTGGGCGTGCCCTCCAAGCCGGGCGTGTAGGCAGGAGAAACTACCGGGTCTGCCAGCTCCCAGATCTTGCCCACAGGGTCTTTAAATGCACCGTCGCCATAGACCATAACTTCCATATGCTTGCCCGTTGCCCGAAGCAATTTCTTCTGGATATCCTCCACCAACATCTGGCTGGATTCATCCGGGAACAGCTTAACGGTATCCTCCGTTGCTTTATTGGAGCCCAACAGGCCGTAGCGTTCATTTTTGCCGCTGCCGTTAATGCTTTCCGTCAGAATATCGTCAAGGCCGTAAATCTTCTCACCGCCTGCTGCCTGCAAGAGCCGCTTTGTGCGCTGACGGGTGTGGATATCGCAGGCAAGGACATTTTTGGTATAGGGCAGAATTGCCCGGCAGTCATTGGCGAAGATAACTTCTGCCTCTGCGCCGCAGGATTGGATCAATTCTTTATAAAAAGCGATATAGTCCACGCCGGTAAAGGTGTGCTTTTGGCTGCCGAACAGTTCCCTCCACTGCACTTCGGTCAGCACATCCGTATAGGGGTTGATGCCCTTTGCATCCAGGGTATCCAGGTCAATGAGATGATTGCCCACTTCGTCAGCGGGGTAGCTAAGCATCAGGACCACCTTCTTACAGCCCGTGGCGATGCCCTGCAGGCAGATAGAAAACCGGTTGCGGCTGAGGATGGGGAAAATCACGCCAATTGTTTCGCCGCCCAGCTTTGCCCGCACATCTGCGGCAATCTGCTCAACTGTGGCATAATTGCCCTGCGCACGGGCAACAATGGCTTCTGTCATACACACAATATCCCGGTCACGGGGTACAATTTCCCCGTTTTCTATGGCCTTCACGATGCAATCTGTGACAATTTGGCTCAGGTCATCTCCCTGCCGGATGATCGGCGCCCGAACACCCATAGACACAGTGCCTACCATTCTCTCCATTTTGTATTCCCCTTTTTCTTATGTTTTATATCAATTATAGTACAGCTTTCCCCTTTTGTAAATTCTTTTTCATTTACTTTATTTAGTTTATATGATACGATGATAGGTGCGAATGAAGAAATGCGGAGGAAAAACGATGCAATACGATGTGAATATTATCGGCGCAGGCCCCGGCGGTATATTCGCCGCTTATGAGCTGCTGCAACACGATTCTAATTTAAAAATCGCTGTTTTCGAGGCAGGTCTGCCTTTGAGCAAGCGGCGCTGTCCCATTGACGGCGAAAAGATCAAAAGCTGTATCGGCTGCAAAAGCTGCTCCATTATGAGCGGTTTCGGCGGTGCAGGCGCATTCTCTGACGGAAAATATAATATCACCAACGATTTTGGCGGCACATTATATAAATATCTGGGCAAAAAGAAAGCCCTGGAACTGATGAAATATGTTGACGGGATCAACCTTCGTTTCGGCGGAGAGGGCACAAAGCTTTATACAACAGCCGGTTCCCGTTTCAAGACCCTGTGCATCCAGCATGATCTGCACCTTCTCGATGCGTCTGTTCGGCATTTGGGCACAGATGTGAACTATGTTGTGCTGGAAAATCTCTACGCCTATCTCCAGAGCAAAGTAGACTTTTTCTTTGAAACCCCGGTGCAGACCGTGGAGAAGACCGATAACGGCTACTCTGTGATCTGCGCCAACGGCACCTACACCTGCAAGCACTGCATTATTTCCGTTGGCCGCAGCGGCAGCAAATGGATGGAGCAAGTCAGCAAAGCGCTGAATATTCCCACCGAATCCAGCCGTGTGGATATCGGTGTGCGGATCGAGCTACCTGCCGCAGTTTTCGCCCATCTCACCGATGAGCTGTATGAAAGCAAGATCGTATACCGCACCAAGGAATACGGCGACAAAGTTCGCACTTTCTGTATGAACCCCAAGGGCGCCGTAGTGACCGAAAATACCAATGGCATCATCACCGTCAACGGTCACAGCTACGAAGACCCTGCCCGGCAGACGGAGAATACCAACTTTGCCCTTCTGGTGGCTAAGCATTTCTCTGAGCCCTTTAAGGATTCCAACGGCTACGGCGAATCCATTGCCCGGCTGAGCAATATGCTGGGCGGCGGTGTAATCGTGCAGCGTTTCGGCGATCTGATCCGCGGCCGACGCTCCACACCCAGCCGCATTGAAGAAGCCTTTATCACGCCCACCCTCAGCGCAACACCGGGCGATCTGAGTCTGGTGCTTCCCAAGCGGATTCTGGACGGCATCATCGAAATGATCTATGCCCTGGATAAGGTTGCCCCCGGCACTGCCAACGAAGATACTCTGCTCTACGGCGTGGAAGTAAAATTCTACAATCTGGAAGTGCAGGTCAACGAGAAGCTGGAATCTCCCGACCATCCCAACCTTTACATCATCGGCGACGGCAGCGGCATCACCCATTCTCTGTCCCACGCATCTGCCAGCGGCGTGCACGTGGCAAGAAATATCGCCAAAAGCTAATCTGTGTCAGCCTGCGCCTTTTGGGCAAGGATGGGCATAAATTTCTGTGCCGTTCGTGTCTGGCTAAGGAATTTCATGTGGATGTGGAGATCATCGACAAAAAAATTCAGCAGTACCGTGACCTGGGCTGTCCGCTTTTTGTCTGAGCGCATATTTGCGCTCATTTCCAATAAATGTGTGTTTTTCCGAAAACATACAATCATATTTCTTTCCTTTTCGGCAAAGCTATGTTTGCGGTGGAAAAACCACCAAAAAAGCTCTGAACATAGACCGCGTGCTTTATGCCCCGGTCTATGACCGGGCATAAAGAAGGAGAGAAACGATTATGAAGAACAATCAGATCAATGTTCCCCAGGCAAAGCAGGCTATGGAGCAGTTCAAGATGCAGGCTGCCCAGGAAGTTGGCGTGAACCTGACCAACGGCTACAACGGTCACCTGACCTCCCGTGAAGCCGGCTCCGTCGGCGGCCAGATGGTCAAGAAGATGATCGAGGCTTACGAACAGGGTATGCAGTAATTGCAGCTGCGGAAATTGTCAAACCGACAATTTCCGCAGTACTTATTTTGCCCTGTTGCAAAGTTAATATTTTTCTGCTATAATTGATTTATCAACAGAAAGGAGCGGCCGCTATGCACATTCAGGAATCCGGCGAAATGTATTTGGAATCCATATATGTCCTGTCCCAAAAATCCCCTCATGTGCGTAGTGTGGATGTGGGCGAATATCTGGGCTACTCCAAGCCCAGCGTCAGCCGGGCTGTAGGGCTGCTGAAATCCGGCGGCTATCTTTTGATGGACAAGGACGGTTTTCTGACTTTAACCGACACTGGTCTGGAAATTGCCAAAAAAATCTACGCCCGTCATACTCTGATTTCCCAGTTGCTGGTGCATCTGGGTGTCAGCGAGGAAACTGCCGCCGCCGATGCCTGCCGGGTTGAACACGCCATCAGCGACGAATCTTTCGAAGCCATCCGCAACTTTGCGGAAAATTCCGGTATTTTTCCAAAAAAAGCTTGACAAACCCGGAATCGTTCTATATAATGAGTCGTGCTTTGGACGATTAGCTCAGCTGGTAGAGCATGCGCTTGACGTGCGCAGGGTCAGCGGTTCGAGTCCGTTATCGTCCACCAAAATAAAAAGTCCACCCAAGAGGGTGGGCTTTTTGTTTTGGTATGGCATTCCAGATAACGGACTCGAAAGGCGGCTCTTCCGCAGAAGGCGAGCCGTTATTGTCCCCATAAACAGCCCGAGATTCCGGTGGAATCTCGGGCTGTTGGAATTTTGGGCTGTTTGATTAGTACATTCCGCCGCCCTGGGCTGCAGCGGCTGCCATAGCGGCATCGGCTGCCGGATCGGGCTTATCTGCCACCAGAGATTCGGTGGTCAGCACGCAGGAAGCGATGGATGCGGCATTTTCCAGAGAGGAACGGGTGACCTTGGTGGGGTCAACGATGCCGGCTGCGATCATATCCACATATTCTTCGGTATAGGCATTGTAGCCATAGCCGATCTTGCCGGAATTTCTGATCTTCTCGAACACCACAGAGCCGTCAACACCGGCGTTCTGAGCGATCTGACGGACAGGGGCCTGCAGAGCGGTAGCAATAATCCGGGCGCCGGTCTTCTCGTCGCCGCTGAGAGTTTCGATCAGAGCCTCAACTGCGGCAATGGCATTGACCTGAGCTGTACCGCCGCCGGCCACGATGCCTTCTTCCACAGCTGCACGGGTGGCGTTCAGAGCATCTTCCACGCGAAGCTTCTGCTCCTTCATAGCTACCTCGGTCTGTGCACCGACCTTAATAACGGCAACGCCGCCTGCCAGCTTTGCCAGACGCTCCTGGAGTTTTTCCCGATCGTAGTCAGAAGTGGTGGTAGCGATGGAAGCGCGGATGGTATGGGCGCGAGCCTTGATGGCATCGGGGTCACCGGCACCGTCGACGATGGTGGTGTTGTCCTTGGTAACGACGATCTGACGGCAGCGGCCCAGATCGGTCAGCTGAGCCTCAGTCAGCTCCATATTCAGCTGGCTGGAGATCACAGTACCGCCGGTCAAAATGGCGATATCCTGCAGCATTTCCTTGCGGCGGTCGCCAAAGCCGGGAGCCTTCACGCACACGCAGTTGAAGTTGCCACGCAGACGGTTCACCAGCAGAGTTGCCAGTGCGTCACCCTCCACATCCTCGGCAATAATCATCATCTTCTTGCCGGCCTTAACAACAGGCTCCAGGATGGGCAGGATCTCCTGGATAGAGGAGATCTTCTTGTCGGTAATCAGAATGTAGGCATCGTCCAGAACGGCCTCCATCTTATCGGTATCGGTTACCATATAGGGGGAGATATAGCCCCGGTCGAACTGCATACCCTCAACCACTTCCAGGCCGGTTTCTGCAGTTTTGCTCTCTTCGATGGTGATAACACCTTCGGTGCCAACCTTTTCCATTGCCTCAGCGATCAGCTGACCAATGGCAGCATCGCCGGAGGAAACAGTGCCGACTCTTGCGATATCCTCAGAGCCGCTGACAGGAACAGAATGCTCCTTAATTGCACCCACAGCAGCACCCACAGCCTTCTCGATGCCCTTGCGCATAACCATGGGGTTTGCACCGGCAGACAGGTTCTTCAGGCCCTCACGGGTGATGGCCTGAGCCAGCAAGGTTGCGGTGGTAGTGCCGTCACCGGCTACATCGTTGGTCTTGGTGGCAACCTCCCGAATGAGCTGTGCGCCCATATTCTCGAAAGCATCCTCCAACTCCACTTCCTTGGCGATGGTCACGCCGTCGTTGGTGATCAGGGGTGCGCCGTACTTCTTGCCCAGAACCACATTGCGGCCCTTAGGACCCATAGTTACTTTAACGGTATCTGCCAGCTGGTCGATGCCGGATTGCAGCTTCTTGCGGGCTTCTTCGCCGTAAATAATCATTTTTGCCATAGTTTTTTTCCTCCTTACTCGGTTACAACAGCCAGGATGTCATCCTGCTTGACAAACTTGTAGTCCACGCCGTCGAGCTTGATCTCGCTGCCCACATAGTTGCCCACTACAACCTTGTCGCCAGCTTTGACAGTCATAGTCACATCCTTTGTGCCGGGGCCTGCGGAAACAACCTCATAGATTGCGGGCTTTTCCTTGCTGGAAGTGGCCAGGATGATGCCGGAAGCGGTCGTCTCCTGATTCTCTGTTGCTTTGAGCAGAACATTATCTGCCATCGGTCTGAGTTTCATATTCAATCCTCCATATTCAGGCATTTCGCCATTATTTACCTTTTTAGCACTCTTATCTTGTGAGTGCCAACGCTCCTATATCATAGCCTACACTTGCCAAAAAAGCAAGCCCTTTTTGGGGAATTTATCTTAATTTTTTGTGAATATCAACGGATATGCCGGTTTTACCGAAACCGCTCAGATATTTTATCTGATTTTTGTTGGTTTTTGCTCTTGAAAGCCGTTAGCAGCGGTGCTATGATACTGTTCGCTAAACATTATATTTATGTAAAGAAGGTCTTATTTTTGAATACAAATCTGATTTGCCTTGCTGTGGCAGTGGTCGCCGGACTGCTTATGTCCCGCCTTGCCAAAAAGCTTCATCTGCCTGCCGTTACCGCTTATCTGGTGGCAGGTCTGCTGATCGGTCCCTTCTGCCTTGGCGCATTGAAAATTCCCGGCATCGGTTTTTCCTCTTTGGAAAATGTGGAGGAGTTTTCCATACTGACTCAGGTTGCTCTGGGCTTTATCGCATTTTCTATGGGCAATGAGTTCCGCCTGACCCAGCTGAAAGCTATGGGAACGAAAGCCATCATCATCGGCATCGCTCAAGCTGTAATCACTACCCTTTTGGTAGATGCCGTTCTGATCGGTCTGCACTTCTTGTTCCCCCAGATGCTCTCCCTTTCCGCCGCCATCACCCTGGGCGCTATTGCTTCGGCAACTGCCCCGGCAGCTACCTTGATGGTCGTCAAGCAGTATAAAGCCGACGGCCCTCTGACCCGGCTTCTGATGCTGGTAGTCGCCATCGACGATGCAGTGGGTCTTCTGCTGTTTTCCGTATCCTTCGGAATTGCCTCCGCTTTGGAACACGGCGCTATCAGCTTGAACGGCATCGCCATTGAGCCTTTGCTGGAAATCGTTCTTTCTTTGGGCTTGGGCGCAATTATGGGCCTGCTGCTGAACTGGCTGGAAACCTTTTTCCACTCCCGCAGCAAGCGTATGGCGTTGTCGGTCAGTTTCGTGATCCTCACCGTTGGTCTTTCTTTGTTGAAATTCCAGATCGGATCTGTTCACATCGGTTTTTCTCTGCTGCTGGTTTGTATGATGACCGGCACCATCTTCTGCAATGTTTGCAACACCTCTGACGAACTGATGGATCGTGTGGACAACTGGACTGTTCCGCTGCACGTTCTGTTCTTTGTGATCTCCGGCGCAGAGCTGGATCTGAAGATTCTGGCAAACCCTGTAACCCTGATCGTCGGCGTTGTATATATCCTCAGCCGCTCCGCAGGCAAGTACGCAGGCTCTTTCGCAAGCTGCAAGGCAGTCAAATGCTCCCCTGCAATCACAAAGCATCTGGGCATCACCCTGCTGCCCCAGGCCGGTGTAGCCCTGGGTATGGCGCTGACCGCATCGAGCTTAAGCGACGGCAGTCTGGTTCGCAATGTTGTGCTGTTCAGCGTGCTGATCTACGAATTGGTCGGTCCTGCACTGACTAAGCGTTCTTTGCTGAAGGCAGGCGAAATCGTTCCGGAAAACAAAACCAGTGCCCGTACCCCCAACCAACCCAAACCCCATGTCAGCATCCATTAAGTCTTTAAGGCGGCAATTTCTGCAAAGGAATTGCCGCTTGCATTTATTCTTTATTATTTATTATTTGAAAACTGCATATTTACCGGTTTTAAAAAGAATAAAAAAACAAGAAATAATAAATAAGAAATTTTTCGGGCACCTGCGATATCCCTACAGTAAAAAACACTTGACAAAGCATATACTATATGGTAAGATAGCTGAGCAATAAAGAAGGCTGCATCATCCGCCTCACCTCCCGCCAATGGCTAAGAGGTTAATATTCCAAATTCTCCAAAAGGGGAAAACTGCGGAATGTGCGGATGCTTTGGCATCCGTTTTCTTTTTGCGCAAATGGGATTACTGCATAAATGGAGGTGCTTTACCATAGCAAAGTTAGATCATCAGCTCAACGACGAAATCCAGGATAAGGAGATCCGCCTGATCGGCGCTGACGGTGCCCAGCTGGGTATTATGTCTGCCGAGGAAGCCAACAATCTGGCTGACGAACAGGGTCTGGACCTTGTTAAGATCTCTCCCAACGCTGTTCCCCCTGTCTGCAAGATCATGGACTATTCCAAGTTCTGCTTCGATCAGAAGAAGCGTGAGAAGGAAGCCAAGAAGAATCAGAAGGTTGTGGAAATCAAGGAGATCCGGATGAGCCCCAGCATTGACACCAACGACTTCAACACCAAAGTAAAAAACGCCCAGAAGTTCCTGGCAGACGGAAACCGCGTAAAAGTGAGTGTCCGTTTCCGCGGCCGTGAAATGGCCCATACCAACTTAGGTGAGAAGCTGCTGCTGGACTTTGCCGCTGCCTGCGCTGAAATCGCCACCACGGAGAAAAATCCCAAGCTGGAAGGCCGGTTTATGGCCATGTTCCTCAGCCCCAAAGCAAGTAAGTAATTTACCAAAGATACGGAAGGAGAAATACACTATGCCCAAGCTGAAAACCCATAGCGGTGCAAAGAAGAGATTTAACCTGACCAAGTCCGGTAAGGTCAAGAGAGCCCGCGCTTACAAGAGCCACATCCTCACCAAGAAGGACACCAAGCGTACCCGCCGTCTGCGCACGACCGCTTACGCCGATGTGACCAACACTGCGACCGTCAAAAAGATGATCCCGTACAAATAAGAAGGATAGGAGGATACAGAAATGGCAAGAGTTAAAGGCGCAATGATGACGCGCAAGAGAAGAAATGCTACCCTGAAGCTGGCTAAGGGCTACTGGGGTTCCAAATCCAAGCACTTTAAGATGGCCAAGCAGGCCGTTATGAAGTCCGGCAACTACGCTTTCGTAGGTCGTAAGCTGAAGAAGCGTGACTACAGAAGACTGTGGATCACCCGTATCAGCGCTGCTGTTAAGCCCTACGGTCTGAACTACTCCACCTTCATGAACGGTGTGAAGAAGGCCGGCATCGAGCTTAACCGCAAGAGCCTGTCCGAAATGGCTATCCAGGACGCAGCTGCTTTCGCTGCTCTGGTTGAAAAGGCTAAGGCTGCTCTGTAAGAAGATTCTTATAAAAAAGACCTTGCAATCCGCAAGGTCTTTTTTGTATACTTAAGAATATAAATAAGAATTTATATCGCTAACGCTCTAATTGACAATGAACAATGGACAATGGACAATTAAGGTATTTCCTACGGAAATGATTTAAAATTGTCCGCTTTGCGGACTCCATAATTGTCAATTATCAATTGTCAATTGTCAATTTTT
>JAZRLK010000120.1:0-25044 GCA_045646805.1 Faecousia sp.
CCGGAAAAAACAACCGGCAAACCTGGGTAAAGCTTCAGTGCATTAGAGGTTGCCAGGCAAACTGCCTTACAAACACACCTAAGGGCATATGCAGCGGTTTCTGCAGGGTTTTTATATTTTTCGTAATACTGCGATACTTTATTTTGAACGCCGGAGAGAGAGAACTCTGTGGCCGTACATTTTACAGTGAAAACTTCCCGGTCTTGCGCTTCCTTGCTCAATGCATCAATCTGCTTGCCGGCAGGAAAATTAAGGCCAAGCAACTGACCAGTACGATCGATCAGTTGACCGGCAGAAATATCCGTAGTACCGCCAATCTTAGAGCAGCGGACACTCTTCCCTTCCGGTTCAACCAACAATAATTCTGTTGTTCCTCCTGATAGATGCCATGCAAGATGGGGCTTCTCCATCAGGTCCATACGCCCGGCGCTCCAAAGGCAGGACGCAACATGGCCCTGTTGGTGAGAAAAACTAAAAAGTGGAACATCAAGCATATCTGCGAGCATTTTTGCGTGAGAATATCCAACTGTAAAGCAAGGCATATAACTGCCCTCCACAGCCCGTGGTCTTGTGCTAACGCCAACCGCACAAATATCCCTGTGGTTTATATGGGAAAACAGCCTGCCGGAGAGCTCCGGCAGGCTTTGAGTATGATAAAATACAGCATCACTTTGCCGCAAACCAAGGGAACCTTCCTTGACAGGAAGAAGCTTGGAACAATTTTCTCCATCGATTCCATCAAATGCAGCAATAGATGTTGTGTAGTTGCTGGTATCAAACCCAATCACAAGCATTTGTTATACCTCAGTTTGAAGACTGCGGGCAAAGGAACCCAGAATGCCGTTTACAAACGAACCGGTATCGTCGCCATCATACATTTTGGCCAAACGGACTGCCTCTGAAATTGCTACACCGGTAGGAACATCTTCAACATAAAGGATTTCGAAAATAGCTAACTGGAGAATGGTACGGGCAAGGCGGGAAATTCTGGAAATATCCCATCCGATAGAATATTTCTGAATTTGCTCGTTTAGCTCCTCGCTACGGTTTGCCACACCGGATACAACGCAATCCAGGTATTGCATTTGATTACGGCTGGGGCGATCGGAATAAATCTCGTTTTCCTCAGCCAAAAGGGAGTAATACTCCTTGTCTAAACGGGCAGCAACAATTTTCTCCGGTTCTTCACCGGTAAATTCTCTGCCGTAAATCAGATGTACTGCCAGTTCTCTGGCATTTGCTCTTGTCATGGCTGCTCCTTATTGTCTAACGATCTCGCAAATGTTGACATTCACAGAAGAAACTTTAATTCCGGTCATAGAGTCCACTGCATTGTACACTGCAATTTGAACAGCGCTGGCAGCGGCAACAACATTTTGACCGTATGTGACAACAACATTGCAGTCGATGGCAACTTTATTGTCTTCATCAACAATAACTTTAATACCCTTGCCCCAATTCTTCTTGCCGATCAATTCAGCAATGTCCGCACCGGGCTTTGTAGACAAACCTACAACACCTTCTACATCCTTAATCGCTTGGGCAACAATTGTACCGATTACATCCTCGGAAATCATAATATTACCGTTATCCTGCTCTTGGGTAATATACTGCTTATTCTCTGCCATAAAAGCACCTCCATATTATTTTGGATGGGAATACATTTTGTATTTCTGTAATTATTGTATCACACATCCGGGAAAATACAACAGTTTTATTTTAACATCAAGAATCTAAAAGTCCCATTTGAATATACTCAGCAAAAAGATCCCTCAAATATACATTTTCCTGATAGCGCTCAATCTCGGTCAATCTATTAGGACCATATGTAGATGTATAACTATCAACAATTATGTAGTAGGTTTCATTAGGATCAATATTTCTTATCACATCGGCACCATAAGAACCGTAAGAAATAAAATAATTTGTGTTGTCAGTTTCAATGAACTTTTCTTTCAAATCAATGCCCTGAATGGAGCAAAGAACGAGTTGATTATCAAAAGGGAAAATCATCTGAAGTTCAGAATATGTGACATCACCGGACTCCAGAAAACCAGGAGATCGGACAGAGAAGAATCCGCCGCCTAACACGATATCATATTCCTCGCCCCAAAGCTCCATACCCTTTTCAAAATATAAATCTGCGGCAATTTTGCGAAGTTCCTGACCGTTCCTGCTCTTACTGTTTCGTCCCAAGACTTCGTGACCGACAGAAATTTTATCATTATATTTTTCCAGAAGCTTATCTACTATAGGATCTGCGCTATAGGAGCGGGAGTAGGTTTCTTTGCCGATAAATTCTGCAGATGTAACATTATGACTTCCGGTTATGGAGTTAATATCAACATCAAAGTGCACCAGACCTACATTGTCACCGCCGCCCTGGAGATGATAAACACCATAGCTATCCTGCCGGACATAATACTTATGCGTATGACCTTCGAACACGACATCCACATAACCATCAGAAAGCGCTGAGTCGTAATATGCTGACAACATTTCGTCAGAAAAGGCGGTGCTGCCGTAATCTCTTCCACCATATCCATCGTGAATACTAAAAACAATAAAATCAGCACCCTGTTCTCGAAGAGATTGTGCTTCAGCTTTTACCAGATTGGTTAATTCATCACCGGTCTTAAAATAAATATTCTTTGTAAAATCTGAGGCAATCGAGGAATAACAATCTCCGATTGCACCAATAATACCAATTTGAATATCATTCATATCCAGCATAATGGAAGGTTCGCAGTAATCTACGCGTTGGTCAGTTTCCCGACTGTAAATATTGATTCCCAAAAACGGGAATTCAGCCATAGCTTCGTTATCAACAACGAATTGCTCGCCCCAGTCATATTCATGGTTACCCATAGTCATGGCAACGAAATCTAAATCATTCATCCAATCAACGATCAAATTACCTTTCGTCAGATTGGATTCTGAACTTCCTTGCCACATATCACCGCTGGACAATAAAATTGTATTCTCGTTTCCGAATTGAGCTGCACGAAGATAGGAAGAAAGCTCATCCACACCCGGCTGAGAATCCGAGTCATCAAATTTACCGTGCAAATCGTTAATCACATAAAAATCAAAATTTACAAGAACAGAAACATCGCATCGGTCGCAAATGCCATCGTCATTTCCATCTTCGTGGGAGTGAATAGAATTGTCAGATCCGCAACCGGACAATAAAGTAAGGGACAAAAGGAATGCCAAAAGCAAGGCTATATATCTACGCATAATTCCTCCAGAATATTTTTTTATATCATATCATAATTTCCCTGCCATATCAATGCAAAATTTAAATCCGCCTGTAAAAAAACAGGCGGATTTTTATAGAATCCTTATTGCACTTCTACAACCCGAATATCTTCCATAGTCATACCGGATTGGGAAATTATAATATCCGCAATCACAGCCACATCCGTTTGTTGCAAGCCGCCTTCCGGAGAGGCTACCGCAACAGATATCCCCTCTTCGTTCATATATGCAACACAATCGGTATAGCCTTTGGCAATAACTAAACTCTCAATCTGTGCTTCACATAATGCAGTTTGCACGATTTCCTCAAGCTGAGTATTTGTTTGAACGTGCTCTGCATCATTGTTATATGCCATAGCCTCTTGAAGCAGGGATACTGCACCATCTCTTGCCTCCTGCCTGGACAAACGGACTGCCGCAAAATAATCCGTTATTGATACATCTGGATTCTCTAAAGATGATCCATCTGCCATAACAAGCATATCCGACGACATCAATTTATCTGAATTTAAAGTATCCGTCAAATCTGCGGACGCCTGTTCGCCGGTATACAGCCAGTTCACATAGATTCCTGCGCAAACTGTCACAAGAACTGCAGCTGCAATTACGTTTTTCTTCCATATTTTCATAATCATACCTCCACTACTTCATTTTTAATACAGCAATTTTATCGGTACCCAGCCCGGTAATCTTAGAAACAGCATCTGTGATCGCAAGCCTTACAGACGGATCATCCCCTCCCTGGCAAAGAACAATTGCACCTAAATATTTTGGAGGATTCACCTGTTTGATAAGGCCGTGTTCGTTACGATTTTGATCAGTTACGGTAATCACATCTGTTTTCGTATCCGTTGAATTATCTGATATAGATAGATCTTCGTTGGTTTGATACACCGTTTCTTCGCCGGACAATTCCTTGAGCATAACCTTTACTTCTCCAGCACCATGTATATAAGAAAGAATATTTTCCAGCTGTGTCTGTACGGATTCGGTCTGTATGATTTTTTCGGTATCTTGCTTTTCCTGTTTGCCATCGAACATATTCCCTGGAAACAGCATGAATAATACTCCGATTAAGAGTATTATGATTGCATATTTATATTTTTGAAACAACGAAATTATTTTTGATTGAACTGCTTTTATTTCCATATCTGTTGCTCCTGCGGAATTCCAATATGTTGTACAATATACCGAATAATACTTTGCCTTTGGTAAGGTGAAACAGAACCTTCGATTACCACCTGATATGGTTGCGGCGGACTGGAATCGGAAAGTTTCACCTCCACATCCATTTTAACTCCCAGACGTACTGCCTCATCCAATATGTATGCTTCTGTCTGCTGTTTTATGATATCAGCCAACGCATCATTTGCCATTTGAGATCCGAAATCTGTGATATCATTGGCATCCAAATAAAAATCTTCAAAATATCTTTCAATATTCCCTATACGGATGTTCACAATGGGAGAGATCAAGGTGATTGCCATAAATAACCCCGTAACAACATAAATAATTTTACTGCCGCTCCCCTTTTCTCCAACGATATGTTTTGCAACGGCGCATATAATTGCAGCAGCCGTAATACTTAATAAATATTCACGAATGCCTTGCATTATGACACCCCTTTCATAAAACACACCACGCTAATCAGCAGAAATAAACAAATCGTGCCGGTCATACCCAGCAGCATACCCATTCCACCGGAGAAATCTTTCAACAATGCGGATTCCCTTTTAGCAGAAAAAACCGAGCACAATGCTGCTGTGAGCTTTAGAATGACATATTGCACGCCGATCTTTAAAAAAGGACCAATGAACATTGCGAAAATCGCCAATATGCCGTAAACACCAGCTGCACTCTTCATAACTCCGGCGCTTACCAAAATCGTTTCGGACGCATCTGAGATAATACCGCCAACCACAGGAACCATACCTGATATGGTCATTTTTACGGCCTTTACTGCAGATGCATCAGCCGTTCCACTCACAACCCCTGTAATACCAATAAATCCGGTAAAGGCGTATAACAAGATTTTCAATGACCAGGTTATGAGCCATTTCATAAAATCCTGCAAATTCTTAATAAACTGATCCCCTATCGCACCGTTGATCAAGCTCATACAAAAGTAGATATACAGCATCGGGATAGTAACTTTTGTAATAAGCGTGGTGAAAACTGAACCAAAAAATGCTGTGATCGCATAAAGAGCCGTGGAGGATGATACACCGCCTTGTGCAGCCAAAGCGCCGGTCAGAACCGGGATGAGAAGATTTCCGTATTCGGACATCTGTTGGATTATTTCTGTTCCCAGTTTTATCAGTGCATTTGCAGGATTCATAAGAATCAATCCAATTAGTACGGAAGATGCCAGATGCACGGCTTTTCCGGAAATTCCTGAGAAGTTGTCTACCAGTGAAGTTAACAAAATCACCGTAAAAACAGACAGACATAAACCGGAGGTTTCGTATAATTCCGGAAGAATATCTTTAACTGCGTTTTTTAAGATGTACCAAACACCCTCAGCAAAAGATTCTGTATTTTCCGGCATATATTCAGCTGATGAATCCGGAGCGGAAGGCGGTTCTATTTCCATTGCTTTTACAGAAACGGGAAACGCAAGCATAATCATTATTATGATGACTGCAATTCTTTTCATAAGTATCCTAAAATCTTTTCCACCAATTCAAGCAATTCTGTAAACAGCGGGATGCAAAGCCAAATAATCACAATTGAAGATAAAATTTGTATGACTTTACCCAATGCTGCGTTCCCAGAATCTGAACAGATCAATACAGTTATTTCAGACAACAAAGAAATGCCAACTGCTTTGAGAATAATTGAAATTAACTCTCCGTTTAAATTTCCGGTTTGTTCCAATTTGCGAACAAATTGAAAAACCTGCTGATAATAGCTTATTGCTGCGGCGCCAACCATACAGCAAACACAAATTATCAGAATCACACTAAAATCTTTCCCCTGCCGGGATAATACCAAGCTGATAATAACGGTAAGTAATACACCTGCCGCTGCTTTCCATAAAACATCCATCAAAAATTAAATAAGTTCTTCACAAGATCGAAAAGTTCTGAAATTTTGGAAGCTACCATCATAAGAACCACCACCAGTCCTGTCAGAGTGGTCATTGTGGCCTGCTCTTCCCTTCCGGATTTCGCCAAAACTTGATTGAGTATCGAGACAATGATACCAATGGCTGCTACTTTAAAAATAAGATCAATTTCCATAAATTAAATCAGTAAAATTATCAACGCAATGCCCCCGCATAGTCCCAATGTGCGATAACTGCGCAAACGAACATCTGAATCCTTTTGCAGTTTTTGTAATTTATTCTGACATTCTAATCTGACAGAATCCAATGCTTTGAGTTGTCCCTGCAAATCAAATCGTCCCAGGCTATCGCCTAAAATTGTAAGACAATATTGGGTCTCTTTAGGTATGTCTGTAGCTTTGGACAACACAAAATCCATACAACATTTCACATCCGGCGAAATCTGATCTTCCAATTCATATGATAAATTTAAGAAAATTTTATACAAACCACCGCTGCATTGATCTGCGGTTTTGCGGCATAATTCTGGCAGAGCAGGCATTCTGTATTGCAACTCACACGCCATAAAATCCAATGCATAAATAAGTTTTTTTAGTGTTGCCACTTCTTTTTTGTGAAATGCGGCAATCATCATCCCAAATCCAAGGCACGAAGCTATAATAAGCACAGAACCAATCCATTTTGAAATCAAGTTAAAACCTCCCCTTGCCAGGTTTTATCCCTATTTAAAACGACTAAATACTGGAATATTTTATTGTCCAATAAGGATCGATATATTGTTCGATCATAAAGTTCCTGCTTACTCCCGGCGTGCGCTGTTGCAACCAAACGAACGCCGCACCATGCCGCCCTTGCCAGAGAAATACAATCTTCTTCGCTTGTGATTTCGTCAACAGCAATGGTATCCGGGTTCATTGTGCGTATTGCCATATCAAATCCATGTTTTTTGTCGCATCCGGATAAAATATCTGTGTTGCATCCTCTCTCAAATGAGAAATGCCCGGCGTTAAAAGGAAAAAGTTCACGCCTTTGATCTAATACAGTAACGCAGCGTTGAGAATTGTTCGAAATTTTCTGTATCAAGTCACGAAGAAAGGTCGTTTTACCGCTTCCAGGTCTTCCGATAATCAATAAAGATCCGGATATTTGATAACAATTTCCCGATGCACCTTCCCATTCTCTTGCTACACGGATGCATACAGATGAAATGGGTGATATATTTCGCAATATATTTCCATCGAATACGCACTCCCCAGAGATTCCAATCCGGTGACCTCCGGATGCAGTAATAAAGCCCTGTGTGATGCTGCCGGAAGTCCAAGGGGAATATTTGGTTGCAGCATTTAAACAAAAATGCAGATCATCAGCTGTAATACGACGATCCAATGGAATTGTGCTTTTTGATGTTATAATTTGCGGTGGCATATCCAAGCGGAGCCGAAGTTCCTCCATATGCTCTCTACCTTGCCTGTCCACAGGCTCACGCAGCCAAATTGGAAGCAGATTCAGTAATTCCTGCCATTGACATTTCATTCGCATCACTCCTGCCTTAGCTTATGTGTGAGCCTGTCCGATATGACAAAAAGAAGCTGACAGTTTTCGCTGTCAGCTTCAAAAGAAATGTTATTTACTTTTTTGCAACCTTGATAATTCGCTGTCCTGCGGGGCTAAATGCGATATTGATAATCAGCTCCGGCACAAAATTGCAAAGTACGATACCAGAAATCATATAAACAAAGATATCGCTTCCATTTGCCCAAACTGCCAGCACGTCTTTAAAAAAGATCAGCATACAAACCAGAAATGTTCCTGTGTTTACAACAGGACAGATAATCGATGCCAGCAGCATAGAAACATACCCGTTCAAGCGGCTGAACCACTTGTAAACAAATCCGGCAGAAAGACCGCATAAGATACCTTTTAACATAACAACCACTACGCATACAATGGGATTGGCCTGAAAAACCATCTGTCCACCGGGATCTGCGCCCGTGGCGCAATTTATGGCTGTAACTACGCCGAACGCCGCACCTAAAACTGCACCGGTCAAAGGACCATACATAGCTGCACCGATTACAATTGGAATTAGCACAAGAGAGATAGAGAATGCGCCAAATAACGGTGGGATGGAGCTGCCAATGAACTGCAGTACGATGATCATAGCAATCAGCAATGAAATGGCAACTAATTGTTTAATTTTCGGGTTTTTCAAAATAATTCCTCCTTGCTGTCGCTCCGGCCATCCGGATGCGATGCATAATATTTCTAATTAGAACAAAGTTCTATATCAGATAGGTTTAAAATTCTTCCATGTCGGAATAATCTTCAGATTCTGCCAAATCATCAAAATCCATTTGTGCAGGCTTTCCGGACTTCATAATCTCCCATTGTTCCTTGGTGATTAGAATATCCCGGGGCTTGCTGCCCTGGAAGGGCCCGACAATTCCCTTTTCTTCCATTTCGTCAACAATACGAGCTGCGCGGGCATAGCCAAGCTTCAGCCGACGCTGCAGCATAGAAACAGAAGCCTGTTTGGTTTCCAGGATCACATCAACAGCAGCCGGGAGCATCTCGTCACCATCAAGCTCATCAGCAGTGGGATCGGGATCAGTTGCGGTTGCAGCCGAAGTTTTGTTGCCGGTCTGCGCCGCCTTTCGCTCGATCTCTTCCATAATATTGTCGTTATAATCCGGTGTAAATTTGGATTTCACATAAGTTGCAACTGCTTCAACCTCAGAATCGCTGACAAAACAGCCTTGTACACGCTTTGGCTTACCGTTTCCGATGGGTGCGTACAGCATATCACCGCGTCCTACGAGCTTTTCAGCACCCTGTGTATCCAAAATAATTCTCGATTCCATAGCAGATGCAACAGCAAATGCGATACGGGAAGGAATATTGGCTTTCATAAGACCGGTGATCACATCGGCAGAAGGACGCTGAGTAGCAATAATCAGATGGATACCGGCCGCACGACCCATTTGCGCAATCCGGCAAATCGATTCTTCAACTTCCTTGGCAGCTACCAACATTAAGTCTGCCAATTCGTCGATGATAACAACCACCTGCGGCAGCTTCTGACCATCAGTTTCCTGGCTTTCCATAATGCTGTTGTAGGATTCCAAATCACGAACACCGGCATCGGACATCGCTTTATAACGGCGCATCATCTCAGAAACAGCCCACTGCAAAGAGCCTGCGGCTTTTTTAGGATCAGTCACAACAGGAATGAGCAAATGAGGGATGCCGTTATAGATGCCCAATTCAACCATTTTAGGGTCGATCATAATAAGCTTTACATCTTCAGGGCTTGCCTTATACAGCAAAGAAATGATGATGGAGTTCATACAAACCGACTTACCGGAACCGGTAGTACCAGCAATCAGCATATGGGGCAATCTGGCAATATTACCGACGATACAGTTGCCGCCGATATCCTTACCAACCGCGAAGGAAGACAGGGATTTTGCCTTATGGAACTCTTGAGAGTCGATTACCTCACGTAATGATACTGTTGTAACATTACGGTTAGGAACTTCAATACCAACTACAGAAATCTTGCCGGGAACCGCCGCAATACGCACACCGGATGCACCCAAACTCAAAGCAATGTCATCTGCAGCAGTAGTCAGCTTGTTCAGACGGACGCCTTTTTCCAATTCGACCTCATAACGGGTTACGCTGGGACCAATTGTCGCATTCACAATGTGCGCTTCGATCTTAAAGCTTGCCAACGTTTCGTTAAGACGGTTGGTATTTTCTTTCGTCTCTTGAGAAACATCTCCGGAGCCACGGCCGGAATATTTCAGCAAATCAATAGGCGGAAAATAGTAAACAGGCTTTTCAGCGGTTTGATTGTGAGCAATCTCCACGGCAACTTCTGCTGCAGATTTAGCCGCATCCTTCGCCGATACTTTTTCTGTTTTTGTTTCTTCTGCCGCTTTTTTCAGTTCATCGGGCTGATATTTCAGTTCCGGCATCTTTTCCGGGAACTCCTGTTCAACGATACGGGGAGGAACCGGAATGATCTCAGGTTCCTGAGGTTCGTTTTCTGTGCAATCTGATGCTGCCGCAACGGGCATTTCTACATCAGAATCGATCTGCTTCATAATAGCCGATGCACGGGACTGCGCATCTTGAGGTACATTTTCAACAATGGGTTCTTCTTTGGGTGTATTTTCAGCTTCTGCCGTAGCTTGCGCTTGAGCACGTTTTTGCTTTTTATGCTCGATGCGTTTGTTTGTCAAATGATTGACAACAATAGCTGCCGGCTCCTGTACAGGCTCTTTCAGCAACTCCTCCTCTTCGTCTCGAGGGCGGTCCTGAATGGCTCTGACAATGCTGGGAATGGTGATTTGCATACCGGCCAACAATGTTAAAATTGCAGGAATTGTTAATATTACAAACGCAATTTCCTGTCCGCAGCCGGATACGATCAGCGCCGTAAAGCCACCGCAAAGCAATCCACCAGTTTGCGCCGTTGCGCCACCGGTATAAAGTGCGTTGAAGTCAATCCCAACATTAGATCCTTTTGTTGCCACCAGGTGAGCGATACATCCACTGAGGAAAACGAAAATTCCAACACATACCGAACGCATCATAACAGGACGCTTTCCGCTGGATACATGAATAAAAAACAGATATAAAAATGCCGGGATCAAGAGGGCAAAGCCGACCTTACCAATCAAGCCGCAGATCAGATTATAAATCGGCGCAACAATCCACCCCTCGTGGAAGAAAAACAGCATCAAAAAACCAATAAAACAAGATATAAACGCAATTGCGCTAATTGCACGAACCGGCATTCCTTGGGTATTGGTTTGGGGTATTTCTTTTTGCGTTTTCTTTGCCGGTGTTTTTTGAGAGTTATTTTTAGGCTGCGAAGCTTTTTCGGCACGTTCTGCCTGGGTTTTTTTCTTTTGAGCCATATTGGCCTCCTTATGCAAACAAATACAGGAAAAAGCTTAAAAAAGCTACTCCCCAACTATAAAAAGCAAAAAATGTAATTCCGGATTGGGTAATCAGCCGCCGCATAAAGTAAATACCGGCAAAAGCAGATCCAAATGCGGTTACAGCAGAAATGAGATATCCTAAAATAGATATAAATGAAATACTGCCAAAACCGTTGGCGAAAATTGAAATAATATCCAAAATCAGCAGCAAAATCAAGGCAGGAATACTAAGTATCAAAATCCAATTATAGGCTTTGGATTGATCTGCACCTCTGCCGATGGCGCAGGATAAGGATCCGCCAACCCGGGAAACACCCGGAAGGCATGAAAATCCGCCAACCAAGCCTATCAGAATTGCATCAAACGGACCAAGCTGACCTGCAGACTTGTTTGCGTGGGGCAGATGTTCCGGAATATACAAAATAATGCCGTTTAATACAAAAAATAGAGCTAACCATCCGGCGTTACCGCCTAATTTGCCGGCGAATAGATAAAGAAGTATCCCCAGAAGCATCGGGATACCGGCAGCGCGAATCAATCGTAACTCCTGTGTTACCGTACGATCAATCTGCATACCGCGCTTTCTGTTTGATCTTATTTTCCGTTCCCGCTTAATTCTATCAATATATGTAGCGCAAGAGATATAAACCGCAGCCAGCATTGCGATATGAACCAATATCTCCCGAAGTGGCTCCGAGGAAGTACCGAAAATGTATTTTAAAAGTGCCTGATGTCCCTGAGAGGAGATAGGCAAAAATTCGGAAAGGCCCGAAACTAAGCCATAAATCAAGCTCTCTATAATATTCATCATAAGCCTATCCCCTTTCGTAAAGTCTTTTCTATTTTAGCATATAATATTTTAAATTTCCACTAAATTTATTAAATTATTTTGTGGTTTGTTTATTTTTTTGTTTTTCAATCATTTTATGCAGACAGGACAATGCATCATTAAGCCCACCTAAGCGATCAATCAAGCCGGAAGATACTGCCTCTTTTCCATAGAGAATGGTACCAACGTCAGTTGCCATCTCGCCAGTTGCCATCATATAATGCTCAAATTGTTCTTTTGTGATGTTGGAATTAGCGGTTACAAAGTCTGCAATCTGCTCCTGTATTCTTTGGAAATATCGAAATGTTTGGGGAGCGCCGACTACAAGACCGGTCATACGAACCGGGTGTACAGTCATACTTGCTGTTGGCGTAATAAAGGATTTCTTTGTACAAACGGCTAATGGAATACCAATAGAATGTCCTCCACCTAATACCAAAGAAACAGTTGGTTTCTTCATTCCTGCGATCATCTCTGCAATAGCAAGGCCTGCTTCGATATCTCCTCCAACTGTATTCAAAAGCAGTAAAAGTCCATCAATCTCTTCGCTTTCTTCAATTCCTGCAAGCAGTGGCAAAACGTGCTCATATTTTGTAGTTTTAGCAGTTTCCGGCAGTACCTGGTGACCTTCCACCTGTCCGATGATTGTAAGCGTGTATATATTTCCTTTACTGCTTTTGGTAATATCGGAGCCGAGCATTATGACTTGCTCCCTGTCTTCTTTTTGCTGCTCTGCGTCATTATTTTTATTCAAGACAAAAACACATCCTTTCTTAATGATAGAATGCCCTTTTTTATTGTCCGCAATTCACACTTGTCAACGGAATCGAAATATTGTATAATAAAAATCAGATATCAGAAAGGATTATAGATTATGACACACGAATATAAAACAAAGGGTACTTGCTCTCAAAGAATTTTCTTTGAGATCGAAGATAATAAACTGAAAAATGTTCAGTTCCTCGGCGGATGCAACGGCAACCTGCAGGGAATCAGCGCATTGGTTGAAGGTATGGATGCCAACGAAGCCATCAAAAGATTAGAGGGCATCCGCTGCGGTACGAAACCCACCTCCTGCCCCGATCAACTGGCTGCTGCTTTGAAAGAAGCTCTTAATAATGCATAAAACATCGCCGCAGATTGCTCTGCGGCGATGTTTTTATCCAACAGTTTTTAAAATTATACGAAGAAGCTCTTCCTTGCCATCTCCCTTTTCAGCAGAGAAAGGAATGATGGTGCAGTCTTCCGGCAGCTCCAAGTCCTCACGAATGGTTTGAAGATTCCCTTCAATTTGGCTTTTCTTAACTTTATCCAGTTTGTTAGCAACAACCACGAAGGGACATCCGCTGTTCAAAAACCAACGGGCCATTGTAATATCGTTTTGGGTGGGAGCGTGACGGCAATCTACAATCAAAACGCCCAGATCAATACGATTGGCTGCAAAGTAATCTTCCATCAGTTTGCCCCAGCGGTCTTTTTCCGCTTGGGAAACCTTAGCATATCCATAACCGGGCAGATCCACAAAATAGCAGACCTTGTCCACTGTAAAATAATTTACATGGATAGTTTTTCCCGGCTTTTCTCCAACTCTTGCAAAGTTCTTGCGGTTGAGCAGACGATTGATGACAGAGGATTTGCCGACATTAGATTTACCTGCAAAAGCAATCTCCGGCAAACGATCTTTGGGGAAATCCGTTTTTCTGGCAGCAGATATGAAAAATTCAACATTATGCAGATTCATAACACACCTCACTGCCGGATATCCGGTTTCCGATCTCTGGTTTTTACATTCATAGGAATATCCGGAAGATATACTGCCGGAATTTCGGATTGCTGATTTAAAGCAGTTTCCAAAACCGTATCGATGGATTCAGCAGCAACAAAATTCAGACAACTTCGAACAGTTTGGTCGATCTGTTCCAAATCACGTTCGTTATCCTTCGGAATAATTACTATGCGCACGCCATGCCGCAATGCGGCCATTGTTTTTTCCTTTAATCCGCCAATTGGCAGCACTCTGCCCCGCAAAGAAATCTCACCGGTCATTGCAACGTCGGAACGAACACTGATACCTGTTAATGCAGAAATCATGGCAGTGCAAACTGTGATACCGGCTGAAGGACCATCTTTCGGAATTGCACCCTCGGGGAAATGCACGTGAATATCCTTTGTCTTGTAAAAATCAGAAGGAATTTGATATTTTGCGGCATTGGCACGAATATAACTAAAGGCAGCCTGGGCTGATTCTTTCATTACGTCACCCAAATTGCCGGTTAATTCCAATTTTCCCGTGCCATCCATTACGTTAACTTCAACATCCAGGGTATCACCACCAACCGCTGTCCAGGCAAGTCCCGTGACAAGACCTACCTGATCCTTTTCGTGTAAACGATCGGGCAGATACTTCCGGACACCAAGATATTGCTCCATATCTTTACCTGTAACCGTGATACGGGAAATGTTGCTATCAATGATCCTCATATCGATCTTTCTGCAAATCTGGGCAATCTGTCTTTCCAAATTGCGCACGCCGGATTCCCGTGTATAGCAGTTGATGATCTCCCGAATGGCATCGTCGGTGATTTTTACTTGAGTTTTTTTCAGGCCGTGTTTTTTTCTCTGCTTGGGAATCAGATGATCCTTTGCGATCATAAGTTTTTCTTCATCCGTATACGATCCCAGTTCGATAATTTCCATACGGTCTAAGAGAGGTCTGGGAATAGTATCCGTTGTATTTGCGGTAGTAATAAACAAAACATCACTTAAATCGAAAGGAATTTCCAGAAAATGATCCCGATATGTGCTGTTTTGTTCACTGTCGAGAACCTCCAGAAGCGCCGCACTGGGATCACCCCGGTAGTCAGAACCCATTTTATCAATCTCATCGAGCAGCAGAACTGGGTTCATAGACTCGGCCTGGATCATAGCACTGAGAATACGACCGGGCATTGCGCCGACATAAGTTTTTCTATGCCCGCGGATATCGGCTTCGTCACGCACACCGCCCAGTGCAATTCTTGCCATTTTTCTATTCAAACTTCTGGCTACCGAATAGGCAATTGATGTTTTGCCGACACCGGGAGGACCTACGAGACACAAAATCTGCGGAGGCATTTCCGGTGCCATCTGCCGAACAGCAATGGTTTCTAAAATGCGCTCTTTGACTTTATCTAAACCAAAATGATCTTTATCCAGAATCTTTTTGGCAGTACCAACATCAATTCGTTCTTTTGTAGACTGATTCCACGGAAGTTCCAGCAGAGTATCCAGGTAATTGCGCAAAACAGAAGCTTCAGCAGACCCAAAGGGTTGCTTCTTCAACCGGGCAAGATCTTTAAGCACTTTCTTTTCCGATTCTTCAGAAAGATTCAGACAGAGGATTCGTTTTTCATATTCTGCAAACTCAGAATATTCCTCCCCTTCTCCAAGTTCATCACGTATAACTTTCATTTGTTCACGCAGGAAATAATCTCTCTGATCCTGGTCAATATAAGCTCTTGTTTTTTCCTGAATGTCTGATTCCATTTCCAGGATCTGAACTTCCTTATTCAGCAGCTTGATCACATTTTCCAATCTGCGGACAGGATTCAACTGGCAAAGCAGTTTCGCTTTATCTTTATAATCCATACCGGAATTCTGCGCAATTGTATCGGCAATCAAACTGCAATCATCAGACGACATCATACGCAAAATAACTGATTGTGCAGGTTTTTCAACATACTCCAAATATGTGGAAAATAGATTATTTGCCTCTCTGCGCAAAGCGACCGTACGAAGATTTTCTGTCCATAAAGAATCTTCAACCGCTTCAATCTCGGCCTGCAAATAAGGCTCGGTGCGCTCCATTGAAATAATTCTTGCACGATGTAATCCAGTAACAAGAATGCGTACATTTTCCCCTTGGGATTTTAAAATCTGTTTGACACGAACCACTGTACCGATAGCATACAGGTCTTTAAAACCTGGATCATCGTGCAAAATATCTTTTTGCGGTACCAGCATTAAAATTTGGTCTTTTTTCATTGCCGCTTCCAATGCAAGCAAAGACTTCATTCGACCAATATCAAAATGCATTGTTTGATCCGGAAACATAACCATACCGCGCAATGCAAGCACAGGTAAATTTCCGGAATAAATCTGTTCCGTCATTATTCATCCTCCTTTCAATGAGGTAACAAACAGGGGGTAGAAATCTACCCCCTGATCTGGAATCAATTCCCTGCTCCCAGAGGGACGCGGGGCTTATCTTTGTCCCGAGTAATGGTAGGCTTTGCGCCATTGACACATTCGGGGGTGATAATAATTTTCTTTATTGAAAGATCTGACGGGATCAAATACATAATCCCAATCATAACTTCTTCCATAACAGCACGCAGGCCTCTTGCACCGATTTGACGTTCAATTGCTTTTTCAGCAACTGCCTCCAATGCTTCCGGCTGGATCTCCAATTCCACATGGTCCATCTTAAATAACGCTTCATATTGGCGTACAAGTGCATTTTTAGGTTCTGTCAAGATTCTGACCAAATCCTCTTTTTTCAGATCCTGCAATGCAGTAATCACCGGAAGACGGCCAACCAGCTCGGGAATAATGCCAAATTTCAGCAAATCATGAGGCTGTACTTGAGAAAACAGTTTGCCAATATCACGATTTTTCTTACTTTCCACCGGTGCATCAAATCCAATAGCGGATTTATCAGTTCTGGATTCAATAATTTTATCCAGTCCATCAAACGCACCGCCGCAAATAAACAAAATCTTAGAAGTATCCACGGGAATTGTTTCCTGCTGAGGATGCTTTCTGCCTCCCTGGGGCGGAACGTGCGCAACAGTACCTTCCAAAATTTTCAAAAGTGCCTGTTGAACGCCTTCGCCGGATACATCTCTGGTGATAGATGTGTTTTCACTTTTTCGTGCGATCTTATCCATTTCATCAATGTAGATAATTCCTCGCTCTGCCAACTCCACATCAAAATCTGCCGCCTGCAGCAAACGAACCAGAATGTTCTCCACATCGTCGCCCACATAGCCAGCTTCCGTTAAGGTTGTTGCATCTGCAATTGCAAAAGGGACGTTTAAAATCTTAGATAATGTCTGCGCAAACAGAGTTTTACCGGAACCAGTAGGACCAATAAGCAATATATTGCTCTTTTGAAGCTCTACATCGGATTCAGCAGCTAAGAAGATGCGCTTATAATGATTATACACAGCAACAGCTAAAGTAACCTTAGCATCATCCTGCCCTACGATGTAGCCATCCATATACGCTTTGATTTCCATAGGCGTAGGCAAATGGTCCATCATCATTTCCTGCTGATCAGTATCCCGCAGCAGATCACTGCAGGCTTGAACGCACTCGCTGCATATATACACATCCGGACCGGCGATCAGCCGTACCTGAGATTCACTTCTTCCGCAGAAAGAGCAGGAAAGAAATTGTTCCTCTTTTTTTGCCATATTGGCTTACCGCCTTTCTAACTCTTTAATGATGATCCAGCACCCGGTCAATCAAACCGTATGCCAAAGCTTCGTCAGAAGTCATGAAATTATCCCGCTCACATGCTTGTGTAATTTCCTCAACGGATTTACCGGTGTTTTCGGCTAAAATACGATTCATACGAGCCTTGATAGTTTCTAAGCGTTTCATATGGATTGCCATATCCGTAATCTGACCTTGTGTACCGGCAGAGGGCTGATGAATCATAATTTCGGAATTAGGCAGTGCCATACGCTTACCCTTTGTTCCTGCTGCCAGCAAAAATGCACCCATAGATGCGGCCATACCAACACAAATGGTTGCAACATCACACTTAATGTACTTCATTGTGTCGTAAATGGCCATACCGGCTGTTACACTACCGCCGGGGCTATTGATATAAAACTGAATATCTTTATCAGGGTCTTGAGCCTCAAGATATAGCAGTTGTGCTACAATCAGACTGGCAGTAGTATCGTTAACTTCCTCCGACAGGAAAATAATACGATCGTTCAGCAAACGGGAGAAAATGTCATAGCTACGCTCGCCACGGCTGGTTTGCTCAACAACATAAGGTATAAAACTCATGGTAATGTCTCCTTTCATAGTCTGAAACATTCTAACCATTCAATAGGGAAATTATTCCTCAGAGGATACTTCCTTCTTTGCGGGCACAGCAACAGCAGAGTCCACAATGCTCTTGACCGCTTTACGAGTCTCCAGGCTTGTCTTCAGCTCTTCAGCAGGAACCATAGACTTGATCTTCTCTACGTCCATCTCATACTGCTTTGCCATAGCTTCGTATTCAGCAGCAATATCCTCATCAGAAACAGAAATACCTTCAACTTCCACAATCTTAGCCAGCATTACATTGATCTTGGCCTGCTTTTCAGCTGCAGGACGGAATGCATTACGCATAGAAGCCAGGTCGCCGCCCATCATCTTGGCATAAGCCTCGATGGAATAACCACTCATCTGGAGCTGATATGCAAAACGCTCCATCTGATTGTCCAATTCCATTTCGATCAGACCGTTAGGAAGGTCAACTGTTGCATTATCAGCAGCCTTTTCTACGCAAGCATTTTCGAAAGCGGAATCAATCTGCTTCTGAGCCTGTTCCACAGCCTTGGAGCGGATATCAGCCTTCAGTTCATCCAATGTGTCGAACTCAGAAACGTCCTTTGCAAATTCATCATCCTGGGCAGGAACGTTGGTTACAGTGATTTTATTGACCTTCACATGGAATACAACAGCTTTGCCTGCCAGTTCCTTATGGTAATCTTCAGGGAAAGTGATGTCGATATCCTTTTCTTCGCCGGCGTTCATACCAACAATCTGCTCTTCAAAGCCGGGAACAAAAGAACCGGAACCCAACTTAAGATCGAAGTTGTCACCCTTGCCGCCGTCGAAAGGTACGCCATTATCAAAGCCTTCAAAGTCAATGTTGGCAGTGTCGCCCATTTCTGCAGCACGCTCAACAGTTTCGGTAGAAGCAACATTCTGAGCCATACGGTCCAGCTCAGCCTGTACCTGAGCATCAGAAACTTCAGCCTCTGCCTTTTCAACTTCCAAGCCCTTATAATCACCCAGGGTCACTTCAGGATAGATATCAGTGGTCAGGGTAATGGTAACAATACCTTCTTCGCTGATATCCATATCAGTCAAGCTGGGACGGCCCACAGCTTTCACGTCCTGCTTGGTAACAGCCTCTTCATAAACCTTGGGGAAGATTTCTTCCAGGCCATCTTCATAAAAAACGTGAGCGCCGTACATGGATTCGATCATCTTCCGGGGAGCCTTACCCTTACGGAAGCCGGGGATCATAATATTCTTACGAGCCTTGAGGTAAGCCTGCTGAACACCGGATTCCATCAATTCCTTGTCGATCTCGACAACGATTGTTGCCTGATTGCCGTTCTTTTCAATGTTCTTAACATTCATATTTTTTTATCCTCCTAATTCAGGTTGCTTTGCAACCAATCAATTTATAAAATTGCACCGATATATTTTAGCAGATAAAGCTGGAAATGTCCACACTTTTCTTAATTTTTTTACAACATTATTCTGTGGGGAACGAAATTTAAGCGATCAGCAGATACAAGCTTATATTCCACAGAATCAAACATACCTTCCAGGGCTAAACCGTGGCTTGCGCCATGCAGATGACCATAATAGCATTTCTTTACCGAATACTTGTGAAACAACTCCAAAATTTCAGAGCATTCATAGCCCTTGTACCTGGGAGGATAGTGCAGAAAAACAGCAATGGGTTTGTCACCGGCAGATCGTAAAGAACTTTCTAACCGAATCAATTCTCTTTTAAAAACCTTTTCATCGTGGCCATTACTGCGATTTTCTTCATAAAACCATCCGCGAGTTCCGCAGATAGCCCAGTCACCGTATTCGTAATGATTATTATTTAGAATATACTGATTTGAAAAATCGTTTTCTTCGCAAAATTTATAAAATTTTGTTGCCGTTGTCCACCAATAATCGTGATTGCCTTTTAAAATGATTTTTCTGCCGGGAATTCGATCGATCCAGGCAAAATCATTTTTTGACTGTTCCAGATCCAGTGCCCAGGAAAGATCGCCCAATAAAACTGTAGTGTCCTCCGGTTTGATCACAGACAATCCGGCTTCAAGCTTATTCATATAACCGTCCCAGTTGCCTCCGAAAATATCCATCGGTTTGGCCGCTCCAAGACATAAATGCAAATCACCAATTGCAAATAGAGCCATAGGAAAACCCCTTAATACTTATCAATATACTTTTTTATCTCTTGCAAATTAAATCCCGTTGCCCTTTGGACGGCGTCAAAATAATGAATTGGAGAGGAATCCCAAAGCAAAACAGTTGTCCTGCTCTCCCCTGTTTTGGCACGATAATCCTGCAAACCACCATAGGAATACGCTGTAAGCGGATCTAAAATCACATTATTGGCAGCAAAAAATGAAGAAATTACCGAATCGGCCCGTTTCTTTCCAACAACGGAAACAAACATATTTTGATTCAATATTTGCAGCTGTTCCGCAGAAATGCGATATATTCCCTTTTGATTATATACTTCTAAAAAGTTTTGAACCTCATCAAAACCCAATGTGGCGCAAATGAATCTTTCAACACCGGAAACTGCGTCTATCATAGCAGTATCAAGTTCTCCTCTGTGAAGAAAATCCCAAACAGGACTGTTTTCGTCGCAGGTGCAGATAATTTTACCAACAGGCAATCCCATATGCCGTGCATACCAGGCAGCCATAGGGGCTGAAAAGTCTCCTGTATTCAAACAAATATCAAAGGAACAGATTTGCATTTTATGCAAAAGACTGTAAATACCAAACAAAACAGAAATGCGTATAGAGATATGGGTCCATTGCGGGACATTTAATCTACCCTCGTTGCATAATTTCTCATATAATCTGCTGCATAGATATTCATAACTCTGCTGCGGATTGTCCCAAAGCTTTACAAGCATAATCCGGTGATCCACCGATGAAATTTTTACAGGCATCTTGCCGATGGTGCAATCCACATCCCACGGTGTGATACGACCTGTATAAAATAGATTTAAAACAAATGCTACCACTTCACCAAAAGATTTTTCTTTAATGAAACGAAGTTGTTCATCATCTAATTGCGGAATACGATAAGGAACAAAAAATCCACCGTTTGGAGCCAGATCTTCGACCAATGTTCGATAATCGGTATATGAATCTGCTTTACTTCTTGTTGTTTTGTACAGCATTTTGAATCACTCCCAATGCATTGTTCCAAAAAATATCTTCCACCGTTTGAAAGCTCAGTCCTCTATCCAGCAACTTTTTTCCTAAAGACGGATAATCCTGAACTCCCTTAATTCCATCAATCAGGGTATCACAACCATCAAGATCACCGCCTAATGCAATATGCTTGCCGCTGGGATCCAACTCAAGAAAATGTAAAATATGGTTTGCGGCTGCGTCAACATCAGCAGATTGTCCAATGAAATCTTTATAAAAATTGATCCCAGCTACACCGCCGGTTTGACAAATCGCCAAAAACATTTCATCCGTCAGGTTTCGACTAACTGAATGCATACTACGACTATTGGAATGGGTTGCGACTACGGCCCCCTGTGTTACTTCCATAATATCCCAAAAGCCCCGATCGCTGATGTGGCTTACATCCACCAACATACCCAAACGCTGTGCTTCCCTGACATATTCCCGACCTAAATCAGTTAACCCATTTCCGGTCAAATGAGATCCGGTTAGCAAATTACTTTCATTCCATCCCAATGTTGTAATACGAAAACCTATTTTATGCAGGTCTTCAAGTAACATCGGGTCATAACCAAACCCAGCAGGACCTTCGATAGACAAAATTGCTGACATTTTACCGTTTTCTCGGTTTGTAATAATGTCTTCTGCGCTGTAGCAAAGGGAAATCGAATCACGATTTTTTTCAATTTCACGCAATATACCGGCAAGCTCCAACTCAAAAATAAGAGTCGGCGACTTTTGATACCAGGATTCCATTTCCGGAGTAGTAAAACAGGCAAATACCTGCGCATATGCAGGCAGGGATTTTGCTCTGTTTAAATCGATATGATAATCATTTTGAAGAAGACTGCCTGCTTCGTTAATATTTTTTCCCAACAGTGCCAGTGCAGTATCACAATGCAGATCAAATACAGGAAAGCTCATACAAAAGTATCCTCCAAATGCCGAATATCTGGGCAGGTAGTGGCTGTGCCCTGGGGCGCATAGATTTCGATCACATCAAATCGAGGCTGCAGGTTTGTGGGATATCGGGACAGATAAAATTCGGCGGTTGTTCGAATCCGATTTTGTTTACGGCTATCAACAAATTCCTTTGCTTCAGCAAAGCGATTGGACTTCCGCAGTTTTACTTCTACAAAAATCAAATATTTCTTATTGCTGACAATCAAATCAATTTCGCCGTATCTGCAGCGAAAACCAGCAGCTTCCAATTTATACTTCTTATTTTGCAGATATGCTGCTGCAGTTGCTTCACCCCATGCACCTAAAAGATTACTGTGTCCCATATAATTTCTTTAAAAATGTCATACGGTGAACAGGACAAGGTCCGTATTTTTCCAATGCCTCATAATGGGCCTTGGTCCCATAGCCTTTATGTACCTCGAACCCATATTGCGGGTATTCTTCTGCCAGTTTTAACATCAAATCATCCCGTGTGACCTTTGCTAAAACAGATGCCGCAGCAATACTGGCACTAAGGCTATCGCCGTGCACGACAGTTTTTACAGGAATACCGAAATCTTTTGAGCGGTTTCCATCAATTAACGCAAGCTGCGGTTTTATATTCAACGAATGAATCGCCCGTTCCATAGCTAAAAATGTAGCTTGCAGAATGTTAATTTCATCTATTTCGCTATGATCAGCAAACCCAATGCCGTAAGCAACAGCCTGTTCCATAATGACCGGGTACAGTTCTCTGCGGCGCTTATCGGAAAGCTTCTTACTATCATTCAATCCGGGAATTTCAATATTAGCCGGCAATATCACTGCTGCTGCGCACACAGGCCCTGCCAACGGTCCTCTACCGGCTTCATCCACGCCGCAAATTAACTGCACACCGCTGTCAAAAAAAGACTGTTCTATTTCCCATAAATTTGATTGATTCACTTAACATCCCTCCGGTTCTTCGAAAGTAAACAAGCCAAGCTTTCCACTGCGATATTCATCCAGCAGAACCTTTGCCATCCGTTCGGTGTTGATCTCTCCGCGAGCAAGAAGAAATCCCCTCTTTCGGCCTGCTTCTTCCAGCAGCATATAGCCGGGTGTATCCTCAGGCATATCGATTTTATAACGGTTGCGAACTGTATCGGGATAGAACTTCCAAAGCACCTCAATCAAATGACAGGCAAGTTCTTCCGTGTCCATAATATCTTCTTTTACTGCACCGGTATATGCCAATTTCATACCAACATTGGGATCTTCGAATTTGGGCCACAAAATACCGGGAGTATCCAATAACAGTAAACCTGTGTCTACAGTTACCCACTGCTTTCCTCTGGTTACGCCGGGACGATTTTCTGCCTTTGCGCCTTTTCTTCCGGAAATTTGATTGATTAAAGTAGATTTGCCGACATTCGGGATGCCAACGATCATAATGCGAAGCGGACGATTCATCCCTTTCGCTGCATCTCTTTGGATTTTTTCCTGCAATACAGATCTAACAGCAGGCTGAAAATTTGAAATACCTTTCCTGCTTTTACAGTCAGTTGCTAAAGCTGCCATCCCCTTGCCCTTAAACCAAGCAATCCAGCGTTTTGTTGCTTCCGGATCCGCCAAATCTGAACGATTCAGCACAATTATACGGGGCTTGTTTGCACAAATGGAATCAATATCCGGATTGCGGCTGGACATAGGAATGCGGGCATCCACAATCTCGCAAACGGCATCCACCTGTTTCAAATCGGCTTCAATTTGCCGGCGCGTTTTGGTCATATGACCGGGATACCATTGTATAATCATATTTTCAGAGCTCATTGAGAAATTACTCCTATCCGATTAAACTGGCGCTCTTCGTTGCCACCATCATTGCCTGGGAAAATGAGAAACAGCGCTGTGCCAACAACTTCTCTGCGATCTATGAGTCCAATTGTGGTGCTTCGGCTATCCAAAGATCTTTCGCGATTATCTCCCATCACGAACAGACAGCCTTCCGGCACCGTTAACGGAAATGTCTGCGGATTGACAATCTGAACCGTAGCAGAGTGAATGTAGGGTTCGTCCAGAACAACACCATCAACAGTAACCTCTCCTGTTACATAGTTAATATCTACAACCTGCCCCTCAGTAGCAATCACACGTTTTATGATGGGTTCACCGTCTTTATATGTGGACTTAGATGCAACAATAATATCTCCATACTCCGGCTCTCCGTCGAGGAAATTGTTCAAAAGCAGAATATAGTCGCCGTCTACCAATGTATCATACATCGATGATCCTTCTACAATCGCAATCCGAAAACAAAACAAAAATAATATCAAGACAACAGTCAAAACCTTAGCCAAGTCTTTTAAATATGGCAGAATGCTATTTTTAACTGTTTCATCTAACTGATTAGTTTGCAAAGGTTCTTCCGAATGGATTTGTCTTTCCTCCATGGTGCATGCACCTCCTGTAATAATTATAATTTATATTATATACTATTTTAGGTAATAAAAAAAGAGGGTTTCCCCTCTTTTTTTATTCTTTTTAGACTTTTTCCTTGACCTTAGCAGCCTTACCAAAGCGCTCACGCAGGTAATACAGCTTTGCACGACGAACCTTGCCCTTACGGACAGTTTCAACGTTGGCAATACGGGGGGAGTGAACAGGAAATACCTTCTCACAGCCTCCGCGGTAGTTGATGCGGCGAACAGTAATGGTTTCGCCGATGCCGCCATGCTTCCGGGCAATAATGGTGCCTTCAAACACCTGAATAGGCTC
>JAZRLK010000121.1:0-6373 GCA_045646805.1 Faecousia sp.
CGGGTGTCATTCCGAGGGTCGTTAGACCCGTGGGAATCTCTTGGTACAATCTTACTTGTTCAGGTAAGCTTGCGATAGAAGAAACTGCCTACTATGAGATTGCCACGCCCCTGACGGGGCTCGCAATGACACGGAGGTACGATACTCTGTGCGTTAGTAAGATAAATTCTAATTTATCGGAGCAGGGGGAAGAAAGTTGTTGCAAAAGCAGGTGGGGATATGGTAAAATGGTACTATGAAAAATGTTGCCCCGGAGGGGAAATTATGAAGAAAAAGAAAAAATGGCTGAAAAAGCGGCATAAGGTAATTCGGGATTTGCTGGGGTCCACGCTGGGCGTATACTGCAAATTCAAATACGGCATTACCGTGGAGAAATTCCGGGAAGAGGGGAAACGCCCCTATCTGATTTTATATAACCATCAAACCGCCTTCGACCAGTTTTTTGTGGGGCTGGCGTTCCGCAAACCGGTGTACTATGTGGCATCGGAGGACCTGTTTTCCAAGGGCTGGGTTTCTTCCCTGATTCGTTTTCTGGTTGAGCCTATTCCCATCAAAAAGCAGACCACCGATATCGGCGCGGTTATGAACTGCATCCGGGTGGCAAGAGAGGGCGGCACCATCGCCATTGCCCCCGAGGGAAACCGCACCTACAGCGGTAAAACCGAATATATGAGCACTGCCATTGCGCCCCTTGCCAAAAAGCTGAAGCTGCCCATTGCCCTTTACCGTTTAGAGGGCGGCTACGGTGTGCATCCCAGATGGAGCGATGTGGTGCGCAGGGGCAAAATGCGGGGCTATGTTTCTCAGGTGATCGAGCCGGAGGAATACGCCGCCATGACCAACGAAGAGCTGTTTTCCGTGATCGAAAAGGGACTTTTCGTGGATGAAGGTGTGGCTGACGGAAAGTTTAAGTCCCGGAAAAAGGCGGAATATCTGGAACGGGCTATGTATGTTTGCCCCTTCTGCGGTCTTTCGGAATTTGAAAGCCGGGGAGATACCATTACCTGCAAAAAATGCGGCAAGGCTGTTACATACGGCGAGGATAAGACCCTCACCGGCGTAGGCTTTGATTTCCCGTTCCGGTTTGTTACCCAGTGGTACGATTATCAAAAGGATTTCATCAACAAGCTTGATGTGATGGACTATCTGAACAAGCCCCTTTACCGGGATCAGTCGGATCTATCGGAAGTTATCTTGTACGATAAAAAAGTGCCCCTGCGGAAAAATTCCCAGCTTGCCCTGTATGGCGACCGCATTGTGATCGATGAGAGCAGGGAAAATGAAATGGTTTTGCCCTTTGAAGAGCTGGTTGCCGTTTCCGTTTTGGGCAAAAATAAGCTCAATATTTACTACGGCGACCATCTTTATCAGCTCAAGAGCCACAAGCGGTTCAATGCGCTGAAATATGTCAATATTTACTATCGGCATAAAAATATCACCCGTGAAAATGCCGACGATACTTTTTTAGGTTTATAAGGAGTATATGCTATGAATTTTGATACCAATTGTCTGCACGCCGGTTACAGACCTGCCGGCGGTGAGCCCCGGAATATTCCCATTATCCAGTCTACTACCTTCCGGTACGAAACCAGCGAGGATATGGGCAAGCTGTTTGACCTGGAAGCTTCCGGCTATTTCTACACCCGTCTGCAAAACCCCACCTCCGATGCGGTGGCGGCCCGTCTGTGCGCTTTAGAGGGCGGCTCTGCAGCGATGCTCCTTTCTTCCGGTCAGGCTGCAAACTTCTTTGCCATTTTCAACATTGCCTCTGCCGGAGATCATATCGTATCCTCCACCTCCATTTACGGCGGCACCTACAATTTGTTTGCCGTTACCATGAAGCGTATGGGCATTGAATTTTCCTTCATTGACCCGGAGTGCACCGAGGAAGAACTGGCTGCTGCCATCCGTCCCAACACCAAGGCCATCTTTGGCGAGACCATTGCCAATCCTGCCCTGACTGTGCTGGATATGGAAAAATTTGCCAAGGTTGCCCACGCCCACGGTCTGCCCTTTATCGTGGATAATACCTTTGCAACCCCTTATCTGTGCCGACCCTTTGAATGGGGCGCAGACATCGTGACCCACTCCACCACCAAGTATCTGGACGGTCACGCCGCTGCCGTTGGCGGCGCTATCGTGGATTCCGGCAAATTCGACTGGAATGCCTACAGCGATAAATTCCCCGGTCTGACCACCCCCGATGCCAGCTACCACGGCGTGACCTACACCGAACGCTTTGGCTTGGAGGGTGCGTATATCACCAAGGCCACCGTTCAGCTGATGCGTGACTTCGGCTCTACCCCTGCGCCTATGAACTCCTGGCTGCTGGGTATGGGTATGGAAACACTGCCCCTGCGGATGGAAAAGCATTGCAAAAATGCCCAGGCTGTTGCCGAATTTTTGAAGGGTCACCCCAATGTGGCCTGGGTTCGGTATGCCGGTCTGGAGGGTGACAAATATTATGAATTGGGCAAAAAGTATCTGCCCAAGGGCTGCTGCGGCGTGGTTTCTTTCGGCGTGAAGGGCGGACGGAAGGCTGCGGAGGCATTTATGGCAAAGCTTCAGCTTTGCTCCATCGCCACCCACGTTGCCGATGCCAAAACCTGCGTGCTGCACCCGGCTTCCGCTACCCACCGTCAGATGAACGATGAAGAACTGGTTGCCGCCGGTGTGGGTCCGGATCTGATCCGGCTTTCCGTGGGCATTGAAGATCCTGCCGATCTGATTGCTGATTTGCAGCAGGCTTTAGAGGGATAATAATGAAACTGGGATTTGACAATCAACAATATATTACCCTGCAGTCGGAGCACATCCGGGAACGCATTGATGCCTTTGGCGGCAAGCTGTATCTGGAATTTGGCGGCAAGCTCTACGACGACCATCACGCCGCCCGTACACTGCCCGGCTTCCAGCCGGATAGTAAGCTGCGGATGCTTCTGCAGATCAAAGAGCAGGTGGAGATGGTCATCGCCATCAACGCCGATGACATTGAAAAAAATAAAGTCCGGGGTGATCTGGGTATCACCTATGACCGGGATGTGATCCGCTTGATCGGCATTTTCCGGGATTTTGGACTGTATGTCAGCTCCGTTGTGCTTACCCGGTACAATGAACTGCCCTTGACCAAAGCCTTCCAGGACCGTTTGGAGGGTATGGGACTGAAGGTGTACCGCCATTATGAGATCGACGGCTATCCGTACGATGTGGCAAAGATCATAAGCGAGGAAGGCTTGGGCAAGAATGATTTTATTCAAACCTCCCGGCGTCTTGTGGTGGTAACCGGTCCCGGACCGGGCAGCGGCAAACTGGCAACCTGCCTGAGCCAGCTTTACCACGAGCACAAACGGGGAAATATGGCAGGCTACGCCAAATTTGAAACCTTCCCCATCTGGAATCTGCCCCTGAGCCATCCGGTGAATTTGGCTTACGAGGCGGCTACCTCCGATCTGGACGATGTGAATATGATCGACCCCTTCCATTTGGAGGCCTATGGAGAGATGACCGTCAACTACAACCGGGATGTGGAAGCATTCCCTGTTTTGCAGACGATTTTCCAGCAGCTTTTGGGTCAATGCCCCTATAAATCCCCCACGGATATGGGCGTGAATATGGCAGGCAACTGCATCGTGGACGATGAAGCTGTGCGTTTTGCCGCAAAGCAGGAGATTATCCGCCGGTACTATACCGCCCTGTGCGATAAAAAACAGGGTAAGGCTGAGGATTCTCAGGCTGTCAAGCTGGAAATGCTGATGACAAAGGCAGGCGTTTGCGCCGGTGACCGCCGGGTGGTTGCCCCTGCGCTGAACCGGGCAGAAGAAACAGGAAAGCCTGCGGCGGCAATGGAATTGCCTGATGGCACCATCGTCACCGGTAAAACATCCCTACTGCTGGGTGCTTCTGCCGCACTGCTGCTGAATGTGCTGAAAATTATGGCAGGGATTGATAAACAGATTCATCTGATTGCGCCTACGGTCATTGACCCCATTCAGCATTTGAAGGTGGATCATTTCGGCAACCGCAATCCCCGGCTGCACACCGATGAGGTGCTGCTGGCGCTGTCCATCTGCGCAGCGACTGATCCCCTGGCGGAGAAGGCGATGGAGCAGCTGTCCAAGCTTCGGGGCTGCCAGGTGCATTCCTCGGTGATCCTGTCGCCGGTGGATGAAAAGGTATTCAAGCGTCTGGGCGTAAACCTCACCTGCCAGCCGCAGTATAAAGCATAAAATATGGGCGTGTTGCAAAATACAAGATGTAGGGGCGACAATTTGTCGCCCGCGGGCGGCTAATAGCCGCCCCTACATCCACAAGGTTATAATTTACGGGCGTGCTGCATAATTTTGCAGCACGCCCGTTCGCTAAGGCAAATTTATGCGGGAAAAAATGGGAAAATCGGGGGATCTGCAAGTTGGGCGGCGGCGGAAGCTGTTGGGGCAGAAGGACTTTCGGGATTTCAAAAGGTTGGGAAAAAAACGGGAAGATTTTTGGAAAAATCCGTGGTATGATGTTACCGTCGGAAAAAGGACAGGGAACAATTCATAATTGACAATTGATAATGGACAATTGAAAATTCGTCAACAAAATTTTAAAAGAGAAGTATCTGGTTCAAACAATTGTCAATTGTAAATTGTCAATTGTTCATTGTAAAAAGGGGGTGGGAGATTGCAAAAATCCGGCAGAACAAAAGAAGACCGGCTGTCCAGGCAGATCGTCACGGAGTTAGCTGCCATCGGATTGACCAGAGCCACGGATGTGCTCAGCGTGGAGGATGGACAGATCGGGATCAAGTCCCCGGAGCAGATGGGGAAAAATCACGCCGCCGCCATTGCCGGTGTGGAGAAAACATCCGGCGGCTGGAAGATTAAATTCTACGATAAGCTCAAGGCCCTGGAGCTTCTGGGCGAGTATCTGGGAATGTTTGGCAGCGCAAACCCAGGGCAGAAGGAGGAAAACAATTTATTGGAGGCAATCTTATCTTCCACAAAGGAGGGGATGAAATTCGGTGATATACCGGAACTTCAGCAAACGGCAGATGCTGGCGATGACCTGGTGGAACCGTCCGGGCTTGATGGAATATGATGGGATCATCTGCGATGGAGCAGTGAGATCGGGCAAGACCGTCTGTATGGCAGACGGCTTTTTTCTTTGGTCAATGACCCGGTTTAACGGCGAAAAATTCGGGCTTTGCGGCAGAAGCATATCCTCCCTGCGGCGAAATGTCACGGCAAATCTGGACAGCTGGCTGGGGGGCTTGTTTCAAATTCGGGAAAACCGGGGAGAGAACAAGATCACCCTGCGCTGGGGCAGCAGAGAGAACACCTATTATCTGTTTGGCGGTGTGGACGAGAGCTCCTATAAGCAGATTCAGGGTATCACCCTGGCAGGTGCGCTTCTGGATGAGGTGGCGCTGATGCCCCGATCCTTTGTGGAGCAAACCTGCGCCCGATGCTCCGTTGACGGCTCAAAGCTTTGGTTCAACTGCAATCCGGCAGGTCCGGAGCATTGGTTCTACAAAGAGTGGGTTTGCAAAACCAGGGAGAAGAATATGCTCCATCTGCATTTCACCATGGCGGACAATCCCGGCCTTTCTCCGAAGATCCGCAGCCGTTATGAGCAGATGTACACCGGCGTGTTCTACAAGCGGTATGTGCTGGGGCAATGGTGCGTGGCGGAGGGTCTGATCTACCGGTTTGACCCGGCAAAGCATTTGATGACTGCGCCGCCTAAGACCGGTCGGTACTACATATCCGTGGACTACGGCACATTGAATCCTTTTTCCGCAGGGCTCTGGTGCGTGGAAAAGGGCAAGGCGTACCGCCTCCGGGAATACTACTACGACGGGCGGAAAACAGGCATAACCAAAACCGATCAGGAATATTACCAGGAAATAGAAAAGCTGGCGGGGAATCTGCCCATCGAATTTGTGGTGGTGGATCCTTCGGCGGCTTCTTTTATTGCCGTGATTCGCCGGGAGGGCAGATTTTCTGTGCGGAAGGCAAAAAATGGGGTTTTGGACGGAATCAGAATGGTTTGCTCTTTGCTGCAGGAGGGAGTTTTGCAGTTTTCGCCCCAATGCCGGGACACCATTCGGGAATTTTCCCTCTACACCTGGCAGGAGCAGGGGGATAAGCCGGTGAAAGAAAACGATCACGCAATGGACGATATCCGCTATTTCTGCGCCACAGTTCTGCGCAGGAGAATAATTGACAATTGACAATGATTCCCGCAAATTAGAATTTATATCGCTAACGCTCATAAATTCAATGCTGAATGCTAAATGCTAAATGCTGAATGAATGTGTCGCCAGAGGCGACTATTTAAAATTATTTTCGGAGAAAATACGATAATTTAGCATTCTGCATTATGCATTTTG
>JAZRLK010000122.1:0-10166 GCA_045646805.1 Faecousia sp.
ACCAGGCACATCCCCGAGGTTGTTCCCGCCGCCGGTGACGGCGCTGTTGCCGCCATGGCCGCCTGCAAACACCTGGATAATTGACAATTGACAATTGACAATTGACAATTGTCAATTTTTATCGGGCTTTAGCACGATAAACAAGCATAAAAAACAGAGGATGTCTTACTCAGACATCCTCTGGTTTTTTAATACTTAGTCGGTTCGATATGCCAGATTTCCTCGGCATACTGGCGGATGGTGCGGTCGGAGGAGAATTTTGCGCCGCTTGCCACATTCATCAGGCACTTTCTGCCAAATTCCAGCCGGTTTGCATAGTCCCGGTTGGCACGCAGCTTGGCATCCAGATAGGAATGGTAATCCAGCATCAGGAAATAGTGGTCAGCCCGATGCCAGTGGGTGCCGTCCAAAATGGCGTGGAACAGATCTCTCTGACCGTCGTCGGTGGGAACGGTGCCGTCAACCAGGGTGTCCATAGCCCGATGGAGATGATAGTCGGATTCGTAGATACCTCTGGGGTAGTAAACATCCCGGCAGGCGTTGATCTCCGGAACGGTTGCACCGAAGATATAGTTGTTTTCCATACCGGCTTCCTTGACGATTTCCACATTGGCGCCGTCCAGCGTACCCAATGTCACAGCGCCGTTGAGCATCAGCTTCATATTGCCGGTGCCGGAGGCCTCTGTTCCGGCAGGAGAAATCTGCTCAGAGATATCCGCTGCAGGGATAATATGCTCGGCGTAGGAGCAATTGTAGTTCTGGACAAAAATGACCTTCAGCTTATCTGCCACAGCCGGATCGTTGTTAATCAGGAAGGCAATCCGGTTAATATAGCGGATAACTGCCTTTGCCCGGGCGTAGCCGGGGGCAGACTTTGCGCCGAAGAGGTAAACTGTGGGCTGGAAGTCGGGCAGTTCGCCGTTTTTCAGCCGGAAGTAGATATCCATAATGGAAATGGCGTTCAGAAGCTGGCGCTTATACTCGTGGAGCCGCTTGACCTGCACATCAAAAATGAAGTCGGGACTGAGCCGGATGCCCTCCTGCTTCAGCAGAACCTGGCAAAGCTGTTCTTTCTTCTGCCGCTTGATGGCGTTGAACTGCTGAACCATATCATCGTCGATCATAGGCTTAAGCTTGCTGATGCGGTCCAGATCGTTCAGGAAGTCGCCGCCGATGCGGTATTTAATCATCTGGGTCAGTTCCGGGTTGCAAAGACCCATCCAGCGCCGGGGTGTGACGCCGTTGGTCTTGTTCTGGAAGCGGTCGGGGAAAGCTTCGTACCACTGACGGAACACATCGTCCTTCAAAATCTGGGAGTGGATCTCTGCCACGCCGTTGACATAAGTGCCAACATAAACAGACAGGTTTGCCATATGGGCGGTATTATCCCGGACAATGAAAAGCTCCGGATGCTCGCTCTTGAGCTTGTTGTCAATGCGCAGGATGATCTCCACGATCTCCGGCACAACACTGCGCATCAGATCCAGGTTCCACTTCTCCAGAGCCTCACCCATAACGGTGTGGTTGGTGTAGGAGAAGGTCTTACGGGCAACCTCGAAGGCCTGGTCGAAGTTCATACCCTCCGCCATCAGTAGGCGGATCAGCTCGGGGATGGACATAGCCGGGTGGGTATCGTTTAGCTGCACAGCGTAGAACTGGGCGAAATTGCTCAGATCCTTGCCGTGGGCGGACTTATGGGTGCGGATCATATCCTGCAGAGATGCGGAAGACAGCACATACTGCTGCTTGATGCGCAGCCGCTTGCCCTCCCAGGTGGAGTCGTTGGGATAGAGCACACGGGTGATATCCTCTGCCTTGTTCTTCTGGGTCAAAGCACGCAGATAATCCTGGTCGTTGAAAGCGGAGAAGTCCAATTCTTCCTCGGCTTCGCACTGCCACAGGCGGAGTGTGCCGATATTTTTCGTGCCGTAGCCGATGACGGGCACATCGTAGGGAACGGCCAGAACGTTGTGGTCGGGGAAGGAGACCTTTACAGTGTGGCTGTAGCGGCGGTAGGACCAGGGGTCGCCGTACTTTGCCCAGTCGTCAGCAGCTTCCACCTGAGAACCGTATTCATCAAATTTCTGCTTGAAAAGACCGAAACGATACCGCAGACCGTAGCCGGACAAAGGGATATTGGTGCTGGCGGCGGAGTCTAAGAAGCAGGCGGCAAGTCTGCCCAGACCGCCGTTGCCCAAAGCGGCATCTTCCACATCTTCCAAAATGGCAAGATCTACGCCCCGTTCGGCAAAAAGCTGCTTCATCTCGTCAAGGATGCCCATATTGAACAGATTGGAATAAACCAACCGGCCAATGAGGTACTCTGCGGAGATGTAGTAAGCCTTGCGGCTGTGCATACGGGTGTGCTTGGAGTTGTTCCAGCTGTCGCTGATGGACATCATCACAGCCTGGCTCAAAGCCTCGTGCAGCTGCTGAGCGGATGCTTCCTGCAGCGATACATCGTGGGTGTACTTCAGTTGTGCTTCGGTCCATTTGAGAATGTTCTGACAATCATAATTCATAATATCTATTTCTCCGTTTCTAAGGGATTTAATCTGCAATATAATTTTGTCATTTTCCGGATTTTCTCTGCCAGATCTGCCGGGATCACACCGGGCAGAAGCCGCCAGGTCCAGTTGCTGCCGGTCATCGTGCCGGGGAAGTTCATCCGGGCATCGCCGCCTAAATCCAGATAGTCCTGCAATTGCACAATGCAGGTATCACAAACGCTGGCCATTGCGGTGCGGATCGTGCCCCAAACAAGGCCTTCTGCCTCCGTCAGCGCCATATATTCCGCGGCGTAAGCAGCAGCGTCCTCTTCGGCGGTGTCAAACCACTGCCGCATGGTCATATTGTCGTGGGTTCCGGTGTAGCACACGCTGTTTTGGGAACAGGCGTGGGGCAAATAATCAGAAGGCTCCCGGCTGTCAAAGGCAAATTCCAGAACCTTCATACCCGGCCAGCCGGATTGATCCCGCAGCGCCAGCACCTCCGGGGTCAGATACCCCAGGTCCTCGGCAATGACGGAAAGCTGGGGAAGATTTTTCTGCACAGCCCGGACAAAATCCATATCCGGACCTTTCACCCATTTGCCGTTTTTTGCGGTTTCGTCGCCATAGGGCACAGACCAGTAGGCTTCAAACGCCCGGAAATGATCCAGCCGGATGATATCATACCGCTGCCCTGCTGCGGTAAGCCGCCGCATCCACCAGTTGTAGCCGTCTTTTTTGTGAATCTCCCAGCGGTACAGGGGGTTGCCCCAAAGCTGACCGTCGGCAGAAAACCCATCCGGAGGCACACCTGCCACCGCAGTGGGAACTAAATCTTTATCCAGCTGGAAAAGCTCCGGATTGCTCCAAACATCGGCGCTGTCCAAAGGCACATAGATGGGAACATCGCCAATGATGCGGATGTCCTTTTCGTGGGCATACTGCCGCAAGGCCTCCCATTGCCGGTCAAACAGATATTGGACAAAGCTGAAAAACTTGATCTCATCCTGCAGCTGGCGGCGTGCCTGCCAGATCTCGTCGCTGTCACGGGTTTTCAGCTTCTCCGGCCATTGGTACCAGGGCAAACCTCCGGTCTGACCTTTCAGCGCCATAAACAGGGTGAAATCCGGCAGCCAGGAGCTGCTCCTGCGGCAAAAACTGTTTAATTCTTCCCAGTTTGTAAACCGGGCATAAGCTTTTCTTAAAACATTCAGCCTGTTTTCGTACTGGATTCCGTAATCCACCCGATCCGGCTCTTTGCACCAGCAGATCGATTCCACTTCTTCGGGTTTCAGAAGATTTTCTTCGATCAGCATATCCAGGTCAATCAGATAGTGATTGCCGGCATAAGCCGAGCAGGATTGGTAGGGGGAATCTCCGTAGCCGGTGGGAGAAAGGGGCAGAATCTGCCACAGGCTCTGCCCGGCATCATATAGAAAATCCACAAAATCCCTGGCAGGTTTGCCCATCGTGCCGATGCCGTATGGCCCGGGAAGGGATGTGATGTGCATTAAAATTCCGCTTTGACGCATAAAATTATGCTCCTTACACGATTTAAAAAGAAAGCCCCCTACTTCGTAATAGCTTAAGCCTAACAGGGGAGGATTCTCGTCCCCCTCGTTTTGAGGGGGATGTCACCGAAGGTGACAGGGGGAGTTTACTCCTTAAAATATTAAACTCCCTCAGTCAAATTGCCTAAAGTCGGCAATTTGCCAATGCTCTGCGGAGCATCCGGTCGCGGCTCTGACAGTCCACCGGACTGTCATTCACTACCGCGACTGCGCTTCGCTTACCCTCATAACGAGGGAGCCAAGTCTTCGACTCCGTTTCACTCCGCTCAGAATGACACATACCTGAAAGCTTTCGTATATGCCACAGTACAGAGTACTGTTTTTTGGGGGATTTTGTCAAGTCAGCAGCAGCTTGAAAGCGCCGTATGCACCGGCGTCGTTGCCCAGCTTTGCCAGGGCAAACCGCACATCCCGGCAGGCGTGGAACACATACTCCCGGAAATATTTCTCCGTGCCTTCCAAAAGGGGCGCACCGGCCTTGCTGACGCCGCCGCCCAAAACAATAGCCTCGGGATTGGTCACACAGGCCACATTTGCCAAAAATTCTCCCAAGCACCGGTAAACCTGATCCAAAACAGCAAGCGCTGCGCCGTCACCGGCTGCGCCAGCATCAAATACATCCTTGCAGGTGAAATTCTCCAAATCCCGCAAAGAAGAAGGGGTATCGCAAAGGGCCAAATACCGCTTTGCCAGCCGGACAACGCCGGTGGCGGAGCAATACTGCTCCACGCAGCCCTTTTTGCCGCAGCTGCAAGCTTCCTCTTCCTCCCGGTTGAGAACCATATGCCCGATCTCGCCGCCTGCGCCGCCTGCACCCAGAACGATTTCGCCGTTGGCTACGATGCCGCCGCCTACGCCTGTTCCCAAAGTGGCAAAGATCATATTCCGGCAGCCTTCACCGCCGCCCATCCAGCTCTCGCCCAGGGCAGCTACGGATGCATCGTTGCCTGCCTTCACCGGCAGACCGGTCAGCTCCTGCAATTGCTGGCTGATGTTGAAAACACCCCAGCCTAAATTGATGCAGCGGTTGACGATACCCTCTTTGCTCACAGGACCGGGAACGCCAATGCCGATTCCCAGCAGCTGCTCCCGGCAGAGATTGTTGTTTTTGATATAATCTGCAATCGAAGCGGCAATATCCGGCAGGATCAAGCTGCCCTGCTGCTGGGTGCGGGTAGGGATCTCCCATTTGCCCAGCATTGTGCCGTCATCTTGAAAAAATGCAATCTTTACGGTTGTACCACCCAGGTCTACACCGAAACCATAGGCCATACTAAGACCTCCCCATAGTATATGTTGAACTTATTATACTTGCTTTTGCCGTCATTTTCCATAGTTATTTATAAATTTTCTGATTTTCACGGAAACTTTCAGTTTTACCCTTGCGTTTATGGTGATTTTGCGGTAACATATAGGGCAGAATCCAAAAAAATGGAAAGGATGAAAGTAATTTATGATCAAAGTTGATATATCCAATGTGTGGGGTCGGATCTCTTTGCCGGACCTTTTGGCTTGCGAAAAGGAGATTTTTGATGCCCATATGACCCTGTCTGAAGGCAGCGGTGAGGGTAACGACTTTTTAGGCTGGCTGGATCTGCCTGTGGAGCAGGAGACAGAAGAAATCTGCCGTATCCGTGCTGCCGCAAAGCGTATCCGGGAAACCTCCGATGTATTTGTTGTCATCGGTATCGGCGGCAGCTACTTAGGACCTCGTGCAGCCATCGAGCTGATGCAGGGCTGCAACCACAATATCGGCAAGGGTAAGGGCAATCCCCAGATCTATTATGCCGGCAACAGCCTCTCCACAAGAGCCTGGAATGAACTGCAGCGTCTGCTGGAGGGCAAGGATTTCTCCATCGCCATTATCTCCAAATCCGGCACGACCACCGAGCCTGCCATCGCAACCCGGGCTCTGCGCTGGATGCTGGAGCGCAAATACGGCACCGAGGGCGCAAAGGCCCGTACATACGCCATCACCGACCCCTGCAAGGGTGCGCTGCGTCAGATGGCAACAGAAGAAGGCTGGGAAACCTTCGTCATTCCCCCCAATGTTGGCGGCCGCTACAGCGTGCTGACTGCCGTGGGTCTGCTGCCTATGGCTGTGGCTGGCATCGATCCTATGGAGGTTATGGCAGGTGCGGCTGAGGCAAAGAAGCTTTATGATGTCCGCAGCTTTGATAACCCCGTTTGGCTGTACGCCGCAACCCGGAATCTTCTGTACCGCAACGGCAGAAGCATCGAAATTCTGGAATCCTTCGAGCCCGGCTTCAAGATGATGGGCGGCTGGTGGCAGCAGCTCTACGGTGAATCCGAAGGCAAAGACGGCAAGGGTATCTTCCCCGTTTCTGCTGAATTTACCGCAGACCTCCACTCTCTGGGTCAGATGATCCAGCAGGGCGAGCGGAACATCTTCGAAACTATGGTTCGTTTTGATGCTCCCGAATGCAAGCTGACCATCGGCGGTGACTATAAGAACCTGGACGGCTTGAACTATCTGGAAGGCAAAACTCTGGACTTCGTGGATGAGCAGGCATATTTGGGCACTCTGGCAGCCCACGTTGACGGCGATGTGCCTGTAATCACTATGGATATGGGCCAGCTGGACAACCAGAAGCTGGGCGAGATGTTCTATTTCTTCGAATTGGCTTGCGGCGTTTCCGCCTATATGCTGGGCGTGAACCCCTTCAATCAGCCCGGCGTGGAGTTCTATAAGCGCAATATGTTCAAGCTGTTGGGCAAACCCGGCTACGAAAATTAAAAAATTTTATAAATCCTACAATTTTTTGTTGCAAAATTCGCTGACAACTGATAAAATAGTTTTACAGTTAAAATAACTGCTAAGCAAAGGAGGAAATTTCCGATGATTCAAGTCATTATGGGCCTGAAAGGCTCCGGTAAAACCAAAAAGCTGATCGACTCCATCCACCAGGCTGTTGAAAGTGCCAGCGGCGATGTGGTGTGCATTGAGTACGGCAAAAAGCTGACATACGATATTAACTACCGCGTCCGCCTGGTTGATTCCCAGGAATACGGTATTTCTACCCCCGATATGCTCAAGGGCTTCCTGAGCGGTCTGCATGCGGGTAACTTTGATATTACCAATGTGTACATCGATAACCTGTACAAGACCATCGGCTCCGACCGGGCTGCCGGTGAAGAGTTCATTCTGTGGTGCGCCGAGTTCGCAAAGGCCAACAATATGAACATCACCGTCACTGTGTCTGACGATGCTGCTCTGGCCAGCGATGCCATCAAGGCTTACCTGTAAGCAATTGGCAATTATTCAAACCGAAAACCATCTATTGTAGGGGAGGGGCATTGCCCCTCCCTTTTGCAAAATTATGATTTGCTTGATTGTCATTGCGAGCCGCGATAGCGGCGTGGCAATCTCCGGCACAAGTTTTTTATTTATAAAGGGGCGTTTTTATGAAAAAACTGATTTGTATATGCCTTGTTTTAATCCTTTCTATGTCCCTGTGCGCCTGTGATGCTGCGGAGGAAATTCTGGAACTGAGCGGAAAACTAAATGCCAAAACCTTTACGGTGGACGGGTTATCCATAGATCTGACCAGGGATTTCATACGGCTGGATTTTTTGGCAGAGGATTTTGATTTTGCCATTGGCTCCGAAGATATTACAATTTTGGGCACGAATATGGGCGATGCAGGCGATATGTCCGCCTGGGACTTTGCCGTAGCGCTCCGGGAAGGGATGAGCAACGAAACGGTAACAGAGGTTGCGGACCTGGAAGGCATTCCCACGATGCTGTACACCGTCATAGATGACGACGGCGAGGAAATGACATTTATGTACGCAATCTATGAGGCAAGCGAAGGCTTGTGGCTTTTGCAGTTTGGTTTTGAAACGGATGATTATAACGAACTGTATCCTCTGGTAAAGCAGTATGCTCTTTCTGTAACCTGTAATTAAAAACATCTCAGGGAAGAGGCACCGCCTCTTCCCTGATTTTATTATTTAAAAATCCACAGCCGTACATTGATCGTAAAGAATAAAGAAGAAATAATAAATAAGTTTTAGGACAAAGAGGAGGGGCATTGCCCCTCCTCTACATTGGATGATTTGAAATTTGTTATTCTTATTTATCCAATTTTCTCTGGATGAGCTTGACAATCTCCACGATGGGGATGACCAAAATGGCAAGACCCATAGAAATGGCGTATTCATTCCAGCCGATGGTGATGAAGCCAAAGGCGTTTGCCAGGAAGGGAACTTCCAAAATCAGCGTGGTCAGCAGCAAAGAACCTAACATAGCTGCCCACAGAATTTTATTCTGCTTCTTCAGCACAAAAACAGATTTTCTCTGAGAACGCAGGTTAAAGGAATGGAAGATCTCGCACATAGACATTGTGAGGAACGCCATCGTCATACCGTGACCGGATTCTCCTGCAGAACGCAGCGCAGCAAAGAAGCCTGCGCCAAACTCCATATAGCTGCCGATGAGGTAGGCTGTGATGGTCAGCAAGGTAACGAGCGTGCCTTGGTAGACAATATCTGCAAACAAGCCACCGGCAAAAATGCCCTCTTTGGAATCTCTGGGAGGACGGTTCATGGTATCCGGCTCAGCCTCTTCCATACCCAGCGCCAAGGCCGGGAAGCAGTCGGTTACCAGATTGATAAACAGCAGATGAACAGGTCCTAAGAGCTTAAAGCCCAGCAGAGATGCGCCGAAAACGCCCAAAACCTCACTCATATTGGAAGCAAGCAGGAATTGGATGGCTTTGCGGATGTTGTCATAGATCCGTCTGCCCTCGCCAACGGCAGAAACAATGGTGGCAAAATTATCGTCAGCCAAAACCATATCGGCAACATTTTTGGTAACATCTGTGCCTGTGATGCCCATACCCACGCCGATATCGGCGGATTTGATGGAGGGGGCATCGTTAACGCCGTCGCCGGTCATAGCGCAGATGCAGTCGTTGGCCTTCCAGGCATTGACGATACGCACCTTATGCTCCGGCTGAACACGGGCGTATACGCCGTAGTTTTTCACAAATTCGCAGATTTCTTCGTCGGAAATGCGGTCCAGCTCTGCGCCGGTGATGGCCTGGGATGCATCGGTGATGATACCCAGCTCCTTGGCGATGGCAACGGCGGTATCCTTATGGTCGCCGGTGATCATCACTGCCCGGATACCGGCACTGCGGCACTGCTCAATGGCAGCTTTAACCTCCGGACGCACCGGGTCGATCATACCGGTCAGGCCCAGAAATACCAGATCTTTTTCCAAATATTCCGGGGTGTTATCCTGGGGCTTTTCGCTCCAATCCCGCTTGGCAGCTGCCAGAACACGCAAGGCTCTGTCTGCCATAGCTTTATTGACAGCCATAATTTCAGCCCGTTTTTCCTCGGTCATGGGCTTTGCCTGCCCGTTTTCCCAGTAGTGGGTGCATTTTGCCAGCACCACATCCGGGCCGCCCTTGGTGTACTGAACGAAGCTGCCGCCCAAATCGTGAATGGTGGACATCATCTTCCGCCCGGAGTCAAAGGGGGCTTCGTCCACACGGGGCGTGGCTTTTTCTAATTCCGCCTTGTGCAGGCCTACGCTGTAGGCAAAGTTCACCAGTGCGCACTCTGTAGGTTCGCCCTGAGCCTGGTTTTCCTCGTTCAGCTCCGCATCGGAGCAGAGGGCCATTGCGGTGGCGACCAGATCGGTATCGCCCATATGATCCACAACGGTCATTTTGTTCTGGGTCAGTGTACCTGTCTTATCGGAGCAGATAACCTGGGTACAGCCTAAGGTTTCCACTGCTGTCAGACGGCGGATCACCGCATTTCGCTGACTCATTTTGGTCACGCCGATGGAAAGAACCACAGTAACCACCGTAGCAAGACCTTCGGGAATTGCCGCAACTGCCAAAGAAACCGCAGTCATAAAGGTATCGAGAATCACCTTCAGGGTATGACCCTCAACGGTCAATTCCTTCCGGGCCATAAACAGGTTGAAGGCAAAGATAAATACGCAAATGCCCAAAACCACCTTGGACAGAAGCTTTCCCAGCTCGTCCAATTTCCGCTGCAAAGGGGTCTGCTCGTCGGCAGTAGCTGCCAAAGCACCGGCAATCTTGCCCATTTCGGTATCCATACC
>JAZRLK010000123.1:0-4900 GCA_045646805.1 Faecousia sp.
GGAAATCTGTTCGGGCATAGGCGTCACCCCCCTTATCGGGCATCCCGGTCAGTTCGTTTGCGGAACTGGGCCTCACACATCTTTACGATTGCATCTTCCATCTGTGCGGTGGTGTAGTGTCTGGGGAAGTATTTTCGGATGCGCTCCATTGGGATCTTCAGCCTTTCCTTCTGGTTAGCCTTCTCCTGACTCATAAGACCGGCAACAAAATCTTTGGTCAGCGTTCCTGCCATGCTGTGTTCCTTGAGATGGTAAGCTTGTCCAACAGACGGAGTACAATCATTGCGCTCCATCTCATCCAGTACCCACCCTTGCTCTGCCGGGGAGAGGTAGGAAAGATGAACTGCCGGGGTGAAGGCAATCTGTCCTTCGTCTACCTTTTGCAGCAGTTCCGGAAGTAGATGTGTCAACCGGATATATCTGTGAATTTGTCGCTCACTGTCCTCACCGGCTTCGCTAAGTTGGGTCACAGACCACTTCTCGCCAAGTTGGCGAGAAGTTCCTTGATGCTTCATTGCCTCTATTTTCATCTTGTAAGCAAAGGCTTTTTCACTGGGCAGGATCTTCTCCCGGTGGAGGTTGCTATCCACCAGTGCGATAGCTGCCGCATCCCGGTCAATGGTATAAATTAAGGCAGGAACCGTCTCGATTCCTGCCTTCTTGCATGCGTGTAACCGCCGGTGTCCGGAGATCACCTCATATTCTCCGTTTTCCAAGGGGCGGACCACCAAGGGGGTCAGCAAACCTTGGGTAAGGATGCTCCATGTCAGCTGGTCCATTTCCTCATTGTCAGTTACCTTGAAGGGATGCCCTTCGAAGGGGTGTAATTTACTAATCGGCAGATGCTCTGCTCTTGTTTCTTTCATCGTTCATAGCTCCTTTCTTTGTATCGGTTCATTACCTGTGTTTCCATTTGCCGTTCTTGATCTAAAAGATTTTGGACGGTCTCCAAAGATCTATCCCAGATCCGGTCGGCACATTTTAGTTCCTTTCGCAGCGGGGCAATCTGTTGGCTGATTACCTTAGCCTGCTCCTTCATTTCTGTTTTCCCTGGTTCAGTAGCCCGGCGGATCTTGTTGTAGATGCTGCTTCTTTCCTGCACCAGCGCATGGATCTTTTGAATGGTTTTCTCACGGAATGCAGAAAGCTCCTCTGCAGTACCGATGTGGTACTTGCAAAGGAGCTGCATATCGTCAGTATACTGATCCAATTTTCTGACCTCTTCTCTTAACTGCGGAGAAAGTGGGACAGACTTGTTTTCGCTGAAGTTTGTGCCGGTGCACAGCTTCAGCATGGCTACAAACAGTTCAAATATCAATTCGATACTGTTCATCCGGTTCAGTTGCTTCATTTCCCATTCCAGTTCCATCAGCGGAGTTCTCCGCTTGGCAGGATAATAGGTCACATACAATTCCGGCAACCGCTGATTGGCGATTATCCGGTCATAGATGGCATCCGATGTGTATTTCTCTCCCAAGCTATCCAGTCGAACCGCCCGCTGCCAGCCGGGAGCAATCAGCGCCGGATGGTTGCCGTTACGGTCACGGGTAAAGTGATAACCCAGGCCTTCCAGGTACCGGCAGAAGGCGGCATAGCTGGCTGTCATGGAAAGTGCCTCATTGATATCTCTGCGAAGCATATCCCGGTGGGTCATGCCGCCATTTTTCCGCACCCAGTATGCTTTCTTCTCACCGCCGTAAAAGTCGGCATTCTCCAAGACAGATTTATTATGCTCTCTGCAGATTGCGTCGGAGATCTCCCGCAGCTTGTAATGGTCAGATACATGGTTTTCAAACTTCCGTCCGGTCTTGAATGACACGGAGTTGATCACAAAATGGTTGTGCAAAGAATCTGTGTTCAAATGGGTAGTGACTACGATTTGGTAATCCTCTCCCCACATCTGCTTCGCCGTTTCCATTCCAATTTTGTGCGCTTCCTCCGGTGTCACTTCGCCGGGTTTGAAGCTCTGGTACCCATGGTAAGCCACATTCCCAGCCATCTTCCCAAACTGCTTCTTGGTGGAGATCATTGCTCCGTAGGGGTCATGCTTCGGACAGTTAATGGTGCTGACATACATTTTCTTATCCGTTTTTTCATCGTTCTGCGTGTAACTCAGCGCCCGGTATAGATCATCGTCCAGATACTTTTGGTCAGTGGTTTTGTCCGGGTTTTCAGCGTAGTCGATGACATCTTTTAAGCGACCCTTTACGGGCCAGAATCCGGTCGTTGCGATAAGATCACCTCCTCTATGATTTCTTTTTGCTTCTGTTTCCGGGGCAGGAACAAGTTCTGCTGCAAATCATTCAGTATGGCAATCAGCACTGCCTCCGTATCTGGCTGCAGCGGCAGATTGCTGATCTCACACAGCTTGGAATATGCGGCATAAAACCGATCATCTAAAAAAGGTCCGGGTTCGTAACCCAGACCTCTCTTACGCAGATATTCAGATAGCGACAAGCCGCACTTCTTAGCCAGCTGTTCCAGTTGTTCCTTTTCTTTTGCGGGAAGCCGAAGCTCTACCCGCTTATCCTTTTCTTTCATAAGCATATCCTTTCTTCACTGGGGTTAGGGGCTGCGCCCTTAAGATAATCAGCGGCCAGGATCCGCTGATTGATTGGAACTTGCCGTACAAGTTCCCTGCTTGTTACCCTATAAGACAATACCGTTCCCGTGTATTAGGACCGGTTATATGGTGAGTGGACATTTTGTCCACTCACCACTTTGGATGCGTATCTGGTAAGTTCCCAAATTGGGGACTTACCGTCACTTCTTTGCGGATATGCCACCGCTTTTTCCATAATTGCCGTCGTATTTCTGCCAAAAGCACAGGCACTTATCTTTTTACAACAGAATGCGACAGCGGTTTTCCTGTAAAATGGCGGCGAAAGCATTTTATTCGCCATCAAAAGCATCCAAAAATGCCAGCATGGTGTCTTCCGTCTCTTGGGTCAGTTTCTGCTCTGCCGGTGGTTGGAAGTAGGGCATCATTCCTATCATAGGGTTGGCTCTCAGTTCCTCGCGGACGGCACCTCTGACCTCCTGAAGAAAAGCATCTTTGCGTTCCTCCTCGGTCTGCTGATCCAGATAGGCGTTAATAGCCTTGACCACCGTCTTGCTGTAGGAGATATTTGCCGCCCGAAGATAATCCAGCGCACGCTGATCTGCAGCCCTGCATGGGTTGAAGCGCACCGTGATTTTCGTTGCCATCAACGAGCACCACCTTTCCGGATCTGTACTGCTGCCATATACTCATAGCCTTTTGCGGTGGCGCAGATATCGCTATTGATTGTCACCCGGCTTTCATCGATGGGGCAGAAGTTTTCCAGCAGGCAACCACCGCCACCCACCACATACAGCTTCATCAGCCGGGGATCGTAGCCGTGTTCCCGCAGTTTGCGGAACACCTTGGTGGCATACCCCTTCGCCACTTGGGTCATGGTCTGCTCCAAGCTTTCCTCCAAACCGGCAGTTCCGTTTTGCAGGAAGCTGTGCAGCAGTGCTTCATCAGGCTGGGCATTGTGCTCCCGGAGCAGTGCTTCCCGCAGTGCCAGGATGCACTGGTGAACACCGTATTTCTCAGTGAACATCTGCTTGGGATCCGGCTTGCGGTTTAAGATCCGCAGAATGTTCATGGTACCGTTGCCAATATCACAAAGCATATAACTACCGGAAAACTCCTGCAGACTGGGAGCAATTGCCGCAAAACCTTGGGGGAATACCTCTGCGCCGACGATGCGAAGATGGTATTCCTTGTCTCGGTAGGTAAAGGCTACCTCACGGTTTTGTAGCAGATATTCCTTGAATGCCTGCTTCTGCTTACCCACCCAGGACAGCGGCAGTCCAGCAGCAATATACACGCTGGCCTCGGTGATTTCCTCCCGTGCCAGTTCTCTTGCAATCGCCGCCAAGGTCAGCACATAGTAGTCCTGGTCCATGATCTTCTCGGCGGCATACTCCTTATGCCCAATACCGATCTGATAATGCCGGCCTTCGTAGATCAGCAGATCCTGCTTGAAGGTCGGCTCGGTGTCGCTGCTCTCCACACCGGTGGCGAAGCAGCAGTTTGCGGTTTTGATGTTTCCATAACCATGGTCAACACCAATGATGTGGACTGCGTTCATTGTTTTCATTGTCATTCCTCCTTTTGGTTTTGCTCTAAGATTTGCGTGTACAGTTTTTTCTCCCTGGGAAGCACCGCTTCCTGAAAGTAGCGGCAAAAGATGCCGCTTCTACATAAAAGCTGTACACAGGTGCGTTCCCTCAGTCCGTTCAGTAGCAGGCAGTTTCCTCTGCGGTAATTGGCACAACGTTTTCGCACCAAGTTACAGATTTGCATTTCCTGCTCCTTTGTGATGTGTAGAACCATATCGTCCTCCTTTCTGCGGGCATAAAAATAGCCGCCGGTTTCCCGACGGCATTGCCCATCGTATTCATTTGAGGTGGTGTCATCCCCCTCACTTATTTGAATACTCGAAAAGGCGATTTTTATATGGAATATAGAAACAAGCAAAAATCAAAAAGCGAAACAACAAAAAGTGGTTGTGCCACAAGTAGTTTTTAGAGATGTTCTTGTTTTGTTTACATATTCGAAAGAGATATTTCCAAAAAATCCACAAAATTTTCCTTGAAAAACACTATGATGTTATTAGGGATATTTATTGGACAGTTACTATCTTAGAATGATATACGAGGAGGTGGAATTATGAACGCAGGACTGTTTTTCAGCGCAGATTGCCGGGACGGCAGAGTGCGGATCGGTAACAAAACCTATCCGGCAGGCCATTACTGCGTACATTTTCTGAACCAATACTACAAGGACGATACCGCTGCTAGGATCAGTGTCTTCACGAACCGGAACTGGCAGCTGCAGGAGCAGTTGAAGGCTGGATATCTCAATGCA
>JAZRLK010000124.1:0-8088 GCA_045646805.1 Faecousia sp.
TCTTCTATCGCAAGCTTACCTGAACAAGTAAGATTGTACCAAGAGATTCCCACGGGTCTAACGACCCTCGGAATGACACCCGGTTCGATAGTTTTCATAGTAAGATAAACGATCATTTATGGTAAGAAAGGGGGAAGGGAATGGAAACGCAAAGATTGATAGATATGGTGTTGGGTCGGATTTTTATTGAGGTGGAGGCGTCGGGGCGGCATATTCATCTGACGAAAGCCCAAAGCCACGCCTTATTTGGTCACAGCCTGACGGAAAAACGGCCGTTATCCCAGCCGGGACAGTTTTTGGCCAAGGAACGGCTGACTTTACGGGGTCCCAAGGGGGAATTTGAGAATGTGGCGGTATTGGGTCCGGAACGGAAGGAAGCCCAGGTTGAAATATCTTTGACGGACGGCAAAAGCCTGGGAATTACGCCGCCTGTCCGCCTGTCCGGAGATGTGCAGGGAAGTCCCGGAGCGGTGCTGGTGGGACCGATGGGGCAGGTGACGCTGACCCAGGGTGTAATCGCAGCCAAGCGTCATATCCATATCACTCCGGAGAAGGCGGCGATTTTTGGGGTGAAGGATAAGCAAACCGTGAAATTTCAGACCTTCAGCCAACGGCCGGTTATTTTTGAAGATGTGGTGGTGCGTGTTAGTCCGGAATTTGATACCTTTGCCCATTTGGATTACGACGAGGCCAATGCCTGCGGCTGGAAAAATGGCGATTTGGGGAGGATCATCCTATGAGCCGGGCGTATCTTGTAGGCCGGGAGCCGGACAGACCCCTGGGCTATACCTATGTACAAACCCCGGATTATGAAAGTGTGGTCATTGGGAGTTTGACTTTGGGGCAGCTTTTGTACTTTTCCGAGCCTGCGGCTTTGCAGGCGTTGGCGGAGGGGAAACCGGTGGTGCTTTACACGCCGGGACTTCCCGATGCCCCGAAAAACCGGGCATTGGCGGCGGCGTTGGCATCGGCAAGGCGGCAGCTGAAAAGCTGGGGCGTTGTATTTACCGACGGCGGACAGAAGCGGCTCATCACAGCCCAGGAGGCACAGCGGATGAAGCAATCCGGGGAAATACCCGGTCCGGGAGCGGTTATGACGCCTTTGGCACGGGAAATACTGGAGGGATCAAAGTGAAAATTGGAACGGTAACGGGCGTTGTCTGGTCCAGCCGTAAGGCGCAGAGCCTGATGGGGCAGACGTTTTTGGTGGTAAAAACTCCGGAAGGGCAGAGCGTGGCGGCGGATCAGGTGGGAGCAGGCACAGGGGATCGGGTCTTGCTGGTCACAGGCACTGTGGCAAGCCGGTTTTGTATGGAAGCGCCGGTAGATGCGGCTGTGGTTGCCATTTTGGATCAGGAGGAGAAGGAATGTCAGTCCACGAAATTTTGATTATCATAATGGCCGCTTTTGCGGTGCTGGGTGCGCTGGACCGAATTTTCGGCAGTCGATTTGGGCTGGGAAAGCAGTTTGAAGAAGGTATCCTGGCTATGGGTTCTCTGGCGCTGGCAATGGTGGGCATTATCTGCCTTGCGCCGGTGCTGGCCAATCTGCTGATGCCGGTGGCAGGACCGGTGTACCGGTTTTTGGGCGCAGATCCGGCAATGTTTGCAGGCACCATTCTGGCCTGCGATATGGGCGGCGGCTCTTTGGCACAGGCTATGACGGAAAATCCCCAGGCTGCCGGTTTGGGCGGTGTAATCTTAGGGTCTATGCTGGGTGCGACCATTGTTTTTACGATCCCGGTGGCATTGGGGATCTTATCGGAAGAGGACAGACCCTTCCTCGCCAAGGGTATTTTGGCAGGCATTGTCACCATCCCCGTGGGTGTGCTGGTGGGCGGACTGGTGGCAGGCTACCCTGTGGGGATGGTGCTGCGCAATCTCATTCCCATTGTTGTGATCGCTGCGGTGATCGCATTGGGACTTTGGAAAGCGGAGAAATTTATGATCAAAGCCTTCGGCTGGTTCGGCAAAGGCGTGATCGCCGTAATTACGGTGGGGTTGACCGCCGCATTGGTGCAGGCGCTGACCGGATTTACGGTGATACCCGGTATGGCTCCCATTGAGGAAGGCTTTTTGACCGCAGGCACCATTGCCATTGTGCTGGCAGGTGCGTTCCCGTTGGTGTTTGTCATCACAAAGCTGCTGAAAAAGCCGCTGATGGCATTTGGAAAAGTGCTGAAGGTCAATGAAACAGCGGCCGCAGGCTTGATTGCCACCCTTGCCAATTCCATTGCAACCTTCGGCATGACCAAGGATATGGACAAGCGGGGTAAGGTTGTCAATATTGCCTTTGCGGTTTCGGCAGCCTTTGTCTTTGGCGACCATTTGGGCTTTACTGCCGGATTTGCCCCGGAATTGCTGCCTGCTATGATCGCAGGTAAATTGGCAGGCGGACTTTCCGCCATTGCCGTCGCATTGCTGCTGACCCGCAAAGAACGCTAAATAAGAATTTATATCGCTAACGCTCTAATTGACAATGAACAATGGACAATGGACAATTAAGGTATTTCCTACGGAAATGATTTAAAATTGTCCGCTTAGCGGACTCCATAATTGTCAATTATCAATTGTCAATTGTCAATTTTTATCGGGCGTTAGCACGATAAACAATCATTTGTGTTGACAAAACCTGGCAGGATAGGATATAATTATCGTAATTGAAAAAGGCAATGAACAGGAGAGTAGGCTGTCGGAAAACGGTCAGAGAGCCCCGGTAGGTGAGAGGGGGCACGGAGGAAGCAGCAGAACATGGCCTGGGAGCCGGAATGTCGATAGGTAGGCATTCCCGGGTGCGCCCGTCAAAGCGCCCAAAGAGGCGGCAAAATGCCGCAAATCAAGGTGGTACCGCGGTAATTTTTATCGCCCTTGGGTCATTCCGGGGGCGATTTTATTTTTTTAAAACACTGCTTGAAAAAAGGAGAAACTATATGACACAGAAAAAACCTTATTACATTTCCACGGCAATTGCATACACCTCTGCCAAGCCCCATATCGGCAATACCTACGAGATTGTGCTGGCTGATGCCATTGCCCGGTATAAGCGTAATGCCGGCTACGATGTGTATTTCCAGACCGGCACAGACGAGCACGGTCAGAAAATTCAGCAGAAGGCTGAAGCTGCCGGTATCTCTCCCCAGGAGTATGTGGATAACGTCAGCGGCCAGATCAAGGGCATCTGGGATCTGATGAACACCACCTACGATCGCTTTGTCCGCACCACCGACCCGGAGCACAAGTCCAAGGTGCAGAAAATCTTCCGCCGGATGTACGAAAAGGGCGATATTTACAAGGGCACTTACGAGGGCAAGTACTGCACCCCCTGCGAATCCTTCTGGACGGAAAGTCAGTTGGTTGAGGGCAAATGCCCCGACTGCGGCAGAGATTGCACCGACGCCCAGGAAGAGGCCTATTTCTTCCGTATGAGCAAATATGCCGACCAGCTGATGCAGCACATTCAGGATCACCCCGAATTTATCCAGCCTGAGAGCCGGAAAAACGAGATGGTCAACAACTTCTTAAAGCCCGGTCTGCAGGATCTGTGCGTCAGCCGCACCAGCTTTACCTGGGGCATCCCGGTAGAGTTTGATCCCGGCCATGTGACCTATGTTTGGCTGGATGCTCTGAGCAACTATATTACCTTCTGCGGCTACGATCCCGACGGCAACCATGCTGACCACTACAAAAAATTCTGGCCTGCGGATCTGCATCTGATCGGTAAGGATATTGTCCGTTTCCACACCATTTATTGGCCCATTTTCCTGATGAGTATGGGCGAGCCTCTGCCCAAGCAGGTGTTCGGTCACCCCTGGCTGCTGGTTAAGGGCGATAAGATGTCCAAGAGCCTGGGCAATGTGATCTATGCCGACGATCTGGTGGAGCTGTTCGGCGTGGATGCGGTGCGTTATTTTGTGCTCCACGAGATTCCCTTTGCCGCTGACGGCATTATGACCTACGAGCTGATTATCGAGCGGATCAATTCCGAGCTTGCCAACATTCTGGGCAACCTGGTCAACCGCACGGTTGCTATGGACAATAAGTACTTCGGCGGCGAGATTATGGCACCCAATACTCCCGATGCGCTGGATGAAGAGCTGAAGGCTGTTGCCCTGGCTATGCCCGGCAAGGTGGAAGGCAAGATGAACGAACTGAAGGTGGCAGATGCCATCGACGAGATCTTCGTTCTGCTCCGCCGTGCCAATAAGTATATCGACGAAACTGCCCCCTGGGCATTGGCTAAGGACGAGGCAAACAAGGCTCGTCTGGGTACAGTTCTTTATAATTTGCTGGAGAGCATCCGCTTTGCGGCTATCGCTCTGGAACCCTTCCTGCCGGATACTTCCGCTAAGATCCTTGCCCAGATCGGCGCAGAAAACGGCGGCCTGGAGAGCCTGCAGAGTTTTGGTGCGCTGCCCTCCGGCGGCAAGGTTGGCGCAGGCGAGATCCTCTTTGCCCGTCTTGACCCGGTGAAGAAGATGGAGGAAATTAACGCCATCAACGAGGCAAAGGCAAAAGAAAAGCTGCCTGCAATCGAAATTGAGCCTTATGCTGAGGAAAATGTGGATTTTGATACCTTCTGCAAGTCCGATTTCCGGGCTGTGAAGGTTAAGGACTGCCAGCCGGTGAAGAAGAGCGATAAGCTTTTGCAGTTCACCCTAGATGACGGCACCGGCACAGACCGGCAGATCCTCTCCGGCATTGCCAAGTTCTATAAGCCCGAGGAACTGATCGGTAAGACCCTGGTGGCCATCACCAATCTGCCTCCCCGGAAGATGATGGGCAGAGAATCCTGCGGTATGCTGCTGTCTGCTGTCCACACGGAAAAGGGTGAGGAAAAGCTGAACCTCATTATGATCAGCGATGCTATCCCTGCCGGTGCAAAGCTGGGGTAATTAACAATTGACAATGGACAATTGACAATTGACAATTAGGATTATCAACGGGAGTCGAAGAATCTACGCATTATCGATATTGCAAAGCCCGCGGGCGGATAATATCCGCCCCTACGATAAAACAAAAACCAACCTTGCAACGAACAAGGTTGGTTTTTTGCTTCATTTTGAATTAAAATTATTTTAATAATTTTCTGCGTGTACTTCAAAGTAGCTCTGAGGATGGGCGCAGGTGGGGCACAGGTCGGGGGCATTCGTGCCGACAACCAGGTGACCGCAGTTGCGGCATTCCCAAACCTTCACTTCGCTCTTGGCGAAAACCTGAGCGGTTTCCACATTTTTCAGCAGAGCACGGTAACGCTCCTCATGGTGCTTTTCAATCTCAGCAACCAGGCGGAACTTGGCTGCCAGCTCGGGGAAGCCTTCTTCTTCAGCAGTCTTGGCAAAGCCTGCGTACATATCGGTCCATTCGTAGTTCTCACCGGCAGCGGCAGCACCCAAATTCTCGGCGGTGTCGCCGATTCCGTTCAATTCCTTGAACCACAGCTTTGCGTGTTCCTTTTCATTGTCGGCGGTCTTCAGGAAAAGTGCGGCGATTTGCTCAAAGCCTTCCTTCTTGGCTTTGGAAGCAAAATATGTGTACTTATTCCGGGCTTCGGATTCGCCGGAAAAAGCTGCCATCAAATTTTTCTCAGTTTGCGTACCTGCGTATTTGTTGCTCATATGAATACACTCCTTTTGTGAAAATAGGATAAATTTATTATATCACATTTTTGCCTTTTGCATAGTATCAATTTAGAAAATAAATGCTGATGTTCAGATACCCGGCAAAGGTGACCCACAGCAAATAGGGGATCAGTAAATCTCCGGCGATCTCGTCAATGGCAGAAAAGGCACGCATTGTCAGAAAAATCAGAATCCACAGGGCAACCAGCACAAAGAATGCCGCCAAATACCATTCAAAGCCAAAAAATACAATGGACCACAGGAAATTCAGCGCCAGTTGGGCAAAATACAGCTTCAATGCCCGTTGGGTCAATGCCTGGGGTTTGCCGGAGGTGTAAACCCGATAAGAGCTGTAGCCCATAAGCAGATACAGAATCGTCCAAACGATGGGAAACAGCCATCCCGGCGGCGAAAGGGGCGGCTGATTTAAACTGCGGAAATCGCCCGAGCCGCCGCTGAGCAGCCAGGAAAGTCCGCCCACTGCCAAAGGAATGGCAAGGGCAACCAAAAGTTTTTTAACATTTTCTTTCATCCGTCATCACACTCCTTTATTGGATTGTATGCCGGCGGCAGGAAAATAGACTTGCATCCCGTTCTGCTGGGCATTATAATAAAAGAAAATATGTAGGGACAGGGCAATGCCCCTCCCCTACAGAGAATAAGGCTGGAGGATTTTATGGGAAATTGCAGCGGAAATTGTGAAAATTGCGGCGGCTGTGCCGGAGAACTGGTGCTCAGCCAGCCGGAAGTGGATTTTTTGAACGACCTGGCGGAAAATGCCTTTTTGCCCGTGGCCCGGAAAGCAGGGGATACAGCCCCCATCTACCGGGAAAAGGAAAATGAAACACAGGAGCAGTACAGTCTGATCCTGATTTGCCTGGAGAAAAAGGGCCTGATCTCCATTGATTTTGATCTGCCCCTGCAGGGGGCGGATATGTCCCGATATGCAGATTGCCCCATCCACGGCAGCATTGCCTTAACAGCCAGAGGTCAGCAGGTGCTGGATGTGCTGGATAAACAAGGAGCAAAGTAAATAAAAAACCGAGTGTCCTTGAGGACGCTCGGGTTTTTTACAAAGGTGGGCGGATATAACGCTCGTGGCTGCCGGGGGATGGGTTGGCAAATACGCCGGAAACAAGACCCACCATGGCGTACAGCGAAACCAGCGAGGAACCGCCGTAGCTGATAAAGGGCAGCGTCAGACCGATAACCGGCACAACGCCGATGCACATACCCACGTTTACGCTGACCTGGAAAATCAAAGCGGCTGCAACACCGAAGCAGATCATTCGCCGCAGATAGTTATTACTGCGTGTGCCTACCCAGATGATCCGGGCAATGATGGCAACCAGCAGCAAAATGGTGACGATACAGCCGATAAATCCCAATTCTTCGCCAATGGCGGAGAAGATGTAGTCTGTATGCTGGGCGTAAAGAGCGCCGGGGGTCTGGGTACGGGTGCCCTGGAAAAGACCCTGACCGGTCATACCGCCGCCGGTCAAAGACTGAAAGCTGAGCCGGGTGTGGTATCGTTCGTTGATGCCCATGGGATCGATGGTTTCGTCCCAGATGATCCGGATACGGTTTTTCTGATATTCCTCAAAGACAAAATTCCACAAAAAAGGCGTAGCAAGGGCAACAAAGCCTGCGCCTACGGCAAACCAGATCAGACTGATACCGCCTGCAAAGGCCATACCCAGGAAGATGAAAATGAAGATCAAAGAAACACCCAGGTCCCGGGAGACGAACATATTCAGTCCCACAATCAGAACCAGATGCAGGACCAGATGCATCACCGAGCGGAATGCAGAGGGGCGGTTTTGATGGGAAGCCATCACCGATGCCAGCACCAGAACGAAGGCAATCTTACAAATTTCCGCAGGCTGAATCTGGAAGGGCAGGAAAGGGAAGTCCAGCCAGCTCTTATTACCGGTGTCGTTATCTGTGCCGAAGGGGATAATCAGCAAAAGCATAAAACAGTTAAACGCAACCAGAATGCCCCGATGCTCCGACAGAAAATCCGAATCGACGGACGAGACGATGAAAAACAGGAAAACGCCGATCATAGCCGCACCGGCCTGCACCAGAACGTAACGCACAGGGTTATCGTGAATGGCGCTGGAAATAATCAGGCAGCTAAAGGCCGTCGCCACCAAACACAAAAGCAGCAGAATATAGTCTGCCTTGCGGACAGCGGTTTTCATATGTTCTACAAGCTTGCCCACAAGATCACCTCTGCTTCCTTCGGGCATTTTCTGCTATTATACCACTTCCCGGATAAAAAGTAAACCAAAATCTCATATACAGATAAATTAGAATTTATATCGCTGACGCTCTAATTGACAATGAACAATGGACAATGGACAATTAAGGTATTTCCTACGGAAATGATTTAAAATTGTCCGCTTTGCGGACTCCATAATTGTCAATTATCAATTGTCAATTGTCAATTTTTATCGGGCGTTAGCACG